>JBIQHP010000036.1:0-20558 GCA_044508495.1 Clavibacter sp.
GTCAAGTGTTTCGGTGGGCATGATGTCTCCTTCGGGTAGTGGTCGACGGGACGCCCCGCACGCGCACTCGAGCGCGCCGGACGGTGTCCGCCAGAAATCGTGGTCGTGCATCATGCCGCCTCCTGTTTCGCCAGAGCATTCATTGCGATCTCCAGTTGGCGATCGACAGGGATCACCGGAGAGGCCTTCCGGCGACGTTTCGGTGCAGCCAGAGACGCCGGCCGCGGGATGCGCTCGCGGCGCGGCTCCGGATCCGACACGCCAAGACGCCTCCAGCGACGCCGCCACGCAACCTGCTCCTCCGGAGCCCGGTGCGCGATCAGCCAGTCCGCGCGATCCGCGAAGCCCTTCAGCCCCGTTGCCTCGAGGTCCGCGGAGAGACGTTCCTGCTCGCCCTGCAACTGCGCCAGGACTACCCGGGTGTGGGTCAGATCGATTTCGGTGACCTGAACCTCGTTATCCACAGGGGTCGGCGCATCGTGAACGCGCGGTGTCCTCGTGGGTGAGCATGATGTTGCGTTAGTAGCGTTGCGTTGCGTCTGTTGCGTAGCACTGCTTGAGCACTGCTTGAGCATGTGCTCAGGGGTGATGCTCGGGGATGCTTGAGCATTCATGATCCGGCCGCCTCTCGTTCCAGGCGGAGACGTTCCCGCTCGCGCTCCTTCTCCCACCGGACCGTCGCCGCGTTCCGGGCCTTCTGTGACCTCGCCGCAGCTTCCTCGTCGGCGAGCTGGTACTCCGCCCAGTCGTGAATCAGGTACCCACCGGGGACTTCCTCCCACATGCCAACCTCGAGGAGTAGCGCCACATCCTTCTTGGTGCCGTGGAATAGGCCGATCGCTGCGGCTGGAATGTAGCCGGCGAGACCGTGGCTTCCCGAGTGTCCGAGTCCGAAGACGAACACGCAGAGAGCGTGCTCCCCGCCGCGCATCGCGAGCAGCGCCAAGACCTTGTGATTCGAGTGCAGGTTGCTGTCGACACGCACCCAGTTGAGCCCCGCCATCATGCCGCCCTTCTGGCGTGGATGAGCTCGAGGTACTCGATCGCATCCGCATCAGGGATGACCTCACGCTCACCGTCAGCAATGAAGCGGACGTACACTTGGCGGCCGTCAAGGATGATCTGGGAGGGCACCTCGGCTGGGTCGTAGCCGGAACGGATCGACCAGCCTCGAGCCTCACCCTCAGCCGTGTGGGCGATCCCGTGGCATCCTGTGTGGTTGCCCCACCCGCACAGGTGAAGGCCGTTCTCCGCCACGTCGGGGCCGCCCCGGGAACGGTACTGGCGGTGGTGCGCCTCAGTCGCTTTCGCCAGCCCACAGCCCTCGCAGATGCCACGGGAACGCTTCTTGATGAGAGCGAGTTCACTTGCGGGGAAGTCGCTCATGCTGCCCTCCCGAGAGACTCGGTAGCGACTGCGACCAGATCACGCGCCGCAGGAGGGGTCACAGCGTTCCCTGCGGCTTTCACCAGGTCCCGGTTCGAGATCGGCTTGAGTCGGTCCACCGGTTGCCACTGGTAGTCGGCCGGGAACGCCATCCCTGCGGCGACCTCGGATGGGGTGAACATGCGGAACAGAACATCGGGGATCATCTCCCGCGCGGCCGCGAGATCCGCCGGTGTCACATTCCGCTTGTCCGGCTGCTGCAGTAGCGAAACGTTTCCGCCGGTCGTGAGCGTGCGCAGCCATTCCTCGGCCCGGGTGGTCATTCCTGCCCCGTCGCCGTTGTGGCGGTGGACCAACGCCTTCGACGTGTCGTTCGCCGTGAGCGTTGACATCGGCTCCTCCACACCGCGAACCCTGTACTCAAAGCGGCGTTCGAGGATGAACGGATCTTGCAGGAGCGCGTACCTGTCGACGGTGGTGAGTGTGCCGAGCGCGTCGGATGCTGGGCGGGCCTCGAGAGTGTTCCCGTAGTAGGACTGCACGAGAGCGTGATGATTCCCGCCCGCCGTGAACGCCCCCGCCGGCTGAGACACCGGCCGCGCTGTCGACGTGCCCCGCATCTCCGCAATGAACGGGGCATTGACGAGGGCCGACTCGAGGCGGGCCGTCTGGGTGCGGAACGGCAGATCAACCGGGCGGGCAGTCTTACCATCGCGCCCCTCGACCGGGATCGCGAGGCCTTTCGAGTTCGTCGTGTGCAGCGCCTTGAGTGCTTCCTCGACCGGCCACGCACGGTAGTACCCGTCAGGGTCACCATGGCGGGGGTGGCGCGGGTCGGCGGCGTCGTACTGATTCCCGCCAGCCTCGAGGTGGATCGGTCCCCAGTAGCGGGCGATCCCTGCCGCGATTCGGGCGAGGGTCTTCTCCGCGAGCGGCTTCTCCCGATCCCCAATCCGAGTTCCGGGGAGCGACCAGTCGATCGCGGCGGCGGCGGGAAGCCAGTAGGGTTCCACCACGAGCCCGCAGCGGGAGCAGCAAAAAACGTAGGCTTGCCTGTACCTGCCGACTTCGCGGCGGGGCTTGAACGACTGCACCGACTCCACCACCAAGTCGCAGCGGCCGCAGAAAGCGCGCGGGCGCACGACCCGGTCAAGGTCCGGCGCACGTTCACCATCCGGCCAGGCCACGATGTAGATCCGGTCACGAGACTGCGGGGCCGGCGCCCCGAACAGTTGCGCGTGCATCGAGTTCAGGGAAATCACCCGGAAGGTGTAGCCGAGAGCGCGAAGTTCCGACCGCCACACCTGCCACGCGGTCCGGTACTGGGCTTGCGTGGCAATGTCGACGACGTTCTCCACAATCACCAGCCGGTACCGGTGGAACTCGATATACCTGAGCACGTCGAACATGAGCAGCCGGGAGCGGGTCTTGACATCGTCCGAAAGGGGGTCCTCGAAGAGGCCTTCTTCGATCGCGGGCATCTGCGCCCCACTTGCCTGAGACCACTTCGTGCACTCCGGTGAGAACCAGGCGCACTCCGTGCGCTTGAAGAAGCTGGGGCGCTCCTGATGCAGGTCAACCACGGCGTGATCCGTCTGCTGGTGGTTCGCCGCATGGATCTGGGTGACGAGCTTGTTGTGGTTCGCGGCCATCGTGACGTGCATGCCGGGGACCGCGAAGATGCCGGTGGACGAGCCGCCCGCGCCGGCGAAGAAGTCGATCCAGGTCGTCATGCCGCCGCCTCCCGCATGCTGAGAATCTGCGACGGGGAGAGCGTGCGACCGCACGTGCACCGGCACACGATGACGTGGCGGCCCCGCGGGTCTCTTGAGGCGACGTGCACCCAGACGTGAGTGTGCTTCGGGGGTGTCATGCTGCATCCTCGGTGAGGTCGAACAGCGACGGCATGGCCTGCTTGCGTTCTTCGGCCTCGAGGTACTTGACACCGTCGAGGAAGTAGCCCGAGTTGAGTTCCGCGGCACGCCCCTCCCGGCCGAGCCTCATCGCCCGCAGCGGGACGGTGAACAGCCCGCCGAACGGGTCGTAGACCAGCTCGCCCTTGTTCGAGTAGCGCTCGATCAGCCGGTCCACGATGTCGAACTGGAGGGGGCAGACGTGCATCATCAGGTTCTTCTGCTTCTGCGACCCGTTCAGGGTGAGCATCCGGTTCACGTCATGCCAGACGTCCGGATGCCAAGAGCCGGGGTTCAGCGCCATGAAAGTGGAGGGGAGACGTCCCTTGCCGGCGAGGAGTTCGCCGAGCTTGATGTGCGACTCGAAGTCGTACACCTGCTTGAGGGTCTGGTCGGTGAAGAGGCGCTGCATCGTCTCCGGGTCCAGGGCGGCGAGTTCGTCGGGGGTGATGGAGCGGTCACCGGAGGAGCGCCAGAACGCGTGCGCGTCGACCTGCCAGCGCGCAAGCGAGTAGTCCGCGATGTCCTTCACGACGCGCTTGTCCGCATACCCCTTCGCGCGGTCCGTCTGGGGCTTGTGGAACAGGAGGATGTACTCAGGGCTGCCGACGCCCATCTTCGTCGAGTCTTTCCGCATCTCCGTGTAGCCGAGGCGATACGTCTGGTTGTTCTCCCTGACGACGTCGGTGACGACGGTGATCATGCCCATGTAGTCGAAGCCGTGCTTGACCCCGTGGAAGAGTGCCTCAGCGTGGAACGGGGACGAGGTGGGGATTCCGGCGCCCGTCACCGAGCCGAACAGGATCCGGTCCTTCACGTGGCAGGCGTAGATGCGGCCCGGTTTCAGGACCCGGTGAAGCTCGGGTGTGAGGAAGTCCATCTGCTCCCAGAAGTGATCGTTGTCGTCCGTGTGCCCGAAGTCGTTGTAGCTCGGCGTGTACTCGTAATGGTTCGAGAACGGAATCGAGGTGACGATCAGGTCCACCGAGTTCTCCGCCATGGACTGTGTCTCGGGCACGCAGTCGTTGTTCGCCACCAGCCAGCCCTCGCCCTTCGCCTCGAGACGGGAGACCCCCATCGACCGGATCAGGGCCTGCTCGATCGCGGTGGTGTCGAGTCCGAACTCGCGGACGATGTCGCTCATGGTGCCGATCAGCTCCTCATGCTGGGTGCGCTTCTGCATGAGCGTCTCGACGACGTCACGTTCGGCGGTGGTGTGGATGATGTCGATGACGACCTGCTCGGTTTGCAGGAACCGGTGAACACGATGGACCGCCTGAATCCAGTCGTTGAACTTGAAGCCGACGCCGACGAAGATCGCCCGGTGGCAATGCCGCTGGAAGTTGCAGCCGGATCCGGACAGGATCGGCTTGGTGGCGAGCAGACGAGTTTCGCCGTTGGAGAAGTCGATGATCCGCTTCTCACGCTCCTCGAGGTCGAGGGACCCGTACACTTCGGAGACGTCGGGGAGCGCGTCAGCTATGGCGTGGCGTTCATCCTCGAGGTCGTGCCAGAGGATGAAGTGCTCATCGGGTGAAGCGTCGACGAGCTCGCGCGCCTTCTCAGCCCGTGCGGTGATGGAGTCACGTTTCGCCCGGGCGGCCTCGCCGAGCGACATGCCGCCTCCGGTGATGAACTTGGCCTGCCCGTCACGTTCCACAGCGGTGGCCGTGTCGACGTCCACCTCGTGGAAGTTCAGGATGATGTCGGGGAGGATGTAGCCGTCATCCGGGAAGCCGAGGTCGGAAGGCTTCTGCACGAACGCTGCCCACGTGTTCAGCCACAGGTGGAACTCGCGCTCTTTGTGCGGGTAGAGGGTGAGGTCGCCGGCTTTCTCCGAGTTGCGCTGGAAGAACCTAGTGAGCGCCTGCCCGGTGTCCATGACGCCCAGATAGCCGGCGTAGTGGATGAGTTCTTTGTAGCGGTTCGGGGCGGGAGTCGCAGTGGCGACGAAGCGGAACTCCACCGCATCGAACAGGGTGAGGAACGTCTGGTAGGTCTTGGACCCGAAGGACCTGAGCACGCTCGCCTCGTCGAGGGAGACCGCCTGGAACAGGCTCGGGTCAAGACGGCCGTCGCGGACGCTCTCGTAGTTGGTGATGTAGATGCCGCGCCAGCCCGGCTCGAGCTCCTCAGTGCGGCGGATGAAGCGCAACTCGATGCCGAGCATTTCGGCGTCGTGCATGAACTCCTGTCGAACGCCGAGCGGCGCAATGATCAGCGCCCGGACAGCATCCGGCATCTTCTCGTCGGTTGCTTCCCACTTCGCCCACGTCGGCAGCTGGTGCTTGATGATCAGCCGCAAGGTCTCCAGCTGCATGACGGATTTGCCGAGCCCGAACGCAGCGAACAGTGCGCGACGGCCGCCAGCGATCGCCCACTGCACGAGCGCCTTCTGGTGACCCAGCAGCATGGGGTTGATCTCGTCGAGTTCGACGTGGAACCCGAACGAGCGGGAGAAGTGGACCTTCTCGTGAAGGAAGGACTCGTAGGCGGTCAGGGCCATGTCGGCGCCTCACTTTCGGCGGTCCTGATCTGTTTCCGAAGTGCGGCCGCTTCCGCGCGCGCCTTCTTCAGGTCCCGCTTGACACGGTTCAGGGGCGAGTTCTCCCGGTTGTTCCGCGTCGAGGTGAGGGCGGCGACAATCTCGGTGGCAGCGAGCAAGAGGACCGGCATGGACGCTTTGATCCACGGCCCATAGAGGTGCGCATCAGTGCCCGCTTCGGTGGAAGTGAAGACGTACAGCCAGTTCACGGATGACGAGAACGCGACGAGCACCAGGGTGATCGCGGCGACGCCGATCGCTTCCCAGTACGCCCCACGCTTTCGGAGCGCGAGCGTCGCCAGAGCGGTGCCGACAAGGAAGACATCCACGGCGACCGCGAGCGTCCACTGCAAGGCAACAGGGACCATCCATGCTGCGGCGTGGATCAGTCCATCAACGGACGCGACACCGGCCGCGATGACCGCGCCGACGAGCAAGGCGATGACCGCCCAGTAGAGGACGATGTTGTCGGGGTTCATGGTCGCGGCGGCCCCAGTGCGGCGCGTCATTGTCCGGCCCCCATCGTCCCGGTGATGATGTATCCGCGTTCGTCGGTCTGTGCTGGCCCCCGGTATTCTGTCCACCCGAGCTTCTTGAGTGCCTCCCACGTCATCGAGTCCGGCTGACCTGGCTCCAAGCCCTCACGGAGCTTGAGCACGAGCGGACCAGGCCCGTGCAGGCATGTACCGGTTTGAGGGTTCGGGTAGATGCGGCGGCGCTGCGGGGAGAGGAGACGCACGTTCTCGACTGGGTTCATCGTCCGACACCACCAACCGAGTAGGCGGCACCGTTGACCTTGTTGATGTTCTGGTACCCCATGAGCTTCGACTTGAGCGCGTCCTGGAGGTGCTCAGCGTGGTGCAGTTTCGCCTTCGCCTCGTTCAGGTCCCGCAGTCTCGGCAGGCAGGCGAGTTTCGCCTCAGCGATCCGCTCGTTGTACAGGTCTCGCTTGGAAGTGAGCTTGGCGGTCTCGAACGCGCGAGAGTATTCCTCCTCCGCGTCATAGCGGGCGCGCTGCAACTCGTCGAGCACCTTCACGGCGGCCTCGAGGCGGTCACCGATCTCACGGATGATGAACTCGATCTCGATCGAGGAGACCGGCTGGTAGTCGATGAGTTCCCCGGTGGGGAGGTGGACGACCTCAGTCATTGGTCATCCTCGGGCGCCACGTAGTCAGGGTCGGCAGGGTCGAGGGGGGCATCGGGGACCACGTCCTCGTCGCTCGCCATGGCTTCTGTCGGTTCTGCACGGTGGAGCATTCCGGCGCGCGCGAGCATGAGCGTGTTGAGTCGGTCGTCCCATTCGTCGCCTGCGCGCTTCTTGATCTTCACCATCGCGTCGACGGTCTCGGCCGCGTTGATGAGCGCCTCCCAGGGTTCGGACGGTTCGGATGGAACGGGCAGGTATTCGCCCGCCTCGGAGACACGGTTGGTGAGTTCGTCGGGCATGTAGTGCACGCCCAGGAGGACATCTTCGGCACCCTCGGAGCAGACGTCGCCGATCGCGCGCCAGCGGAGCATGCGCTTGGTGAACGTCTCCCATGGCATCGGCTCGTCGCTCTTCGAGCGGGCACGGACGTGCCAGACCCCCTCGGTGTCGGGTTCGTACGAGGTGACCTTGCCGGCGCGGATCGCATCGAACGGGGTCCAGGTGGACTCGTAGGTGAAGTCGGGGTCATCGGGACGCACGAGAGTCGCGTGTGCGGCGATGTCGCCACCCTCGATGGTTCCGGTCAGCCAGGAGTGCAGCTGGAACCCGCGCTCGCGCACGAGAGCCGACATGAGAGAGGGCTTGATTGTCGGGTTGCCTTCGATGACGTCGATCCCCTGAATCGCGGCCATCGGGTGGATGCCGAGCATCGCCCCGGTCTCGGCGATCATCAGGATCTTGCCGGGGAGCATCCGCTGCTCCATCATCCCGGTCTCGGGGTTCTTCACCTGGCCGAGGAATGCGCGGGGCAGGAGGTCGCCGGCGGCGGAGAGCATCTGCGCGTAGGCGCGCTTCTCTTCGAGGCTGGCGTTGACGTAAGGGGCGATGTCGGTGCTCATGCTGCGAGTTCCCTTTCGAGTTGGCGGGCGGCGCGCAGTCGCGCCAGAAGGTCGGTCGCGATCGGGAGGATGCGCGCCGTGAGGTCGACGATTTTCGGGTCACTGCGGTGAAGCTGGACGATCTTCGGCTCTTCGTGGAAGGGCTCGCCGTGCTGGTCTACTTCCATCCACAGCCAGTCGAGGGTGTCGAACTCGGGTAGGCACAGGAACTGCCATGCGACCTGGCGGAACTCGCCCAGCGATGGGCCCGTGACGACCCGGTTGTGCTTGACCTTGCATTCGGCGAGGCGGTCCCCGATCCCGTCAGGGGTAGCGGCGAAGCCCGGCTCCTGTGGAGCGTGGATGAGAGCGAGGTTCTGGGGGATGTTGGCCCACGCGAGCATCATCGGCTCCCAGCGGTGACCCTGCTCGGTGTAGCTGTTGCCGTGGAACTGGCCATCGCGGAGCGCGGCGAGCAGGTACTTGTCGACCGACTCGGGCTTGGCAAGCGTCGCGGCCCGGGAGGCGGTCACAAGGTCGCCGTGGCGTCGGAGCCAGCGTTCCCGGTCGGTGCCGTCGTCGAGGATCCGGTCGAGGTACGGTTCGGTGCGACGACAGTGGATGCAGAAGGCGGGGGCGTTGCCTCTTCGGAAGGCGCCGGTGCCGTGGCAACGGTCGCATTCGCTTGTGTCGAGAGCGGCGGCGAGAGCGTCAAGTCTCATGCTGCGATCTCTCTCGCGTGGCACGGGCACTGGCACCAATCAGCCAGGCAGGCGGTGTGGTCGTTCTGGGTGCAGGGGAGAGTGACCCGGAGCGTTTCCGCTTGGGTGGGCATGGGGCCGTCGAAGGTTCCGTGATCGGTCATGAGCGGTCCAGGTTCGGCTGGATGAGCGCTTCCGCGTAGAGTGCATCGTTGATCGAGCCCCGCCATGAGACGTAGACCGATCCCGGCTTGTTCGGGTTCTCGTTCGCCGTGAACTTGACCCACGGTGTGTCCGGCAGTTCACGCGCGAGTGCGCTCATCCGACCCAGGAGGGTGAGGTTCAACCTCGGGGTGGCGAGCACGGCTTCGGCGTCGCGGGCCTTCTCGATCAGGCGGATGACGGGCGGGTAGTTGCCCTTCAGGTGCTTGCCCTGCCAGACAACGCGACCGGCATATCCTCCCTCTGACTCCTTCACCGTGACGACGAGATCACCAGGGAAGACCTGAGCCTCCGGGTGTGGCGTGGCCTCGATGACTACGCGCTGCTGGTCCTTCATGTACGAGCCGAAGTAAGTTCGGTTCGACCTCAACCACAGGAGCGCCTGACGAGGAATGATGACCTCCACATCGCCCTCGATGGACTCCGCCTCCACGAGGGCGGTGTGCGCCCGGTAGCGGTCGGTGCAGACGACGCGAAGCTTGCCGTCCTCCATCGTGATGTGGGCACCGCAGATGATCGGCGTGACATCGTCAGTGGATGAGGCTGAGAGGGCCACATCGACGAGGTAGCGGGCTTGGGGCAGGGTGAGGGTGATGGTGGTCACGCGGCGACCTCACCCAGAACCTCGAACTCCCAGCCGTCCTCAACCCAGAGGTTGTGCCCTTCCAGCAGCCCCGGGTAATCGGAGCTCCTGCGCGGCTTGATGTCGACCGTCACGATGGCGAATTCAGGGGAAGGCCGTCCGACCTTCCCGACGATGACTGTCTCGCCCAGCGTTGCCCGGATCGGAGTGCCCACCGGGAGAGGGTTGAGAAGACCCGTGACGGTCTTCTCCTCGATCCTCTCGGGGATGACCTTCGGTCCGGTTTCGGGGATGTACTTGCTCACGGGGATGCCTTTCAGATAGTCGGGAGTTGGAGGTTCAAATCGACGGGCGGGTGAAGGAGCGCGTTCAGGGCGAAGACCGCCCACACCGCAACGAGCATGAGGACCAGACAGATGACCGTCTGCACGAGAATGCCGACCCAGAAGCGGACCACCGCCCGTGTGTGGGACGCTCTGCGAATGTTGCGGGGGTCGATCACAGGAACACCTCCCGGGACACGTCATGTTCGGTGCTGCAGCGGGGGCACTCCCACGACGCCGAATAGTTTTCGGGGTCGATGAAGACCTCCACCTCACCGGAGAACGTGCACGGCCACGACTGATCGAACGTCGGACCATCCGTGAACAGAGGGAAGGTGTGGGTGATCGTCCCGTCGCACTCCCTGTGCTCTTTGCGGTCGGTGACGAGGGTGCCGGAAGACCTCACGGGAGCACCCCCAGAACGTGCAGGCCGATCGCCAGCAAACCCAGACCAGAGACGAGGATGATGCACACGAACGACCCGTTGACCATCGAGTCAATCTGGCCAGCCCGACGGACTTCCTGCCCGCGGCGGTAACGTGGTGTGCTCATGCGAGTGCCTCCCGACCCTTCTCGGTGATCCGGTACACCGACTCCGGCAGATAGTTACCGTCAGCGATGCGCGTCTCCGAGTCGTCCAGGAAGCCGTCAGCCGCGAGCTCACCGGCCCGCTTGCGGGGCGAATCGAAGGCGAGGCGCCGCCAGTTCATCCGGGCCGACGCGAGCCGGTAGAGCTCGTTGAGTTCTGTGCCGACGATCGGCTGGTGGACGGCGACGAGTTCGAGGATGCGACGCTTCGCCTCCTGCAGATGCACTTGGGAGGCGTCGGCCGCGATGTGCGAGGTGACCTTGTCGGTGGCTCGGGCGCGAGGCCCTGAGCCGGCGAGAAGTTCCTCGACCTCGAACATGGGTGTCAGCGTGGAGGTCATGCTGTCGCCTCAGCGGTGGAGATGATGTTCCCGTCGCACCAGAACTCGCAGTCGGGGCACATCGGGCCGGTGGTGTTGCCGATCTGCCCTTGCGTCTCGTTGTCCGTGTCGGTGTGGCAGATGATGCACTTCGTCATGAGCCTTTCCTTTCCGAGTCAGGCGGTGGTGGGGACCGACCCCGGCGCTTCGGGTGCGCTAGGGGCGCAAGAGTTGAGGCGGTCCTGCTCAATGCGGATCACAGCGTTCAGCAGGGCGATCCCTGCTTCGCGGAGGCACTCTTCACGGGTGGGCATTACGCAGCCGCCCTGATGGACTGTGCGATAGCCGCTGTCACCTGCGAGACGTAGAGGCGGGTCGGGATGAACTTGCCCGTCTCTACCTTCGACAGGTAAGCGATTGACGTGTCAGCTGCGCGTGCCACGTCGTCCAACGTGAGTCCCGCATACTGACGGAGTTCGCGGAGAGTCTTTCCGGGGGAGCCGCTGTCTGTCATGTCAAAGAATCTAACAGGTCTTTGACATGAACACCAGCCCGAAAGTCAAAGAAATGACCCTCGAATTAGGCACCATGTCAAAGACAATCACCCTTGCGTCCATAGTTCACCGGCATGTATGCTGGTCCGCATGTCAAAAAAGTCACGCCAAGTAATGACAACCCTTGAGCGCCAAGAGCTTGCCTCCCGCGTGAAAGAACTGCGACTCTCCATGAAGATGGACCAAGCCGAACTCGCGCACTTGGCCAAGGTTTCACGTCAGTCGGTCAGCAACCTCGAACGCGGGACCGTGCCACAGGAGGCGACTCTCCTGAAGGTGCTCAACGTGCTCGGCGTCGAAGCGCAAGCCGTCGAGTTCGAACCTCAGACCGACTTGTGGCTCGTCACGATCGGAACCCTCATCGAGTCGATCCCAACCAATCGCCGCGCGAAGGCAGTCGACGAGTCAGTGCAGCTGCTGGCCTCACATGTTCGATCAAATGTCACTCCCTTCCCCCAGACTCATCCCACAGAGCAAGAAGCGCTCGAGCTGGATGCGGTCGCTAAGGAAGAAGTGCGTGAAGCAGATGAGTTCCCTGAAGGATGAATACGACCCCTGGGAGCATGCCGAAAGACTCGATCTCACCGTCGCCTATCAGAACCTCCGAACAGCGCACGGGCTCTACGTTCCCGGCCGCGACCTCGTTCTACTCAGGCCCAGAATGAAGGTCGCAACCGAGCGCTCGGTGCTCGCGCATGAGATCGAGCATCACCTGAACCGTGATCGTCGGGCGAGCGGTGTCTGGAATCTCCGCCAAGAGCGTCGCGCCGACGAAGGCGCCGCGCAGAGGCTCATCACCCCGGATCGATGGCGAGACGTCACAGCCTGGTCAAGCGACCCAGGGGAGTGGGCGGTCGAATTGCGCGTAACGATCGACATTCTTCTCGCCTACATGCGAAGGGTCGCAGCATGAACCAGCCAGCCGATGTCCGGCGGCTAAGGCCGCGCGCGACCCTCTACCTGCGCCAATCCACATATCGAGAGGAATCGATCAGCCTCGAGCTTCAAGAATCTGCCGCACGTGAGTACGCCGGGCGGATGGGGTACGACGTCGTCGCCGTAGAAGCCGACCCAGGAGTATCGGGGAGAACATTCAATCGGCCCGCGGTGCAGAGGGTGATGCGATCAATCGAGGCCGGAGAGACCGACGTCGTGGTCCTCTGGAAATGGAGTCGACTGTCAAGGTCCCGCCTCGACTGGGCGGTGGCGATCGACAAGATCGAGAGCATGGGCGGCAGACTTGAGTCCGCCACCGAGCCCGCCGACACAACGACTTCCGCCGGCCGCTTCCAGCGCGGGGTGCTCGCCGAGGTCGCGGCCATGGAGTCCGAGCGCATCGGTGAGATGTGGAAGGAGACCCTCCAGCGCAGGATCCGGCAAGGACTCCCCGGCACCGGTGGCGACCGATTCGGATACGTCCGCGTCGACAAGAACACCTACGCCCTTGATCCCGAGACTGCTCCAGTGCTCGCGGAGGCCTACCGTCGCTACATCGAAGACGAGTGGGGTTGGGCGCGACTCACCCGATGGCTCAACTCAGAAGGACACCGGACACTGACCGGGGCAGCGTGGGCACCCGACAAGATCCGCGCAGTGATGGACGCGGGGTTCGCCGCCGGCGTTCTCGCCACCGGGTACCGAACAGGCTCCCTCACCTATCACTCGGGCACGCAGCCCCCGATCATCGACCACGAGACATGGCAGGCGTACCTGGCCAGACGTGCCGGGAGCCCACGACCGGCGCGCCAAGTCAACGCGGTCACGGCGCTTTCCGGACTGATTCTCTGCGCTGACTGCGGCGCACGAATGAGGTCACGTCAACGGAACGGGGGGCCCGGCTACGCGTGCGGGCACTACCTCCGCTTCGGCGTTGGGCGCCTCGTGACCTGCTCACAGAAAGCCGCGCTGACGCATGTGCGAGAGTGGGTATCGAGTCTCGCCACCGACGTCGAAGCCTATGCGATGGCCGAGGCGCAGAGGGTCGAACGTCGCGCCATCGCGGTGAACGATGCGGCGGCCGTGAAGACCAAGATCCGCAAACTGAGCGACGATCTCGGACTCCTGACAATTCGATACAACGCAGGCAAAGTCACGGACACGGCATACCAACTTGCCGCTGCGCGCCTCGAGGAGGATATGGCTTCGCTCAACGCACGCGAGCGTGTGAGCTCGACGACAGCCCGGCAGGAGGTTGATGCACGGAAACTTGCGATCAGTCTCGCCGACTCCTGGGACTCCATGGAGCCGCACGAGCTCCGAACAGTGCTCTCCAAGTTGCTCGGCGCGGTCCTCGTGATTCCGCCCGCGATCAAGAAGCAAGGCGGGGGCGGACGAGTCACCTTCCGGATCGTGGAGCGTTGGAATCTCCGAGATGTTCTTTAGCGGGATACGTCGTCCGTCACCCAGCGGGAGATCTGCTCGAGATCGCGTGCCCCGGCGAGGATCTCGATGACGCAGCGGGTGAGGTTCTCGAGCAGGGGCACCGGCCCGGGTAGGACCGAACGGGGCGAGGGCTGGTACGCGAAGTACTCGTCCGACTCGAGGGCGCCCGTGTGCAGGCGCGTCGGCGCGGGCCGGGTCTCGGCGATCGCGTCGGGTACGGGTGATGCAGTGCTCATAGGACTCCGGACTGTGCGAGGTGACGTGCTCGGACGGGTCTGGCGCTGCCTGCCCGCATCCGGTGGCATACCCGCGAATACTCAAGCAGGTTGCGACAGCTCTGTCTACCTACAATCTCCCGGCCTGTGGATAACCTGCACGGTCGTCGGCGCGGATGACTACCGTCGCTTCATGCGGTGGAACAACCTGTTCGACGATCTCGAGGGCCAGCTCGAGCACGAGCTCGGCGCGGAGGAGGTGGACCTGCGCGGCGAGGAGGAGCGGCTGCGCCTCGGCAGGCTGTCGGTGCGCGACCGGCTGCAGTCGCTCCACGAGGCCGCGGGGTCCCTGGACTACTCGCTGCGCCTGCGTCTTCTCGACGGGTCGCCCGTCCGCGTCCACCCGCTCGGCTTCGGCCGGGACTGGATGTCCGTCGAGCTGCTCGAGGAGACCCCGCGGCGCACCCAGGCCATCGTCCCCCTCTCCGCGATCGCGGGCATCGTCCTGGACCGGGAGCAGATCGCCGCGAGCCTGACAGCGCGGCCGGGCGACGGCTCGCGCGGTCTCTCGGCCCGGCTCGGCCTTGCGTTCGTGCTGCGAGACCTGTGCCGTCGCAGGAGCCCGCTCGACCTGACCCTGCTCGACGGAGCCCTGCACGGCACGATCGACCGGGTGGGCCGGGAGCACTGCGACGTGGCGGTCCACGAGCCGGGCACTCGCCGCCGCGAGAGCGGGGTCGCCCAGTACCGGATCCTCCCCTTCGCTCAGCTCCTGGTCATCCGGATGTGATCCTCGCCCAGGGCGAACTCCGTGACATTGGCGAAGTCGGACTGGTTCCAGAGGCTCGCGCGTCGCGACTCCTCGTACTTGGCCTCGATGTACGACTCGAGCACGTCGCGCTCGACCCGCCACTGGCCGCGCGCTCCGATCCGGATGGCGGGAAGCTCCCCGGACCTCAGGAGCGAGTACGCCTGGCCGACCGAGACGCTGAGCATCTCCGCCGTGTCGGAGACGGTGAGGAATCGGGCGAGGGTGCCGCTGCGGCTGGCGTCGTTCATGACTCGATTATCGGCCGGATGCCCACGGCGGGACGGGCCTGTGGATAACTTTCGACGCGACACGCCCGCCGCCACCACGATAGTGCGGTGGGCACATCCGCCCCCGAATCCTGGAGGTCATCATGGTCGGAAAGCGCGACCCGGGACGCTCGCGGCGATCGTTCGCGCTCGACCCGCGACTCGCGATCGGAGTCGTCCTCGTCGTGGCCTCGGTCGCCGGAGTGCACGCCGTCGTCACGGCGGCCGACCGGAGCGTGCTCGTCTATGCCGCCGCCTCCGCGATCAGCCCCGGAGACCGCATCTACGCGGCCGACCTCCGGCCGGTGAGCGTCCGGCTCGGCGAGACGGTGAACCGCTACCTCGACGCCGAGCACGTGCCCTCCGAGGGGCTGCTCGTGACCCGCTCGGTGGACGTGGGAGAGCTCGTGCCGATCTCGGCGGTCGGGTCGGCCGCGAGCATCCGGTTCGCCTCGGTCGTGGTGACCGTGAACGGGCAGTTGTCGAAGTCGATCGCCCCCGGGGTCGTCGTCGACGTGTGGTCGGCCGTGGAGACCGATCACGGAGTGTACGGGCCGCCCGTCGTGCTCGTCGGCTCGGCCACGGTCGTGCGGGTCGTCGAGTCCTCAGGGCTCATCGCCGAACGGGGCGGGGGCGTCGAGGTGCTCGTCCCGCGCGGCAGGATCGCCCGCGTGCTCGAGGCCGTCGCGAACGGCGACGCGATCTCCCTCGTGCCGGTGAGCATCCCGGCGGGACGGTAGCGATGCCCGAGATCGCCGTCTGCCTCGCGCCCGAGATCGAGGGTCGTCTGGTCGGGGAGCTCGAGCGGCACGGATACCGCGTCGCGCTGCGCGCCGCCGACGCGGTGGAGCTGGAGGTGGCGATCGGCACCACGACGGCCGAGGTCGCCGTGGCCAGCGCCGGCCCGGACACCCTCTCCGCCGGGCTCCTCGCCACGTGCGACCTTGCCGGCGTGAGGCTCGTCGCGATCGTCTCGGGAGACGCCGGGAGGCGGAACGCCCGGGAGCTCGGACTCCACGAGATCGTCGACGCCTCGGCCACCTGGACCGAGCTCGAGGCCGTGCTCACGGGAGGCATCCGGATCGAGGCGCTCGGCGACGGGGGCACCGTGCGCGAGCCGGGGGACGCCGGCAACCCCCCGCACCGGGTCGGCGGTGATCGCGGGAGCCGCGGGCAGGTCATCGCCGTGTGGGGTCCCGCCGGGGCGCCGGGACGGACGACGATCGCCATCGCGATCGCGGCGGAGCTCGCGGCGGAAGGGTTCTCCGTCGCCCTCGCCGACGCCGACACCCACAGCGGCTCGGTCGCGCCCGCCCTCGGGCTGCTCGACGAGGCGCCGGGGTTCGCGGCGGCCTGCCGTCTCGCGGGGATGGACGGCCTCACGACCGAGGAGCTCGAGCGCGTCGCCGAGCGCTTCCGCTCGCCGCACGGGAGCTTCTGGGTGCTCACCGGCCTCGGGCGGCCGCACCGCTGGCCCGAGCTCTCGACCGAGCGGGTCGTCGCGGTCATCGGGGCCTGCCGCGACTGGGTCGACGTGACGGTCCTCGACACCGGGTTCAGCCTCGAGAACGACGAGGAGATCTCGAGCGACCTGTTCGCGCCCCGGCGCAACGCGGCGACGATCGCGGCGCTGCGGGAGGCCGACCGGGTCGTCGCCGTCGGAGCGGGCGACCCGGTCGGTCTCTCGCGCTTCCTGCGCGCCCATGTCGACCTGCTCGAGGTCGTCGACGCCGAGCGGGTGACGACGGTCGTCAACAAGATCCGCGGCAGCGCCATCGGGCTCAACCCGGGAGCCCAGGTCGAGCAGACCCTCCAGAGGTTCGGAGGCATCACCTCGCCCGTGCTCGTCCCCCACGATCAGCAGGCGCTGGATGCGGCGATCCTGAGCGGGAAGACCTTGCGGGACGTCGCCGCGAAGTCCGCCGCGCGACTTGCCATCAGCGGGTTCGTCGGCTCCCGCCTGCTCAGGATCCCAGCCGGATAACCTCGGCCTTCCCCTTGCCGCTCGCGATGAGGAGCACGTGGTCGGCCGCGACGCCTTCGAGGGCGGCGAGCAAGGCGGCGGCGTCCGGCTCTCCCGCGACGGCCTCGGCCCGCTTCAGGACCGTGACGCGCGCGCCGGTCGCTTCGTGGAGGGTCGCGACGAGCGGAGCCGGATCGGCCGAGGTCACGAGCGTCACGCGACCGATCGTGCGCCGGCTCTCCACGACCGCCCCGGATGCGCGATCGCGACGCCACAGCGTGAAGTGGTAGGTCGCGACGAGCACGGTCGCGACGAGGAGGCCGAGCGCCTGGCGGAGGCGATCGAGCAGACTGCCGCCTGCGGCGCCGTCGAGCGCGAAGGAGAAGAGCTGGTAGCCGATGACGAGGAGGGTGATGAGCGCGACGAGTGCGCTCACGCCGAAGATCACGACGAGGTAGATCCGGCGACCCGGCGTCGCGACCCGGTCGGCGGCGGAGGCGCCCATCGGATGCCAGGACACCCACCACAAGGCCCCGCCGACGAGGAGCATGCTGATCCCGCCGAGCAGGAGCGGCCGGGTGTCGGAGTCGACGAGGGGCGTGCCGACGGCCGCGAGCAGGGCGTTGACGGTGACGCCGACCCCGGTCGCGGCGGTCGCGAGGGCGACGCCGGAGGTGACGAGCCTGGTCGCTGAGCGGACGGCATCCGGATGCCGCGCCACGATCCGGCTGTGGTAGACGAGCACGAGGGCGCCGAGCGCGGCGGAGGCGACCCCTATGCCGAGCGGTTCGAGCAGGACGGGAAGCGGGTCGCCCGAGGCGACGATGAGGCGCAGGACGACGTAGAGCGTGAGCACGACGCCGATGACGAAGATGCCGAAAGCGCCGAGACCGGTCAGGAGAACGAGGAGGACCGTCGCGAAGCCGGTGCGCTGCTCGCGCACGCCGGCGCGGAACCAGTGCCACCACCACAGGAGTCCGCCGCCGACCGCCCAGACGAGCGATTGCAGAACCGACTGCCAGAGCGGGCCCCCGACGACGACCGTCGTGCTGAACGTCGCGATCGCGGAGTCGAGGAGGGTCTCGAGGGCGAAGAGGAGGCCGCCGACGCCCATCCACAGGCCGAGGAGCGAGGCGATGGCCGGGGCGACGCCGACGAGCCGGGTCGGTCCCTTGGCGGGATGCCGCCACATCCAGTAGTGCCAGACCCACACGAGCCCCCAGACGATCGCGACGGAGAGCGTGGAGACCTGCGCGTCGCCGCGAACGAGGGCGGCCGCCCAGCCGAACAGGGCGATCGTGAACACCAGGAGCGCGACGGTCGAGGCGAGGACGAGGTAGAGCGGCCAGGCGACGGAGGCCCGATCGCGTGACATCGCCGAGTCGCGCCAGATGAGCCACCAGAGCACGGCCGAGAGAGGGCCGGCGATGAGGGCGAAGGCGAGGGACTGGGCGAGTCCGCCGCTGCCGTAGGAGACGAGCGCGTTCCCGGCATCCAGCACCCGTTCGAGCAGCCCGCTCAGGCCGATCGCGGCGATGACGACCATGATGAACAGGAGCAGATAGGTCACGAGCCTGCGGACGGTCTGCACTCCGCCGGGCGCCGGCGACACGGGCGCCGGGGAAACCGGGGCCGGGGCTTCGGGCGCGCTCATTTGCCGCTCCCCGTGTAGTAGCAGATCATGAGCTGCCACGGCGCGGTGTCGATGCGCCAGTCGCCGCCCTCCCGGACGAGGACGAAGCTGTCGTCGGTCTCGTAGCTCGAGCCGCCGAACGGGCCGCTCCCGTAGTCGTTGGCGATCGACACCCGCACGACGGCGCGGTCGCCGGTGACCTTCGTCGAGACGAGGGTGATCCGCACGTCCATCGCGGGACTGGGCTCGATCCGCTCGCAGTTCTCACGGTTGTCTCGGGTGAGGAGCGCGGTCGCGGCATCGCGGTCCCCGTCGATCACGGCGGTCGAGTAGGCCTGAACGGCGCCCTCGGGCGTCGTGGGATCGAGCGGCGCGGGCGCGCCGCGGGTGAAGACGACCACGAGCGCGAGGATCACGACCGCGGCGACGATGGAGAGGATGACGAGGAGCGTCCGATCTGGCCTCGCGGCGGGGGTCTGCATGCCACCAGCATGCTGCATGCGCGGCCCGTAGGCTAGTGGCGTGTCGACGCTCTCCGATCTCGTGCAGGCCCACGGCCGTGCGACCGAGGCGGACATCGACTGGCTGCACCTGCTCGTGAGCGACCTGCAGCTTCTCGCCGACCTCGCCTTCGCCGACATCGTGCTGTGGGTGCCGACGACCGCCGGCGGCTTCGTCGCCGTCACGCACGCGCGCCCCTCATCCTCGGCGACCTTGTTCTACCGCGACTTCGTCGGGCAGGAGATCAAGCCGGAGTGGAGCGCGCTCGTCACGGAGGCCTGGACGAGCGGCCGGATCGCCGACTCCTCCGCACCGGACTGGTACGAGGAGACACCGACCCGGGTGCGCGCCGTGCCGGTCGTGCACCGGGATCCGGCAGCGGAGCCGGGGTCCGGGGGCGAGCCCATCGCCGTGCTCACCCGGCATACCAACCTGAGCGAGGCGAGGACGCCGAGCCGCCAGGAGCTCACCTTCAACGAGTGCGCGAACGAGCTCTTCGCGATGGTCGCGACGGGCGACTTCCCGGACCTGAGCGCGCCCACCGGGCCGAGGCGGGGGGCGCCGCGCGCATCCGACGGCCTGCTCAAGCTGGATGTCGAGGGCGTCGTGACGTTCGCGAGCCCCAACGGGCTCTCCGCCTTCAACCGGATGGGGTTCGCCGGCGAGCTCGAGGGGGAGTCGCTCGCCGAGGTGACGGCGGGGCTCATCGAGAACGCCGCCGCGGTCGACGAGTCGTTGCCGCTCGTGGTGACCGGGCGCGCGCCGTGGCGCACCGACATCGAGGCGCGCGGGGTCGCGGTCGCCCTCCGGGCGATCCCGATCCGCAGGCGCGGCGAGCGTGCGGGCGCGATCGTGCTCTGCCGCGACGTCACGGAGCTGCGTCACCAGGAGCAGGAGCTGCTCACCAAGGACGCGACGATCCGCGAGATCCACCACCGGGTGAAGAACAATCTGCAGACGGTGGCCTCCCTGTTGCGCATCCAGGCCCGCCGGTCGCACTCCGAGGATGCCCGCGAGTCCCTCAACCACGCCCAGCGCCGGGTCGGCGCGATCGCGGTCGTGCACGACACCCTGAGCGAGGGACTGAGCCAGAGCGTCGACTTCGACGCGGTGTTCGACCGAGTCCTGCTCCTCATCGCCGAGGTCGCCTCCTCGCACGCGACGAAGGTGCATCCGAAGTTCTCGGGGAGTTTCGGCGAGCTGCCGAGCGCCTATGCGACTCCGCTCGCGCTCGCGCTCACCGAGCTCGTGACGAACGCCGTCGAGCACGGCCTCGCCGGGCGCGAGGGCGAGGTCGAGATCATCGCCGACCGCACCGAGACGACGCTGAGCGTCAAGGTGCGCGACAACGGGGTCGGGCTCGGCGAGGGCAAGGTCGGAACCGGGCTCGGGACGCAGATCGTGCGCACGCTCATCCAGGGTGAGCTCGGCGGAACGATCGACTGGCACACCGTCATGGGCAGCGGCACCGAGGTGACGATCGACGTGCCGCTGACCTGGCTGACGAAGCCTTAGGAGGAGCGGCGGGCGCGCGCAGCGCGGCGCTTGAGGGCGCGGTGCTCGTCCTCGCTCAGACCGCCCCACAGGCCGGAGTACTGGTTGGTCCCGAGCGCGTACTGGAGGCA
>JBIQHP010000162.1:0-2550 GCA_044508495.1 Clavibacter sp.
CGAGCCCGAGCTGGAAGGCGACGTCCAGCCAGGTGTTGTGCGCCTGGAGCTGCCGCACGCCCGAGCGGAACACGAGGTTGTCGAAGGGGTCCGCCCAGGGGACCCAGTAGCTCACCCAGCCCCATCCGAAGGCCGGGCGCTGCTGGGTGAGGTCGATGACCTTGTCCCAGATGCCCAGGCGCCCGGTGAGGTCCGAGCTCTTGCCGAGCAGCTCGAGCAGTTGGGTACGGAACAGGATGGCGCCCGCGGCGGATGCGGCGAGCACGGCGGCGCTCAGGCCGTAGACCAGGAGCCTTCCGCGGCCGGTGCGCGCCCTGCGTACGAGAAGTGCGACGACCAGCACCACCGCGACCCCCGCCGCCGCGAGCGTCACCGTCGCCGACTTCGTCATGAGGATCGTCGCGACGGCGAGGACGAGCCAGGCGATGCTCCAGCGGCGGCTGGCGGATCTCGAGGGGGAGGGGCTGGTGGCGGAAGGACGGGTGGCGAGCTGGATCCCGAACACGATGACCGCGAGCAGAGCGAGGAAGCCGAGGCTGTTCGCGTTGCCGACGATGCCCTGGATGCGCCCGTCGCCGAAGACCTCGAAGAGCTCGTTGCGCGACCACATGAGCATGCCGGGGATACGGTCGTAGGAGCCGTAGTCGACGCCCGGCTGCCCGAAGAACGGCAGGAGGCGGTCGCGCAGGATGACCGACACGACGAGCTCGAACACGAGCGAGGCGGCGAGCACGAGACGCAGGACGATCCCGAGAGCGCGCAGGAGCTCGGCCCAGGTGAAGGTCACGGCGAGGGCGACGCCGTTGACGACGATGATCCAGGTCGTGAACAGCCCGAGCGCCGTCGCCGCAGGGTAGTGCGACCAGAAGATCGAGGCCATCGCGAGCGCGAGGAAGACGAGGAGCGGGAGCGGCATCCCGGCGACGCTCCACCGGGTGCGCTGCAGCCAGAGCAGCCAGGCCGACAGGAGCGTCAGGAGGATCGTGAGCGTGCCGAAGAACCACCAGCCGAGGGAGAGGCGCCAGGCGTCGCCGGCCAGGAGCGTGAACAGCACGAGCGCGGAGAAGCCGAGGCGGAAGCGCGGGTTCTCCAGCATGCCGCAAGCCTATTTGGCCTTTCGACCTTTCGGGGAAGCACGATCGGCGATCGTCGGGTTCCCATGGAGGACATTGCCTAACATGGAGAGGCTGCACCTTTGTCAGTACAGCCCCGAATCAGTTGCCTCAGCACGCAGTCACTTTAGGAGCGCTTTGTTCGTCGCGATCACCAACACTCCGCGTCCCTATGAGTGGGGGTCGCGGAGCATGATTCCGGAGATGCTTGGGATCGACCCATCAGGAGAGCCTGCCGCGGAACTATGGCTTGGGGCTCATCCTGGTTCGCCGTCTCAGATCGTCACACCTTCTGAGGCGGGCGGGGCTCGGGACCTTGCGGAGTGGTTGGCCGTCGATCCGACTCGGGCGGCGGGCGGGTCGGTGAAGTCGAGGCCGCTTCCTTTCTTGATGAAGATACTGGCCGCTGCAAAGCCTCTCTCGCTTCAAGCTCATCCAAATGCCGATCAGGCAATCGAAGGGTTCACGCGCGAGGAACGGGCTGGGGTCGCCATCGACTCCGCTCGCCGGAACTATCGCGACGATCAACCCAAGTCCGAGATCATCATCGCTCTGGAGGACGGGTTCCAGGCGCTCTGCGGGTTTCGTCCGGTCAACGAGGTTCAAGTCATCGTCAAGCGCATGCTGGCCGTAGATCCGGCAGAGAGCTCGCTCCGCGAATTCGACCGTCGACTGGACGATTTATCGGATACCTTCTCCTGGCTCTCGCGTCGTGGAGCCGGGGTCGCAGAATTGATCGCCAGAGTTTCTGCACTGGCACGGCTGCCGAAAATGACTATCAATGGTGCGGCTCCTCGGGTGGACCAGGACGTGCGTGACGCCATGATGGTCTCCGAAGCTTTGAGCGTTGCGCGAATCCTGGCCGACGAGTTTCCAGGTGACCCCGGAATCGTCGCATCCCTGCTCCTGAATCACGTGACCCTGCGGCGAGGTGAAGCCCTCTTCCTGCCGGCCGGGAACATCCACGCGTATCTGCGGGGTCTCGGGGTCGAGGTCATGACTTCTTCGGATAACGTGCTGCGCGGTGGGATGACGACCAAGCATGTAGATGTGGACGAACTTCTGAACGTGCTCGACTTTACGCCGGGGCCGCCACCGTATCTGAGGTCGGATCGCGTGTCATCCGCGCTCGAGGTGTTCCGACCGAGTATCGACGAGTTTGCCGTCGTCCACATCACGGGCGGATCGGAGTTTTCGCTGGCCGGCCCGGCAATTGCATTTTGCGTCGCGGGTGAGATGTCCATAAGCGGTCACATTTCGTCGGCAACGCTGCGACGGGGGGAGGCTCTTTATATCACCTCTGATGAAGAGCGACTGGGGTTCTCCGGCTCCGGCGAGGTGTTCATGGCAACAGTGCCTTGATTTCAGTCGTCGTACGATCGGCTCAGGAGGCGGCGCTGAGGGCGGGGCCGAAGGCGCGGCGGTAGGCGGTGGGGGT
>JBIQHP010000163.1:0-2520 GCA_044508495.1 Clavibacter sp.
GACCGTTCGCGCGGAAGACCTCGACGCCAATGCGGGTCGCGGCTACATCGACGGTGCGAAGGCGCCGGTGTCGTTCACGACCGTCCGCCACCTCGTCTGCAGCGGCGGTTACCAGTTCGTCTCGATCGACGCCTACGGCAGCATCCACGGGCTCGGCTCGCCGCAGCGCTGCTTCACTCCCGCCCAGCGCAAGGCGATCGTCGCCCGCGACGGCGGATGCGTCATCCCCGGATGCACGATCCCCGCCGCCTGGTGCGAGATCCACCACGTCGATCCGGCCGAGAACGGCGGACCGACTCATACCGACAACGGTGTCTTGCTGTGCTGGGCTCATCACCGGACGATCGATACCTCCGGCTGGAAGATCCGGATGTTCGACGGCGCGCCGCACATCCTGGCCCCGCCCTGGATCGACCCCCACGCCGAATGGCGGCCGGCCACGAAGTCGCCGACGATGCTGCTCGACGTGGTCGAGAGGCGCGTCAAGAGAGAGGTTCGCCGATCCCCCTAGCTCACGCTCGTGGTCGGCTCCTCCAACTGGCTGTCGTCGCCCGCCTGCCCCACGACATCCGCCGCCCGGTTCCCCACCATCGCGACGGTGTGGTGGAACACCCGATCGGGGTCGCGCGGGTTCTCGGCCGCGGCATCCATGCCATGGTGACGCCAGCGCTCGAGCACCTCGGCGAGTTCCAGGAACAGGGTCTTCGACTCCTCCTTCGTGAGGAGCGCCGCGCCGAGGTACATGCCGCGCGTGGCCCGCGGGTCCTCCGGGATCCGCTCGTCGATCAGATCGCGGACCCACGACACGAAGTCGTTCGTGAAGGGATCGCTGTCCGGATCGTTCGGGTCGGGAGCGACATAGATACCCTCCGGATGCGCGAGCGTCCACACACGATCGCGGCCGTCACGAGCGAGCTCGGGCGCCTCCACGAGCAGGTTCGCCTTCGCGAGCGAGCGCAGGTGATAGCTGACGGCGTTGGCCGGCTCCCCCACGATCTCGGCGAGGTCCGCGGCCCTGGCCGAGTGCCGCACCGACAGTTCGAGCATGATGCGCTGCCGAAGCGGATGCGCGAGCGCGCGCAGCGTGGCCGAGTCGGTGACGCGGAAGGACTGCTCGACCATGGCACCAGCATAGCAATTCAGCAACAACTATTGCGCAAGAGTTCTTGCGTAACTAATGTTGCCGTCATGCCTTCCATCCCAGCCAGCGACGACACCGTCCTCGCACCAACGATCTCCCCCGGCCCATCACTCTGGCACAACCGCGACTACCTGCTGCTGATGTCGGGCAAGACGACCCAGGTGATCGGTGCGGGGTTCGCGACGTTCGCGGTGCCGCTCATCGCGTTCGCTCTCACCCAGTCGGTGTTCCAGGCCGGACTCGTGAGCACGATCGGCGCGCTCGGCTACCTTGTGGCGACGCTGCCCGCGGGGGCGATCGCCGACCGGGTGGACCGCAAGCGGCTGCTCATCCTGTGCTCGGCGATCGACCTCGTGCTGCTGGGCTCGCTCGTGGTGGCGATCGTGGCATCCGCTCTCACCATCTGGCAGCTGGCCGGGGTGCTGTTCCTCTCGTCGATCGTCGCCTCGTTCTTCGGACCGGCAGAGTCCGGCGGCATCC
The DNA here is from genome assembly GCA_044508495.1 of Clavibacter sp. Classification (GTDB taxonomy): domain Bacteria; phylum Actinomycetota; class Actinomycetes; order Actinomycetales; family Microbacteriaceae; genus Terrimesophilobacter. Next base: position 1,622 of record JBIQHP010000163.1, read on the forward strand.
GGGAGGTGGTGCGTGCGGACCAGATGGGCTCGGCGATGGCGGCCATGCAGGGCCGCCAGGCTGCGGCCGCGCTCGTTTCTGGGCCGATCGGCGGGCTGCTGTACTCGATCGGGCGAGTGGTGCCGTTCCTGGCGAGCGCGATCGGATACGCGGTGGTGCTCGTGTGCACGCTGTTCGTGCGGCGCCCGCTCAACGGTGACCTGGAGCACACGAGGGGCGAGAGCGCGTGGCAGTCGCTCGTCGATGGCCTGAGGTTCGTCTGGTCGGTGCCGTTCCTGCGCACCGGCATCGGGATCTTCGCACTCATCAACCTCGGGTTCAACGGTCTCATGTTCGCGCTGAACCTGCACCTCATCCAGATCCACACGGCGCCGGTGCTGATCGGCCTGATCGATGCGGTCGCGGGTGCGTCCATGCTCGTCGGGTCGGTTCTCGCGGGACCGCTCGTGAAACGATTCCCGGCCGGAAAGCTCGCGGTGGTCGGCATCCTGCTGGCGGTCGTCGGCGGAATCGCGATGGCCCTGTCGACGCAGTATTGGGAGTACCTGGTGTGGATCGCGATCACCCTCCTCCTGATCCCGGCCGTGAACTCGGGCCTCATCGGCTACGCGAGCGTCATCACCCCGTCGAAGCTGCAGGGGCGGATGAACGCGGTGCTCAACCTCTCCGGAGTGCTCGTCGCCCCCATCGCCCCCGTCGTGGCCGGCACGCTGCTGACCGGCATGAACGTGAACCTCGCGATGGGCGCCTTCGCGGTGTTCTTCGTCATCGGCGCGGCCGTCTTCGCCCTCTACAAGCCCATCCGCTCGATCGGCCGGCCGGATGTCTGGGAGGCCGATCTCGTGGAGTGGCCGCGTAGAGGTGAGTCCGCGGAGGCGAGCTGACGCGGTTGCGATGAT
>JBIQHP010000037.1:0-1391 GCA_044508495.1 Clavibacter sp.
CCGCTTCCTGTGGCCGGGCTTCGCCGAGAACTCGCGGGTCCTCGCCTGGATCCTCGACCGCGTCGACGCCCAGGCACCCGCGCAGGACACCCCGCTCGGCCTCGTGCCGCGCGCCGGGGGCATCAGCCGCGAGGGCCTCGATGTGACCGATGAGGACTGGGACGAGCTCTTCGCGATCGATTCGGATGCCTGGCTCAGCGAACTCGACGGCACCGAGGAGTTCTTCGCCACCTTCGGCGACCGGCTTCCGGATGCGCTCCCACGGCAGCTCGAGGACATCCGGGCGCGGCTGCAGAAGGGCTAGAACCCAACGTTCTCCCCGCCCGCCTCGTCTTGGTAGGTATGAGCACTGTTTCGCTCCCCCGCGCCCCGATGGTGCTGCGAGCCGGGAGAATGGTGGCAGCGAGAGAGGAACTCCCGGTGCCCGAGCAGGCCACGACGCATCCCGGCACACCGCCGTGGGAACAGGTCGTGACACGTCTCGTCGCCGAGCGCGGCGACGCCCTGCAGCGCTACGCCTTCCTGCTGTGCGGGAACGCGGACGACGCCGCCGACCTCGTGCAGGATGCCCTCGTCAAGACCTTCGGCCGGCTCCGCAACGGCTTCACGGTCGCGAGCGCGGAGGCCTACGTGCGCAAGGCCGTGCTCAACGCCTACCTGGACGGCGGACGCCGCCGCACGCTCTGGCGCCGCATCGCGCACCTCGCCGCCCAGCCGGAGGAGCAGGAGTCGGCGACGCCCGCGAGCGACGAGCGCATCGACCTCCTCGGGCAGCTGCGGGGCCTCGGCCCGCGCGAGCGCGCCTGCGTCGTGCTGCGCTACTACGAGGATCTCAAGGTCGACGACATCGCGGCGGAGCTCGGCATCAGCTCCGGCGCGGTCAAGCGCTACCTGAGCGACGCGCTCGCCAGGCTCGCCGTCTCCCTCGCCGAACCGGACGATGCGCGGTCTGGAGGAGCTCGTGGCGACTGAATCCGATCTTCGCGACGCCCTGCGCGGGGCCGGGTCGCCGCCCTCCCCGCGCATCGACGCCGAGGCCGTCGTACGGCGCGCCCGGCTGCGTCGCACTCCGCGACAGGTCGCCTTCGGCTCGCTCGCCGTCCTCGCGATCGGCGGGGTCACGACGATCGGCGTCACCGCGATCCCGCGCCTGCTGCCCAGCTCGATGTCGGCCTCGGACACTCTCGCGGCTCCGGAGGCGTGGACCCAGTACGGCGACAGCGGTGGCGCGGATCCCGGCGGCCCCCCGGCCGGGAGCGCGCCGTCGTGCGTCATGGCGCTCCCCGAGGTCCGCTCGGAGGCCACCGAACTCACCCTGTCGGCATCCTTCCCCGCCTCCGCCCCCGCGAGCGGCCCGGTGAGCGGTACCGTCACCCTCACCAACACGGGCG
>JBIQHP010000037.1:1491-6763 GCA_044508495.1 Clavibacter sp.
GGTACACCGGTTAACCGCGACGATCGCCGCCACAACGCTGTGGCGGCGATCGTGCGTTGTTTCCGGAGTTCTACTTCTTGTTGAGGATGTAGATCAAACCGGTCAGGGCCACCACGATAGCGAAGACGAGCCCGATCACCCAGCTGGCGAGCGCCTCGATCCCTGCGGCCGTTCCGAGGAAGTACAGCAGCGCCAGGAGGAAGACGAGGAACATCATCCACTTCGCAAGGCCCTTCGCCACACCCTTCTGCATGATGACGATGGCCGCGAGAAGCGTGCCGACCACGACGAGCGCGGCGACGACCCAGTCCACCGTGGCACCGGTCACACCGAAGAGCGGAAGCAGTGCCCAGAGGAGCGTGCCGAGAGCCGCAGCCCACAGGCCCACCTTGCCGAGCAGGCTGTTCCCGACGGCGCCGTTCGAGCCGGTCTGGCCCCATGCGACGAGGAAGAACCCGATCGCGACGACGACGAGGCCGATGATGCCGAGCCACTTCGTGACGTCGCCGGAGACGCCGGCCTGGCCGAGGACCACCGCGAGCAGCCACAGTACGCCACCGACGAGAAGCCCGCCGCCGCCGAACAGTCGCCAGTTGGCGGTGTCTTTGTCAACAGTTGCCATAGTTGTTTCCTTCTACCTTTCGGAAGTCGCCACGGCCACGATGACCGTGACGGCCCCATTGTGGCAGCGCCGGGTGCCCCTGTAAACAGGCCACGCACAAAAAGCTTGGAATACGCTGAAAAGTTGACGATTCCCAGCGTCTTCCCGGCCATTCCTCCTGTCGAGGCGAATCGCTAGAATCTCAGAACGGATCACCGACCCCAAGGAGCCGGCCATGAGACACTCCGCCCGTGACCTCGCGACCGGCCTCGGCCTCGGTCTCGCCCTCATGCTTCTCACGCCCGCCGCCGCCCTCGCGGACGACCCCGTCGAACTGCACGGCGCCTACGTGCTCGACAACGCCGGGGCGCTCGGGGGCCGTGAGGATGCCGTCGTGGACGCGATCGACGCCCTCTACGAGAAGACCGGCATCAAACTCTTCGTCGTGTACGTCGATCGCTTCGAGGGCGCGGCGCCGGGCGGCTGGGCGGACGCGACGGCTGCGCGCAACGGCTTCGGGAGCGACGACGTGCTCCTGGCCGTCGCCACGGCCGACCGCAACTACCTCGTGTCCTACCCTGCCGACTTCGCGCTGTCCGAATCGGCGACCGACGCGATCGAGAGCGATCGGCTCATCCCCGAACTGCGCGACGACGACTGGGCCGGTGCGGCCATCGCCATGGCGGAGGGCCTGTCGGGGGCCGGTGGCGGAGGCTTCCCCTGGGTTCCGGTGGGCGCCGTGGTCGTGGCGGGCGGGGCGGGAGCGCTCATCTACTCGCGCGTGCGCAGGAAGCGCAAGGGCGGCGGCGCGTCGGGCGCTCGGACCCAGAAGGAGCTCGACCAGGAGTCCGGACGGCTCCTCGTGCAACTGGATGACGCCCTCAAGACGAGCGAGCAGGAGCTCGGCTTCGCCGCCGCACAGTTCGGGGATGACGCGACGAAGCAGTTCGCGCTCGCCCTCGCCGGAGCGAAGGAGAAGGTCACGAGCGCCTTCACGATCCGGCAGAAGCTCGACGACGCCTTCCCGGAGACCGCGGAGGAGAAGCGCGAGCTGACGCAGCAGATCATCGAGCTGTGCACGAGCGCGGATGCGGAGCTCAACGCCCAGGCGGACGCCTTCGACGATCTGCGGCAGCTCGAGAAGTCCGCCCCGGAGGCTCTCGCCGCCTCGCGGAAGGCCGTCACGGAGGCACGGGCCGGGCTCGCAGCGGCGAGGAAGACCCTCAGCGGGCTGCAGGGGACGTACTCGGCTGCGGCGCTCTCGTCGATCGCCGGTAATCCGGACCAGGTCGAGAAGCTCCTCGCCTTCTCCGAAGTCTCCGCGAAGGAGGCCGAGGCCGCCCTCGCGTCGGGCGACTCCGCGGCGGCCGCGGTCGCCGTGCGCGCCGCTCAGCAGAGCGTCGGCCAGACCACGCTTCTGCTCGAGGCGATCGACACCGTGGCCGCCGACCTGGCGCTCGCGGCCTCCCAGCTCGACGCCGTGATCGCCGACACCCGGCAGGACCTCGCCGAGGCGAAGGCGCTCCCATCGAAGGGGGCAGGACTCGCGCCCGCGATCGCGGCGGCCGAGAGCGCGCTCTCCTCGGCACAGGCCGGTGGCGACCCGATCTCGAGCCTTGCCGCGCTCCAGTCGGCCAACAGCGGCCTCGACGCCGTGCTCGCCGACGTGCGCGAGGAGCAGGAGCGCATCCGGAGGGCCACGTCCTCGCTCGACGCCGCCTTCTCGACGGCGCGCGCGAAGATCTCGGCGGCCGACGATTACATCACGACCAGGCGGGGCGGGATCGGCGACACCGCGAGGACGCGGCTGTCCGAGGCGAGGCGACGCCTCGACGGAGCGGTAGCCCTCGCGGCCGCGGATCCGGTCGCCGCGCTCGCCCAGGCGCAGTCGGCCGCCGGCCTCGCCGACGAATCCCTGAGCAGCGCCCAGGCAGATGTCCGCGGCTGGAGCTCGCAGGGCGACTACGTCGACTCGAGCTACCAGGGAGCCGGCCTCGGCGGGCTCCTCAGCGGAGGGAGGGTCGGTGGAGGGAGGATCGGCGGCCGGCCCGGAGGCGCGACGACGGGCGGAAGCATGATCGGCGGCGGTGGTTTCGGCAGCGGTTCCGGCCGCAGACCGTCTTCCGGAGGCGGGTCCCGCTCCAGTAGTTTTGGGGGGAGTTCGCGAAGCAGCGGGAGCAGTTCCGGCGATCGGCGCAGCAGCGGCGGCAGATTCTGAGGTTCGGCAAGGTACGGTCAGGCACGATCAGACAGGTGCACACCACGGTGGCACGACGGAAGGAAACACAATGGTAAAGCAGTCCATCTTCGGCAGGATCGCCCAGTTGGCGAAGGCGAACATCAACGCGATGCTCGACGCGGCAGAAGACCCCGCCATGATGCTCGACCAGATGGTGCGCGACTACACCAACAACATCGCCGAGGCGGAGAGCGCGATCGCGCAGACCATCGGCAACCTCCGGCTGCTCGAGCAGGACTACGCCGAGGATGTCGCGAACGCGCAGGACTGGGGCGGGAAGGCGCTCGCCGCGAGCCGCAAGGCCGATGAGCTGCGCACTGCGGGCAACACCGCCGACGCGGACAAGTTCGACAATCTCGCCAAGGTGGCCCTCGGGCGCCAGCTCGCCGCCGAGAAGGAGGCGAAGGCCGCCGAGCCCACGATCGCGAGCCAGACCGAGGTCGTCGACAAGCTCAAGAAGGGCCTCGACGGCATGCGCGGCAAGCTCACCGAGCTCTCCTCGAAGCGCGACGAGCTCATCGCGCGCGCGAAGACGGCCGACGCCCAGCAGCAGGTCATGGACGCCATGAAGAGCATCGACATGCTCGACCCGACGAGCGAGATCAGCCGGTTCGAGGAGAAGATCCGCCGCGAGGAGGCGAAGGTCCTCGGACAGCAGGAGCTCGCCGCCTCGAGCCTCGACGCGCAGTTCGAGCAGCTCGCCGACAGCGACAAGGAGATCGAGGTCGAGGCCAGGCTCGCGGCGCTCAAGTCCGGCGACGATCCCCAGAAGGCCGTGACCTCGGGCGAGTAGCGCTCGCCTGCACGACGGTGCCGATCAGCTATCTCGTCGTCCCGCAGTGGCAGGGCTCCGGATCCTCGCGAGCCCTGCAGCTGCAGGACGGCGCCGAGGCGATCCGCGGCGACCTGCCCTCGTCGAGGACCGTCCGCGTCGACGTGCCGCTCGGCGCCGGCGAGGGCCTCGGAAGCGGGGTGCGCCGGCTGAGCGCCGTGCAGGCCGTTCGCGACCGAGTCGCCGAGGCGCTCTCCGGGATCCCGGATGTCGTAGTCGCCATCGGCGGGGACTGCGGTATCGACCTCGCTCCGGTCCAGCACGCGCAGGAGGCCCACCCCGGTGACCTCGCGCTCGTCTGGCTCGACGCCCACGCCGACCTCAACACCCCGGAGAGCTCTCCCTCCGGCGCCTTCCACGGAATGGTGCTGCGTGCGATCCTCGGCGAGGGCTTCCCCTCGCTCGCCCTCGACGATCCCCTCCCTCCGACGCACGTCGTGCTCGCGGGCACGAGGTCGCTCGACGAGGCCGAGGCGGAGTGGATCGCCGGGCACGGCATCCGGATGCTGCCGCCCGGTGAGCTCACTCCCGATTCGCTCGTCGCCGCCGTCGAGTCGACCGGAGCGAGCGCGGTCTACCTGCACATCGACCTCGACGTCCTCGACCCGGGCGAGTTCGCCTCGCTCGGATACCCCGAGCCCTTCGGCGTCTCCGTCGCGACGCTCCTCGGCTCGATCCGGGCGGTCGTCGCCCGCTTCGACCTGGCGGGGGCCGCTCTCTGCGAGTTCGCGCCGTCGAGCGCGGAAGCAGCATCCGACGACCTTCCGACGATCCTGCGGATCATCGGCGCGCTCACCGGCTGAGCGCCGCATAGGCTGACGGCATGACGAACGAGAACGCCGCTCGGGGCGACGACGATCCGCGCATCACCGTAGAGCGCGACGGCCACGTGCTCCTCATCGGCTTCCACCGCCCCGAGAAGCGCAACGCCGCCGATCTCCGGCTCCTGCGGGAGCTCTCCCTCGCCTACGGCGAGCTCGACCGGGACCCCGAGCTGCGCGCCGGGTTCGTGTTCGCGCACGGAGACCACTTCACGGCGGGTCTCGATCTCCTCGACATCGGCCCGCGGATCGGCCCCGGGGGCATCGACATCGTCCCGGAGGGCGGTCTCGACCCCTGGGGCGTCGGCGGCCCCGCCGTGGGAAAACCCGTCGTCATGGCCGTTCAGGGCCTGTGCCTGACCCTCGGGATCGAGCTCATCCTCGCGAGCGACATCGCGATCGCCGCCGACTCCGCGGTGTTCGGGCAGATCGAGGTCAGCCGGGGCATCCTGCCGTTCGGCGGCGCGACGATCCGCTTCCCGCGCGCCGTCGGGTGGGGCAACGCCATGCGCTGGATCCTCACCGGCGACAGCTTCGACGCGGCCGAGGCGCTGCGGATCGGGCTCGTGCAGGAGATCGTGCCGCATGGCGAGCAGTACGCGCGCGGGCTCGAGCTCGCGCACCGCGTCGCGGCCCAGGCGCCGCTGGCCGTGCAGGCCTCCCTCGCGAACGCGCGGACCGCCATCCGGGACGGCGATGCGGCGGCCGCAGCGGCTCTGCAGCCCGCGCTCGTGCGGCTCGCCGCCACCGAGGACGCCCGGATCGGGATGGAGTCCTTC
>JBIQHP010000037.1:6863-10090 GCA_044508495.1 Clavibacter sp.
CGGGGCTCCGAACCCGCAAGATGACCCGAGTCACGGGGCGAGAACGGCGGGAGCAGGCGTAGCCTCGGGGGATGACCGGGTACGACCTCATCGTCATCGGAGCCGGCGTGGCTGGCGAGAACGTTGCCGACCGGGCCCGCGCAGGCGGCCTCTCCGTCGTGATCGTCGAGCGGGAGCTCGTGGGGGGCGACTGCTCCTACTGGGCCTGCATGCCCTCGAAGGCGCTCCTGCGCAGCGCCGCGGCACTGCGCGCGGCGCGACGGATCGGCGGCGCCCGCGAGGCCGTCACGGGCGAGCTCGACGTCGCGGCCGTCTTCGCCCGCCGGGACGAGACCGTCCACGACTGGAGCGACGAGGGCCAGGTGGCATGGCTCGACTCGGCGGGAATCGACCTCGTCCGCGGCGACGCCCGTCTCACCGGCGAGCGCACGGTCGCCGTCTCGACCCCGGATGGCGCAGAGCTCGTCCTCGTGGCACGCCACGCCGTCGCGGTCTGCACGGGCTCCGCCGCGCTCCTGCCCGACGTGCCGGGCCTTCGCGACGCGAACCCCTGGACGAGCCGCGACGCCACGAGCGCGAAGCGCGCGCCGGCACGGCTCGCGATCCTCGGCGGCGGGGTCGTCGCGGTCGAGCTGGCGACGGCCTACGCCGGCTTCGGCACCGAGGTCACGGTTCTCGCGCGCAGCGGGCTGCTCGGACACGAGGAGCCCTTCGCGGGAGAGCTCGTGCAGGAGGGCCTCGGGAGCCTCGGGGCGACCGTGCGCACCGGGGTCTCCCCGGCATCCGTGCGGAGGGAAGGGCCGGAGGTCGTGGTCGAGCTCGACGACGGGTCCTCGGTGACCGCCGACGAGCTGCTCGTCGCGACCGGCCGCGTCCCGCGCACCATGGGGCTGGGGCTCGAGGGGCTCGGGCTCGAAGGATGGGGCATGGGTGACGAGCAGCACGGAGGCTGGCTCGACGTCGACGACACGATGCTCGTCCGCGGGACCGACTGGCTCTACGCGGTCGGCGACGTCAACCACCGCGCCCTCCTCACCCACCAGTCGAAGTACCAGGCGAGGGCCGCGGGCGAGGTCATCGCCGCCCGCGCGAACGGCGGGGAGGTCGACGACGCCCCCTGGGGCCGGCACGTCGCGACCGCCGACCACCGGGCGGTCCCGCAGGTCACCTTCAGCGAGCCCGAGGTCGCCTCCGTGGGCCTCACCGAAGCGGCGGCACGCGAGGCCGGGCTCGACATCCACGTCGTCGACTACGACCTCGGCGACCTCGGCGGGGCGAGCCTGCACGCCGACGGCTACTCCGGACGAGCCAGGATGGTCGTCGACGCACGACGCGGAGTCGTCGCCGGCATGACCTTCGTGGGGCCGGATGTCGCCGAGCTCCTCCAGGCGGCGACGATCGCGGTCGTCGGCGAGGTCCCGATCGACCGGCTCTGGCACGCGGTCCCCGCGTTCCCGACGATCAACGAGGTGTGGCTGAGACTGCTCGAAGCGTATCGGGACCTGGCCCGGTGACCCGGCCGCAGGCCTACAGGCTCCCGTAGACCCCGAGCAGCGCCGTGGCCGACGCAGCCCAGGTGTAGCCGAGCGCGTGCTCCCTCGCCGAGCCGGACATCCGGCCGAGCGCCTGAGGGTCGTCGAGCAGGCGGGCGATCGTCTCCGCCCACTCCCGCGGCTCGCGCGAGTCGACGAGCAGCCCGGAGCGCCCCTCCGCGATCGACTCCACCATGCCGCTCCCCCGGTACCCGACGACGGGCGTGCCACTCGCGGCCGACTCGAGGGCGACGAGGCCGAAGGTCTCGCTGTGCGAGGGCAGCACCGTGACCGAGGCCGCCGTGAAGAGCTCGGCGAGCCGGTCCCGCGACAGCGCCCCGACGAAGCGCACGTCCTCCGCCACGCCGAGCTCCTGCGCGAGCGCGCGGAGGTGCTCGGTGTAGGCCTCGTCCCCGGGGGTCGCCTCCCCCGCGACCACGAGCACGGGCGCCCAGCCGCGCAGTGCATGGAGCTCGGCGAGGGCCCGGATGGCGAGCTCCTGGTCCTTGAGCGGCTGCACGCGGCCCGCGACGACGAGGAGGGGGCGGCCCGGCGCGACGCCGAGCTCCTCGCGGACGCGCTCATCGGCATCCGTGCGGTTGGGTCGGAAGAGGTCGACGTCGACCCCGGGCGGGATGACCCACACTCGCTCCGCCGGTGCGCGCACCGCGTCGATGAGCACCGTCGCCTCCGCGGCGGAGCCGGCGACGATCGCCGCCGCCTGCCCGGCGAGGTAGGACTCCGACTGCCGCCTGCGGTCGGACTCCGGCGTCGAACCTGGCGCCGGATTGCGATCCTTGAGCGCGGCGAGCGTATGGAAGCTCTGCACGAAGGGGAGCCCGAGCTCGAGCGCGACCGGCAGCGTCGCGATGCCGCTCAGCCAGTAGTGCGCGTGGAGGAGGCCGTAGCGGGCGCGGCGGCGACCGGCGAGCGCGGCGACCGCCTCGCCGAACTCGTCGGCGACGACGGCGAGCTCGGAGCGCGGGATCGGACCCTCCGGCCCGGCGGCCAGCTCGTGCAGCACGACCCCCGGCTCGAGCTCTCTCTCGGATGCCGTGCCCTGTGCGCGCGTGAGGAGCTCGACCTCGACCCCGCGCGCCGCGAGCTCCGTGGCGAGCGACCTGAGCGCGACGTTCATGCCCCCGGCGTCGCCGGTTCCGGGCTGCCGGTCGGGCGACGTGTGCATCGACACGAGGGCGACACGAGTCGGTATACCGGCCATGCCAACACTGTATTGCCTCGCTCGCGAGGGGCACGAGGTGCTAGAACGGTCAGCATGGCCATCTCCGGATCCCGCTTCGAGCGCGTGACGCAGGCTCTCGTGCGCTGGGGCTCGGGGGTGCGCTGGCTGCGCGCTCTCCTGCTGAGTCCGGTCGTCGCGCGGCCCGGCTACTGGTTCGCGACGCTGTGCGGGCTCCTCTGGGGCGCCGTGCTGAGTCTCGGCCGCATCCGGCCCGAAGGCGGAGTGATCGTGGCCCGCAAGTGTCCGCGCTGGGCCTTCGGCCGCGGAGGGACGACGATCGGCGCGGTCTTCCTCACGCACGATGCGCTCTCCCCCGGCGTGCTCGCGCACGAGGCGGTGCATCGTGCCCAGTGGAAGCGATACGGCCTCGCCTTCATCCCGCTCTACATCGCGGCCGGGCAGACCGGAACGACCAACCGCTTCGAGATCGAGGCCGGTCTGCGCCGCGGTGG
>JBIQHP010000037.1:10190-19407 GCA_044508495.1 Clavibacter sp.
CTGCGCACCGCGAAGGGGTAGTCGCCGCCCGCGATCATCGCGTCGAGGAGCATCGCGGCATCGGCGACCGTGCGGGCGAGGGGACCGGGAACGACGAGGCCGGCGAGCTTGTCGAGGCCGGTTCCCTCGGGGATGAGCCCGCGCGAGGGCTTGAGCCCGACGAGGCCGCAGGCCGCGGCCGGAATGCGGATCGAGCCCCCGCCGTCGGAGCCCGGAGCGAAGGAAAGCAGCCCCGCGGCGACCGCGACCGCGGCGCCACCGCTCGAGCCGCCCGCGCCGAGGGAGAGCTCGTATGGGTTCCGCGCCGGCGCTCCCACGAGGTTCTCGGTGTAGGAGGGGAGTCCGAACTCGGGGGTGTTCGTCTTGCCGAGGCTCACTCCCCCGGCCTCGTCGAGCACGAGGGCGAGCTCGTCCGAGACCTCGGGCACGTAGTCGGCGGTCAGGCGCGAGCCGTAGGTCGTGCGCACTCCCTTGCGCTGGACGAGATCCTTGTCGGCGAAGGGGAGGCCCCACAGCGGTGCCGAGCGGGGGACCGCGGTCTCGACCTCGCGCGCCCGCTCGAGCGCGGCATCCGCCGTCACGGTGAGGAACGCGCCGAGCTCGCCGTCGAGCCGGGCGATCCGCTCGAGGTAGTGCGTCGTGAGCTCGACCGGGGTGACCTCGCCGCGCTGCAGCCAGTCCCACTGCTCCTGGGCGGTGAGGTGGTGGAGTTCGAACACGTTTCGAGCCTACGCGGGTCGCGGGCTTGACAGATCGCCGGTTCGATGGTTAGTTAGTTGAGTAACTAACTAACAGACCCGAGAGGAGGTAGCCGCGTGGATGAGAACAGGCCGATCTTCGTCCAGCTCGCCGAGCAGATCGAGAACGACATCATCAGCGGGGCGCTTCCCGAGGAGACCCAGGTGCCGTCGACCAACGAGTACGCCGCGTTCTACCGCATCAACCCGGCGACGGCCGGCAAGGGCGTGAACGTTCTCGTCGACGAGGGGATCCTCTACAAGAAGAGGGGAATCGGCATGTTCGTCGCCGCAGGCTCCAGGGCCAGGCTCATCGCCGGCCGGCGAGAGAAGTTCCAGACCGAATACGTACGGCCGCTCGTGGCCGAGGCCGAGAAGCTCGACATCGACAGCACGCAGCTGGCCGCCATGATCCAGAAGGAAGGCAAGAAATGAGCACCGCAATCGAGGTCACCGGCCTCAGCAGGCGATTCGGCTCCCTCGCGGCCGTCGACGACGTGAGCTTCACGGTGGAGTCGGGGCGCATCTACGGGCTCCTCGGCCGCAACGGCGCCGGGAAGACGACCCTCATGCAGCTCGTGACGGGCCAGGACTTCGCGACGTCCGGCAGCATCCGCGTGTTCGGCGAGAGCCCGGTCGAGAACGCCCATGTTCTGAGGGACGTGTGCTTCATCAAGGAGAGCCAGAAGTACCCGGATGACTTCAAGGTCAAGCACGTCCTGAAGAGCGCGCCCTGGTTCTTCCGCAACTGGGACGCCGGGTTCGCCGAGCGGCTCGTCGCCGACTTCCGGCTCCCCGTCGACCGCCGGATCAAGAAGCTCTCTCGCGGACAGCTCTCCGCCGTCGGGGTCATCGTCGGGCTCGCCTCGCGCGCACCGCTCACCTTCTTCGACGAGCCCTACCTGGGGCTGGATGCCGTGGCGCGCCAGCTCTTCTACGACCGGCTCCTCGAGGACTACTCCGAGCATCCGCGCACCGTGATCCTCTCGACGCATCTCATCGACGAGGTGAGCAACCTGCTCGAGCACGTTCTCGTGATCGACGACGGCCGCATCATCATCGACGAGTCGGCGGAGGCGCTGCGCGGAACCGCCTCGAACGTCGTCGGGACCAGGGCCTCCGTCGAAGCCTTCGCGAAGGGTCGCAGCGTGCTGCACCGCGAGGGAATCGGCGGGATCGCCTCGGTCACCCTCGAGGCGCTCACCACCGCGGACCGCAAGGCCGCGGCCGAGGCGGGGCTGGAGCTCTCCCCCGTCTCGCTCCAGCAACTCATCGTCAGGAAGACCAACTCATCGGAAACGGAATTCGAGCAGAGCGCATGACTACGACAACTCTCACCGCCCCCGGAACGACCGCGGGCAACGCCCCCGGCGCCTTCGGGCGCATCCTCAGCGTCACCCGGCTGCACCTCACCAACAGGTTCCCGATCCTGGTGCTGCCGCTCATGATCCTGGGCTTCATCTTCCTGGTGAACTACCTGATCTGGTGGCTCATCTTCAGCGTCGCCGGCGTCGAGGGGTCCCAGGACGCCTCGGACGGAATCCAGTTCAGCGGCGCGTCGATGTTCATCTTCGTCTACATGCTCGTGGTGGCCGTGCAGGCGGTCAACCTGACCTTCGCGTTCGCCCAGGGCTACAGCGTGACCCGGCGCGACTTCTACCTCGGGTCGTGCCTCGTCTTCGTGCTCCTGAGCGTCTACTACGCGGCGATCATGACCGTCATGGCCTTGCTCGAGCGGGCTACGAACGGCTGGGGCTTCGGGGGTGCGATGTTCGACGTCATCTACTTCAAGACCGCGAACCCGCTGCTGCAGTTCGTGCTGTTCCTCCTGCTCTTCCTGTTCTTCTTCTTCATCGGTGCCGCGATCTCCTCGGTGTACGTGCGATGGAGGTCCAACGGGATGCTCGTGTTCTTCGCCGCCCTCACCCTCATCCTGGTCGGACTCGTCGCCCTCGTGACGTTCACGGCCAACTGGCCGGCGGTCGGAGCCTGGTTCGTGAGCAACGGGGCCCTGGGCGTCGCCACCTGGAGCCTCGTGCCCACCGCCCTCGCCGCGATCACCGGGTTCTTCCTTCTGAGAAGAGCCACTCCGCGCAACTAGCGCCGGTGACTCAGAGAGCGGGCCGGCCGCCACACGGTGGGCTTCCGGCCCGTTCTCAGGGGAAGCTGGCCTAGAATCGGGCGAGTGAGTGAGCTTCGTCCCCGGGGGGACCGCCGGGCATCCGAGCCGACCATCGCGCGGCACGGTCGCCTGCGCGCGGCCGGGCCGATCGCGGCGATCCTCAAGCTCGTCGCCGCCGGACTCGCCGTCGTGCTGGTGAGCGGCGCGGCCGTCGTGGGCTACGCGGTGTGGGACCTCGCGAGCTCGGTCAAGCCGGGCGTCGCGCTCATCGGCGAGACCGAGGGGCCTCCCCCCGACATCGGCGCCATCGAGGGCGGCGTCAACCTCCTGCTCGTAGGAAGCGACAGCGGCGAGGGCGACGCCCGCTACGGACGACGCGGCGAGACGCTCAACGACGTCACGATCCTGCTGCACATCTCCGCCGATCACAGCAATGCGACCGTCGTGAGCTTCCCGCGCGATCTGTTCGTGCGCATCCCCTCGTGCCCGAAGGAGAACGGCAACGGCAGCTGGGGCGCCCAGTCCTCGGCCAAGATCAACGTCGCCCTCGCCTACGGCGGCCTCGCCTGCGTCGTGCAGACCGTCAGCGAACTCACCGGGCTCGACATCCCGTTCGCCGCGAAGATCGAGTTCAACGGCGTCATCGAGATGTCGAACGCGATCGGCGGCGTGACGGTGTGCATCGCGAGCGCCATCCATGACGGGCAGATCGGCCTCGACCTCGACGCCGGGCAGCAGACCCTGCAGGGCTGGACCGCCCTCATGTTCCTCCGCAGCCGCTACGGCGTCAACGGCGGAACCGACCTCGCCAGGATCAGCAACCAGCAGGTGTTCATGTCGGCGCTCGTGCGCCAGGCCAAGGACCGCGACACCCTCGGCGACCCGATCAAGGTCTACGGCCTCGCCAAGGCGGCCGTCGACAACATGCAGGTCTCCAACAGTCTCCGCAACCCCCTCACGCTCGCCTCGATCGCCCTCGCGCTCAAGGACATCCCGGCCGACCGCATCCAGCTCATCCAGTACCCCTCGCGCTTCGGCAGCAGCAACGGCCAGGGCGGCGTCCTCCCCATCCAGGCCGCGGCGAACCAGCTCTTCGCGGCGATCGGGTCGGACCTTCCGGTCCAGTTGAGCGGCTCGACCGGTGAGGGCTCGGCTCTCGACCCGAACGCGCCGGAGGTGCCTGCCGACCCGGATGCCCCTCCGCTGCCCAATGCCGTCGTACTCCCCTCGACGATCACCGGTCAGTCCTCAGCCCAGCAGACCTGCTCGAAGGGACAGACCTACCGGCCGTAGCCGACGGCCCTGCCGCTCACTCGAGCTCCGCGCGGAGCTCGGCGACGAGACGCTCGAAGCCCGCGGGAGCGGCATCGACGACCTTGCGGCCGGTGAACCGCCCGAGCCGGTGCGCCGTCTCGGCGACGTTGAGAAGGGTGTGCTCGAGGTTCGACCCGGTCGCGTCGGGCACGACGCGGTACTCGGCCCGGTACCACCAGCCGCCCTGGGAGATGACGAGCCACGCAGCGGGATCCGCCGTGTAGAGGCTCTCGGCATCCGGGCCGGGGTCCATCCGCGCCGCGATCGCCTCGAACACCGCCCTGGGGCGCGCCCGCAGATGGGCGCGGAACTCGTGGAGCACCTCGGCGTGCTCGGGGCGCGTTCGCGGGGCCTCAGGCACGGTCCGAGCCCTGCGCCGTCGCGACGAGGCCGAGCTCCGCCCCCGCGCTCAGCCCCGGATGCCGTGGGAGCACGCGCACGGTGTAGCCGAAGCCCCCCGCCCTGGCCAGGGGCACCGTCCCGGCGAACTGGACGAGCCCGGATGCCGGTCCGCCCGATCCGGTGTCGTCGGGCTCGAGGACCAGCCTCTCCGGGCTGACGAGCTCATCGTCCGACCGGGCGAAGCCGTAGAGGAGCTCGACCGTGACATCCTCGGTCGAGAGTCCGTCGAGCTTCACCTGCGCGCGCACGTGCAGTTCGTCGCCGACCTGCGGGACGGTGTCGACTCCGCCGGTCTCGACGCTGCCGACGCCCACCTCGGGCCAGGCCTGCGCGATCCTCCGCTTCCAGGCGGCCAGCTCCCGCGCGCCGGAGGCGCCGTCGGCCATGAGCTCTCGCGCCGAGGCCGCCGCGGGGAGGTAGAGCCGCTCCACGTACTCGCGCACCATGCGGTCGGCGCTCAGCCGCGGCGAGAGGGTGGCGAGGGTGTGCCGGATCGACTCGACCCACCTGGTCGGCACGCCGTCCTCTCCGCGGTCGTAGAACCTCGGGGCGACCTGGTTCTCGATGAGGTCGTAGAGGGCCGCCGCCTCGAGCGCATCCCGCTCGGCGGAGTCGCCCGCGGCATCCGCGCTCGGGATCGCCCAGCCGTTCTCCCCGTCGAAGAACTCGGCCCACCAGCCATCGAGGATCGAGAGGTTGAGCGAGCCGTTCATCGCCGCCTTCATGCCGCTCGTGCCGCAGGCCTCGAGCGGGCGCAGCGGGTTGTTGAGCCAGACGTCCGTGCCCGGATAGAGGACCTGGGCCATCCCGATGTCGTAGTTGGGCAGGAACACGAGTCGGCCCCGGATGTCCGGCTGGTTCGCGAACCGCACGAGCCGCTGGATGAGGCGCTTGCCCTCGTCGTCGGCGGGGTGGGACTTGCCGGCCACGACGATCTGCACCGGCCGGTCCGGGTCGGTGAGGAGCGAGCGCAGCCGGTCCTCGTCGTGGAGCATGAGCGTGAGGCGCTTGTAGGTGGGGACGCGGCGCGCGAAGCCGATCGTCAGGGTATCCGGATCGAGGAGGGTCGAGTACCACGCCGGCGGGGTCGCTCCGGGATGCTGAGCAGTCCAGGCCGCGGTCATGCGCCGGCGGGCGTCCTCGACGAGCTTCGCGCGGAGCTCGCCGCGGAGACCCCAAAGATCGGCGTCGGTGACGGCCTCCGAGAGCCAGTCGCACGCGGTCGTGTCGTTCGTGCCCAGCTTCTCGGCGGAGAGGCGAGCGACCGAACGATCCGTCCAGGTCGGAGCGTGGACGCCGTTGGTCACCGAGGCGATCGGCACCTCGTCGCTGTCGAAACCGGGCCACAGCGCGCCGAACATCCGCCTGCTCACCTCGCCGTGCAGCGTGGAGACGCCGTTCGCGCGCTGGGCGAGCCGCAGCCCCATGACGGCCATGTTGAAGGTCCCCGCCGTGCCGCCCTCGTAGTCCTCCGCGCCGAGAGCGAGCACATCCTTCGCGTCGACCCCCGGCAGGAGGCCGGTGGAGAAGTACCGCTCCACGAGGTCCGCGTCGAAGCGGTCGATGCCCGCGGCGACGGGCGTGTGCGTCGTGAACACCGTACCGGCGCGGACGACCTCGAGCGCCTCCGCGAAGTCGAGGCCGCCCCCGATGAGGTCGCTCGCGCGCTCGAGCCCGAGGAACCCGGCGTGGCCTTCGTTGGTGTGGAAGACCTCCGGCACCGGCGTTCCGGTCAGCCGGGCGTAGAGGTCGATGGCTCGCACGCCGCCGATCCCGAGCAGGAGCTCCTGGAGCAGGCGGTGCTCTCCCCCGCCGCCGTAGAGGCGGTCGGTGACCGAGCGCAGGTCGTCGTCGTTCTCGGGGATGTCGGAGTCGAGCAGGAGGAGCGTGACCCGGCCGACGGCGACCTGCCAGATGCGGGCCGCGAGCGCGCGGTCGCCCGGGAGGGCTAGGACGACCCGTGCGGCACTGCCGTCCGGGTGCCGGAGGACGGTGAGGGGAAGCCCGTCCGGGTCGAGCACCGGGTAGGACTCCTGCTGCCAGCCGTCGCCCGAGATCGCCTGCGCGAAGTAGCCGGAACGATAGAACAGCCCTGCGGCGATGACGGGCACGCCGAGGTCGGAGGCGCTCTTCAGGTGGTCTCCCGCGAGGATGCCGAGGCCTCCGGAATACTGCGGAAGCGCGGCGGCGATGCCGAACTCGGGCGAGAGGTAGGCGATCGACGGGGGCGCGCCATCGGCAAGCGACTGGTACCAGCGCGGTTGCCCGAGGTAGTCCTGGAGGTCGAGGCGCAGGACCTCGGCCCTCGCGACGAACTGCTCGTCGGCGGCGAGCTCGGCGATGCGCTCCGCGTCGAGGGCGCCGAGGACCGCGACGGGGTCGTGGCCGGTCGCCTCCCACGCGGCTGGGGAGAGCTGCTCGAAGAGCTCACGGGTGGGGAGGTGCCAGGACCAGCGAAGGTTCATGGCGAGCTCGTCGAGCGCCCCGAGGGAGTCGGGGAGCACCGGCTGCACGGTGAATCTTCTGATGGCTTTCACGGTCATCCAGCCTAGGCGGTGCCGATGGTTCCGTTGAGCGGCTAGGAGTTCGGGTCGCCGGCCTCCGCCGCGGCCTTCGCACGCTTGCGCCTCGCCGCCGAGGCGATGCCGCTCGCGGCGGCGTAGCCCGCGTAGAGGAAGAGGCCGCCCGCGATGACCGGGATGATCCAGACGCGGTTCTCGCCGTTGACCGCCGTGTTGACCCAGCCGAGGTAGGGGATGCTGTACCAGACCTCGCCGCGCACCTGGACCGGAAGCACCGGGTTCTCGTCGTCTTCGGAGTTGGCGTCACCGCGCACCACGAATTCACGGGTGCCATCGGAGATGGACTTGATCGCGACCACGCGATGAGTGACGAAGATGTCCTTACCGGACTCGAGCTGGTAGGTGATGGGCATCCCGATGCGGATGTCGGCCGAGTCGATCGGCCTGACGACGATGAGGGTCCCGGGCGGATAGGTCGGCGTCATCGAGCTCGTGAGCACGGTCATCGGCGTCGACCCGGTGACGGCGGGCACGATGATCGCGAGCACGCCGACGAGCACGACGAAGGCGAGAAGTCCCGCGCTCAGCCCCCAGCCGAGGTAGCCCAGCAGCCCGCGCGGCTTCTTCGTCGGCTCCGCTCTTCGCCGTCCGCTCACTCCTCGGCCTCTCTGCGACGCCTCGCGGCGACCAGAAGGAAGAGTCCGGCGCCGAGAACCGAGGCAGCCCCTATGATAAGCGGGATCGGGGCCTCTGCGCCGGTATGGGCGAGCGGGATGTTGCCGCTGCCTCCGGTGACGACGATGTCCGTTCCGGTGGTACCGCATTCGGTCGGCGGCAGCGGGATGACGGAGTCGCTCAGTCCGATCCGCAGGGCGAAGCTCGCCGTGCCCCCCTGCCCGGAGAGCCCGCTCAGGTCGCCGAGGGCGAGGGTCGCCGTGACGTGGACGGTGTCGCCCGGTGCGAGCAGGTCGCCCTCGGTGAGCACGTAGCACGGCTGCGCCATGGAGAGCGCCGCAGCGGTTCCCGGATGCGCGACCGTGCTCGCGTCGACGGTCAGCGCACCGGCGAGCACGGGGTCGGAGACGGTGACGTTCGCGATCATGACGCGAAGGTAGGCGGAGACCGGGCCGGCGTTCCGGACCCAGAGTCCGGTCGTCTGGCTGTCGCCCGGCACCGAGATCGTGATCTGGTCGAAGAGACCCCCCGGAAGGAGGTCCGCGTAGGTCACCCCGTCCGGACTCACCTCGATGCCGTCCGCCGCGCTCGCCGACAAGGCGCCTCCGAGCGACCCCAACGTCCCCAGCCCGAGGGCGAGGATGACCATGGCCGCCGCGCGGTTCCTCCGGTTCATGAGCAGTAGATGTTCTTGTCGTTCGTCCCGGTGCCGGTGCCGGTGATCCTGATGGTGCGATCCGGCAGGAGCCCGACGACGGCGGAGTTCGCCTCAAGGGTGAAGGTGGCGGGAATCGAGTTGCCCGCCGTGGCGTACCTGACCTCGTCGTCGCGGATCTGCACGCTCGCGCTCGTCCCGGAGACCGTGACGCTTCGCGTGAAGGAGGCGATCCCGGGGATCGTCACGCGCACGACGCTCGGTCCTGCCGAGGTTCTGGTCCAGCTCAGGGTGATGTAGTCCCCGTTCACCGTCGAGTTCTGGCAGCTCACCGGCGTGATGAGCTGAGGCGGCAGGCACCACAGGTACGAGGCGGCGTAGTTGGAGTTGTAGACCTCGAACTCCACGTTCGTGGATCCCGAGACCACCCGCATGGTTCGCACGCCGTCGACCCAGTTCTGGTTGCCGGCGATCGTGTAGGAGGTGCTTCCGGCGTTCGCCGTCCCCTCGTTGATCCAGCTGTTGTTCGACCAGAGCTGGATCGTGTAGGTGCTCGGTGCGGCGTGGCCCCAGGCGATCGTGACGGCGCGGGTGGGCGAGGGCGTGCAGGTCACGGCGTTGAGCGTCGGCAGCGGCGCCGAGCAGCCAAGGCCGGGCACTCCCCCCGTCGTGGTCTTCCACAGGTTGCTCGTGGCGAGCTGGTTCGCGAGCCACATCGCGCGCACGTTGTACTGGCCGTCCGCACCCGAGACCGCGGCGGGGAGGATCGTGATCGACGTCGCTCCGGCGG
>JBIQHP010000164.1:0-2427 GCA_044508495.1 Clavibacter sp.
ACAAGGAGAAGGGCGCGGTGCTGCGCACCTCGGTCGTGGTCGAGGAGATCGTCGGCAGTCACGGGAAGGTCGCGGGTGTGCAGCTCGATAGCGGCGAGGTCGTGCCGGCGGACATCGTGCTCATCGGCGTGGGCGCCGTGCCGAACGTGGCGCTCGCCGACGACGCGGGACTCATCACCGAGAACGGCATCGTCGTCGACCAGGCGATGCAGACGAGCGACCCGGACATCTTCGCGGCGGGCGACGTGGCCAACGCCTTCCACCCGCTCGTGAACATGCGGCTGCGCAGCGAGCACTGGGCCAACGCCCTGAACGAGGGGCCGGCCGCCGCGCGCGGGATGCTCGGCCAGAACGAGAGCTACGAGGACATCCCGTACTTCTACACCGACCAGTTCGACCTCGGCATGGAGTACTCCGGATACGGCCCGCTCACGAGGGGCGCGAAGATCGTCTATCGCGGCGATCGCGCCAAGCGCGAGTTCGTGGCCTTCTGGCTCAAGGACGACCGCGTCGTCGCCGGGATGAACGTCAACGTCTGGGACGTCAACGAGCAGGTGCAGCGCCTCATCCGGTCTGGCACAGTAGTGGAGGAGTCGCGCCTCGCCGACGAATCGGTACCCCTGGAGGAAATCTAGTTGCGAAGGACGATCGGCGGCCGCGTCTTCGACTTCGACCGTGAGGTCGCGGTCATGGCGGTCATCAACCGCACACCCGACTCCTTTTTCGACAAGGGCGCGACCTATGCGCTCGATGCGGCGGTCGCGGCCTCTCTCCAGGCGGTCAAGGACGGCGCCGACTGGGTCGACATCGGGGGCGTGCCCTTCGGCCGCGGCCCGGTCGTCTCGCTCGAGGAGGAGCTCGAGAGAGTCGTCCCGGTCGTGTCGGCGATCGCGGCGCAGTCGGATGTCGTGATCTCGGTCGACACCTTCAGTGCAGCGGTGGCCACGGCCGCGATCGCCGCAGGCGCCTCGGTCATCAACGACACGAGCGGGCTGTACGACCCGGACATGGCATCCGCCGTCGCGGCGACCGAGGCGACGCTCGTGCTCACGCACAGCATGTCGCCGCCGCGCGCCGAGCCGCCACGGCCGGAGTATGTCGACGTCGTCGACGAGGTCGTCGCCTTCCTGCGCGACCGCATCGCCCGCGCGCAGGCGGCCGGCATCCCGGACGAGCGCATCATCGTCGACCCGGGCCACGACCTCAACAAGAACACCCACCACTCGCTCGAGCTCACCCGACGGCTGCACGAGGTCGTCGCGCTCGGCTACCCGACGCTCGCCGCGGTCTCGAACAAGGACTTCGTGGGCGAGACGATCGACCGCAAGCAGGGCGAGCGGCTCGAGGGGTCCCTCGCGGCGGCGGTGTTCTGCGTCCTGGAGGGCGCGCGCATCATCCGGATGCACGACGTGCCGGCGACGGTCGCGGCCGTGCGCATGGTCGAGGCGATCCTCGGTTGGCGCAAGCCGGCCTGGACCTTGCACAATATGGGATGAGCTCTTCCGAGGAGTCCGGCATCCTCCGCCGGCTGTGGCCGGATGCCTCCGGCGAGCTCTCCGATGCCGAAATCGTCGCCTCGCTGCGGTCGGATGCGCCCGTGCTGCGAGTCAACTTCGTGTCGAGCGTCGACGGAGCGGTCACCCACGACGGCCGCTCCGGCGGGCTCTCGGACGAGGCGGACAAGCGCCACTTCGAGCTGCTGCGCCGCGTGTGCGATGTCGTGCTCGTCGGCGCGGGCACGGTGCGCGACGAGGGCTACGGGCCGATGCGGGTGAGTGCGGAGTCTGCGCGCTGGCGGATCGAGAACGGGCTTCCCGAGCATCCCGTCTTCGCGATCGTGAGCGGGTCGCTCGCCCTCGACCCGGGCTCGGCGATCTTCACCGAGGCACCGGTGCGACCGGTCGTCGTGACGACCGCCCGGGCTCCGGCCGACCTGCTTGCCCGTTTCGAGCAGGTTGCGGATGTCGTGGTCGCCGGCTCGAACCGGATGGACGTCCCGCAGACCCTCGCCGCGCTCCGCGACCGCGGTCTGCGCAACGTGCTGTGCGAGGGCGGCCCGACTCTCTTCGGGAGCCTTCTGGACGCAGGCGCCGTCGACGAGCTGTTCCTCACGGTCTCCCCGACGCTCGAGGCCGGCGATGCCCGCCGCATCACGGCAGGCGAGCTCGCCGGCCCCTATCGTCTAGCGCTCGCGAGCGTGCTCGCATCCGGAAGCACCCTTCTCCTCCGCTACCGCCGCCCCTGACCCCCCTCGCGGGAGATATCAGGCGGCGAGGAGGGCGTCGGCATCGAGGATCGTGTAGCTGTAGCCCTGCTCGGCGAGGAAGCGCTGGCGGTTCTGGGCGAAGTCCTGGTCGACGGTGTCGCGCGCGACGAGCGTGTAGAAGTTCGCGGGCAGGCCGGACTCCTTGGGGCGCAGCAGCCGGC
>JBIQHP010000165.1:0-2411 GCA_044508495.1 Clavibacter sp.
CGGAACCGGAAGCTCACGGCGCCGGCCGCGCGGTCCTCCTCCCCCGCGATGAGCTGGAACGGGATCTTCTGCAGCGTGGCGTTGCGGATCTTCTTGGGCATCCGGTCGTTGGAGAGGTCGACCTCGGCGCGCACGCCGGCCGCCCTGAGCTGCGCCACGACATCCTCGAGGTAGGCGTTGTACTCCTCGGCGACCGGGATGCCGATCGCCTGCACGGGCGAGAGCCACACCGGGAAGGCGCCCGCGTAGTGCTCGAGGAGGATCGCGAAGAACCGCTCGATCGACCCGAAGAGCGCACGATGGATCATGATCGGGCGCTGCTTCGTGCCGTCCTTGTCGGTGAACTCCAGGTCGAAGCGCTCGGGCAGGTTGGGGTCGACCTGCACCGTCGAGAGCTGCCAGGTGCGGCCGATGGCGTCCTTGGTCTTGAGGTCGATCTTGGGGCCGTAGAACGCTGCCTCGCCGGGAACCTCGGTGAGCTTGAGGCCGGTGCGCCGGGCGACGTTGCGCAGGGCGTTCGTCGAGTACTCCCAGAACTCGTCGGAGCCGATCCACTTCGACTTCTCGTCGTCCCTCATCGAAAGCTCGAGCTCGAAGTCGTCGAGGCCGAAGTCGCGCAGCATCGACACGACGAAGTCGAGCACCTTCGCGACCTCGTCCTCGAGCTGGTCGGGCGTGACGAAGAGATGCGAGTCGTCCTGCGTGAAGCCGCGCACGCGCGTGAGGCCGTGCAGGGCGCCCGAGAGCTCGTTGCGGTACACCGTGCCGTTCTCGGCCAGGCGCATCGGCAGGTCGCGGTAGCTGCGGCCGCGCTCCTTGTAGATGAGGATGTGCATCGGGCAGTTCATCGGCTTGAGGTAGTAGTCGGACCCCTGCCGAGTGATGTTGCCCTCGTCGTCGCGCACCTCATCCATGTGGAAGGGCGGGAACATCCCCTCCTTGTAGGTGACCAGGTGGTTGGACTGCAGGAACAGGTCTGCCTTGCTGATGTGCGGGGTGTAGACGTAGGTGTACCCGGCCTCGCGGTGTCGGCGCAGAGCGTGCTGCTCGATCTCCTGGCGCACGATGCCGCCGCGCGGATGCCAGACGGAGAGACCGGACCCGATCTCCTCGGGGAACGAGAACAGGTCGAGCTCCTTGCCGAGCTTGCGGTGATCGCGCCGGGCGGCCTCCTCCTGCCGCACCTGGTACTCGCGCAGCTCGTCCTTGGTGGGCCAGGCGGTGCCGTAGATGCGCTGGAGCTGCTCGTTCTTCTCGGAGCCGCGCCAGTAGGCGGCAGCAACCCGGGTGAGCGCGAATCCGTTGCCGATGAGCCGGGTGCTCGGCAGGTGCGGACCGCGGCAGAGGTCCTTCCACACTTTCTCGCCGGTCTTCGGATCGACATTGTCGTAGATCGTGAGTTCGGCGCCGCCGACCTCGACCGACTCGTCTTCAGCGGCGCTGCCGCCCTTCAACCCGATGAGCTCGAGCTTGTACGGCTCCGCCGCGAGCTCCGCCCGCGCTTCGTCCTCGGTCACCACCCGCCGCTGGAATCGCTGGCCCTGCTTGACGATGCGCTGCATGGCCTTGTCGATCGCCTTGAGGTCCTCGGGCGTGAACGGGGTCTCGACGTCGAAGTCGTAGTAGAAGCCGTCCGTGATCGGAGGGCCGATCCCGAGCTTCGCCTCCGGATTGATCGACTGCACGGCCTGCGCGGCGACGTGGGCCGCCGAGTGGCGCAGGATGCTGAGCCCGTCCGGCGAGCCGATCGTCACGGGCTCGACGATGTCGGCATCCGTGATCGTCGTCGCCAGGTCCCGCAGCTCGCCGTTGACGCGCATCGCGACGATGCTGCGCTCCTCATACAGGTCGAATCCGGTTTTCTGGCTGCTGCTCACCTCACCAACTTTAGCGGCGCGCGCTGGCCTCCCCGGACCGGGATCCGGCTGCTCCGACTCCGCGTAGCGATCTGATATCTTCCCGACATGAACACATCCTCGGATAAGCTCGCGACCGTCCGGGACGAGCTGCGATGAACAAGATCGGCAGCGGGTTCGCCATCGCCGTCCTCGCCGTCTCGTTAACGCTGGGGGCCTTGCTCGCCATCTTCGCGTTGCAGAGCCTCTCTCCCAGCTTCATCGCCGGCGTGGCGATGATACTCAGCGGGGCGGGCGTCATCGTCAGTTCCATTCCCAATGACGACTCCGTGCCGTGGAACGCTCTTGCCAAGCGGACGAAGCGGGAGTGGAGCGGTATCGGAATCGGCCTCTTCGGGCTCATGCTCGCCGGCGCAGGCGTTCTTCAGACGGTACGCGCCATGACGATATAGACGGGCAGCAGGCCCGTTCCGCCAGCCGCCTGCGAGGAGCTGGGAACGTGGTGGGCGATACTGGGATCGAACCAGTGACCTCTTCCGTGTCAGGGAAGCGCGC
>JBIQHP010000038.1:0-5515 GCA_044508495.1 Clavibacter sp.
GCGGGTCGATGCCGCTCTGCCAGGTGCGGCGGAACCGGTCGTTGAGCTCGCTCGGGGAGCGGTAGCTCAGCAGGGCCATGCGGCGGGCCAGGGCGAGGCCGGCATGGGGCCCCTCGCCGTCGGCGGCGTCGTAGTAGTCGCCGCCCCGGAAGCCCGGATCCATGCGGATGGCCTCGAGCTGGATGGAGTTGAGGGCGATCTCGTCCGCGTCGCTCACCGCGGGAGCGGCGAGGATCGCGACGCGCTCGACGCGGTCGGGAAACCCGATCGCCCATTCGAGAGCCTGCATCCCCCCCATCGAGCCGCCCACGACGGCGGCCCAGCGCCGGATGCCGAGGGCGTCGGAGAACGCGGCCTGCGTCGCGACCTGGTCGCGGATGGTGAGGTAGGGGAAGCGCGAGCCCCACTCGTGACCGTCCGGAGCGAGACTCGAGGGGCCGGTCGTGCCCTGGCAGCCCCCGAGCATGTTGGGGGCGACGACGAACCAGCGATCGGTGTCGATGGCCTTCCCCGGCCCGACGACGCCGGACCACCAGCCGTTCGTCGGATGACCGCGCCCGGCGTCGCCCGTGACGTGGCTGTCGCCCGTGAGCGCGTGCAGGACGAGCACGGCATTGGCCGAGTCCTCGTCGAGCGAGCCCCAGGTCTCGTAGGCGACCCGGACCGCGGGCAGCCTCTCGCCGGCTTCGAGCGCCTGGGCGCCGAGCGAGACGAACCTCCGGTTGCCGGGCGGGTCGCCGTCGCGCCAGGCGCCCGTCGCGGGGGGCTTGCCCCGGAGCGCGCGGACGTTCGCCTCGGTGATGAATCCCGAGGGCGCCGAGTCCGCCGCCGTCTGCCAGTCCATGTCCCGCTCCCTGTCCCTTCCCATTGTCACCCGGGGCGGGAAGGGCCAGGCGCAGTGTTACGCCCGCCGGGCGGCGGCTCAGTGCTATGCCCGGCGGGCGCGGTTCAGGCGGCGGCGCGCACGGTCGAGCGCGCTGACGCGAGTCCCGCCTCGAGGTCGGCCTTGATGTCGTCGATGTTCTCGAGGCCGACCGAGAGCCGCACGAGGCCGGGAGTGACCCCCGCCGTGAGCTGCTGCTCGGGCGTGAGCTGCGAGTGGGTCGTCGAGGCCGGGTGGATGATGAGGCTGCGCACGTCCCCGATGTTGGCGACGTGGCTGAACAGGCTCACGCCGTCCACGAGGGCGCGACCGGCATCCACCCCGCCCTTGAGCTCGAAGGAGAGCACGGCCCCCGCGCCGAGGGGTGCGTACCTGCGGCCGGTCTCGTACCACGGGCTCGAGGGGAGCCCGGCGTAGTAGACGGTGTCGACCTCGTCGAGGCCCTCGAGCCACTCGGCGACGGCCTGGGCGTTCTGCACGTGGCGCTCGATACGCAGGCTGAGCGTCTCGATGCCCTGGATGAGCTGCCAGGCGCTCGCCGGGGCGATCGCCGAGCCGAGGTCGCGCAGGAGCTGCACGCGGGCCTTGATGATGTAGGCGATCGCGTCGCCGAGCACGGTCGTGTAGCTCGCCCCGTGGTAGGAGGGGTCGGGCTCGGTGAGCCCCGGGAATCTCTCGACGTTCTCGCTCCAGGCGAACCTCCCGCCGTCGACGATCACGCCGGCCATGACGGTGCCGTGGCCGCCGAGGAACTTCGTGGCGGAGTGCACGACGATGTCGGCGCCGTGCTCGAGGGGCCGGATGAGGTAGGGGGTCGCGATCGTGTTGTCGACGATGAGCGGGACGCCGGCCTCGTGCGCCGTGTCGGAGACGAGGCGGATGTCGAGCACGTTGATCTTCGGGTTCCCGATGGTCTCCGCGAAGAAGGCCTTGGTGTTCGGGCGCACGGCACGGCGCCACTCCTCGGCGTCGTCCTGGTTCTCGACGAAGGTCGTCTCGACGCCGAGCTTGGCGAGCGTGTACTTGAAGAGGTTGTAGGTGCCTCCGTAGATCGAGGAGGAGGCGACGATGTGGTCGCCGGCCTGGGCGATGTTGAGGATCGAGAACGTCGTCGCCGACTGCCCGGAGGAGAGCAGGAGCGCGGCCGTCCCGCCCTCGAGCGCCGCGACGCGCTGCTCGACGACGTCCTGCGTCGGGTTCTGGATGCGCGTGTAGATGTTGCCGAACTCGGCGAGGGCGAACAGGTTCTTCGCGTGGTCCGCGCTGTTGAAGACGTAGGCCGTGGTCTGGTAGATCGGCGTCGCACGGGCATTGGTGACCGGGTCGGGCTGAGCTCCCGAGTGGATCTGCCTGGTCTCGAACTTCCAGTTGGCTGCGGCGTCGGCCATGGTGCTGCTCCCTTGGATCGTGGTGCGTGGCGAGGTTCGCCCGATCGAATGAGACTAGGCACCGGCGCGGGCCCGGGCAACGTCGTCCGCAACACGGGGTAACGAACCCGGTTCCGCGGGCGCGTCGACGAAGAGCCAGTCCGCCCTCGGCTCGACGAGCGGCCGGAAGACCCGGCGGACGGGCCGGCTCGCGAGCACGATCGAGACGGCCGCGCTCGCGACGATCATGAGCACGAGCCAGGATGCCGAGGCGTGCTCTCCGCGCAGGAGGCCGCTCTCCCGGAGCGGGTAGAGCACGAAGCTGTGGAGCAGGTAGACGTACATGGTCGCCTGGCCGAGCTCGGTCATCCAGCCGGCCCTCCGGGGGACGAGGCTCAGGAACGCCGCGCACAGGAGGACCGCGACGAGGATGAGCCCGAACCGGATGGCCCCGGCCCACCACGACTCGAGGCCGAGGCCCGAGTAGGAGTCGTCGTAGAAGAACCAGTACCGCAGGTCGATGTCGCGCCAGGTCTGGATGAACGTCCCGACGACCCACAGCCACCCGGAGAACACGGCGAGGGCGCCGAGCCGCACCCACCAGGCGGCGGCGCCGAGGCTCTGCCAGCGCGCGACGACGTGCCACCGACGCGCCTTCCAGCCGAGGATGAAGAACGGCATGATCCCGATGGCCCTCGAGAGCGCGAAGGTGCTCCCGACGTTGTCGAGGTAGCCGACCCCGACCGAGAGCAGGACCGAGAGGAGCAGCGGCCAGCGGACGAGCGCGAGGTAGGGCAGGACGAGCCGGAAGATCGCGAGGGCGAGCAG
The DNA here is from genome assembly GCA_044508495.1 of Clavibacter sp. GTDB lineage: Bacteria > Actinomycetota > Actinomycetes > Actinomycetales > Microbacteriaceae > Terrimesophilobacter. The sequence goes on from JBIQHP010000038.1 coordinate 3,079, forward strand.
GAACCACAGCGTCCAGCTCGGCTTGGAGGGGTTGAACCCGCCCGAGCCCTCGACGAGGAACTGCACGAGCGACCAGATCGCCTCCATGACGAGGTAGGGGATCACGAGATGGGTGAGAACCTTCTTCATGCCCCGCCTGGTCAGGGGCTCGGCCGAGGAGAAGTAGCCGCTGATGATCGCGAAGGCCGGCATGTGGAAGGCGTAGATGAACAGGTAGACCGTGAGCGCGTTGTTCGAGTCCGCCGTGAGCCGCTGGATGCCGTGGCCGACGACCACGAGCGTCACGGCGAGGAAGCGCGCGTTGTCCCACAGCGGGATACGGCGGGCTCGCCTCCCCGGAGGCGCTGCAGCGATCGCGGTCACCCGGTCCTTGGTAGCACGCCGAGACCGGCGTCGGCTGGCAGACTGGTGGGAGGACGTCGGGAGGGCAGGGCATGGCGGTACGGCGGGCAGTGGTCACCGGAGCGAGCTCGGGGATCGGCGCGGCGACGGTGCGGCTCCTCCGCTCGCACGGCTGGGAGGTCGTCGGGGTGGCCCGGCGCACCGACCGGCTGGAGGCGCTCGCCGCCGAGACCGGGGCATCCGTCGTCACGGCCGACCTCACCGACCAGGCCCAGGTGGACGCCCTGCGCGCCCGTCTCGCGGATGCCGGGCCGATCCACGCACTCGTCAACAACGCGGGCGGGGCCTTCGGCATGGCCTCGGTCGAGGAGAGCGACCCCGAGGACTGGCGGCGCATGTTCGACGTCAACGTCATCGCGGTCCAGCGCGTGACGGCGGCGCTCCTGCCGCTCCTGCGCGAGGGCGCCAGGGCGACCGGTCACGCCGACCTCCTCATGCTCGGCTCGATCGCCGGCCAGACGCCCTACGAGGGCGGCGGCGGGTACAACGGCTCGAAGTTCGCGCTGCACGCCATGGCCGGGGTGCTGCGGCTCGAGCTCGTCGGTGAGCCGATCCGGGTCATCGAGATCGCGCCCGGGATGGTCAGGACGGACGAGTTCTCGCTCAAGCGGTTCGGCGGGGACCGGGAGCGCGCCGACGCGGTCTACGCGGGCGTCGAGAACCCGCTCACGGCCGAGGACGTCGCCGAGGTCGTCGTGCTCGCCCTCGAGCTGCCCGGCCACGTCAACCTCGACCTCGTGACGGTCAAGCCCGTCGCGCAGGCGGCGCCGCACAAGGTCGCGCGGACCCCGCTCAGGCCGAAGGGCTGAGCCGGGCGAAGGCGAGCGCGGCGAGGTAGGCGGCGGCATCCGGGAGCACGGCGTCGTCGAAGACCACGAGGTTCGAGTGGTTGTTCGGCGCCGTCTTCGGGTCGACTCCCGGAGGGCACGCGCCGACGAAGACGAAGGCGCCGGGCACCGCTCGCAGCACCGAGGCGAAGTCCTCCGCGCCGCCGATGGGGCTCTCGAGGATGCCGAAGCGCTCCTCGCCGAACATCTCGGCCGCGACCCGCCCGGCGAGCTCGACGTGCTCCGGGTCGTTCTGCAGCGGCACCGTGATGGTCCGGAACTCGATGTCGGCGGTGAGCCCGTAGGCGCCGGCGATGCCGTTCACGAGCTCGGCGCCGTACTTCTCGATGCTCGCGAGGTTCTCCGGGGAGAAGGTGCGCAGCGTCGCGCCGAAGGATGCCGTGCTCGGGATGACGTTGTTCGTGCCGCGCTCGCCGCCGGCGAGCCAGCCCACCGTGACCACGACCGGGTCGAAGGCGCTGAACCGGCGGGTCACCATGGTCTGGAGTCCGGACACGATCTCGGCGAGCGCCTGGTTCGGGTCGCGGGCGAGGTGGGGCGCGGAGCCGTGGCCGCCGGCGCCCCGCACGGTGACGTTCAGCTCCGCAGCGGCGGCCATGAGGGTGCCCGGCCGCGTCACGAAGCGGCCGAACGGCTCGGAGCTCGTCACGTGGAGGGCGTAGGCGCCGACGAGCTTCCCCTTCGCGCGCTCGAGCAGCCCCTGCTCGAGCATGAAGTCCGCGCCGCGGTACCCCTCCTCTCCCGGCTGCAGCATGAAGAGGATCTCGCCGGCGAGCTCGTCCCGGTGGGTCGCGAGCAGGTGGATCGCGCCGACCGCGATCGCGGCGTGCAGGTCGTGGCCGCAGGCGTGCATCCGGCCCGGCACCTCCGAGGCGAAGTCGAGCCCGGTGTCCTCCTGCAGCGCGAGCGCGTCGAGGTCGGCGCGCAGCAGCACGGTCGGGCCGGGCTCGCCGCCGGTGATGCGCACGACGGCCGAGGTCATCGAGCCGCCCGTCGTCTCCTCGTCGCGGCGATCGATCTCGAGGGGCAGCTCCGAGATCGACGCCATGACCCGGTCGAGCGTCTCCGGCGTGCTCAGGCCGAGCTCCGGCCGGCGGTGGATGTCGCGCCGAACGTCCTGCAGGGGACCGAGATAGTTCGCCGCCTCGGTGGCGAGATCCTCGAGGTTCACGCCGCCGACCCTGCCG
>JBIQHP010000038.1:5615-10183 GCA_044508495.1 Clavibacter sp.
CTGGGCCGGCTCAGGCTGGGCCGGCTCGGGCTCGGCCGGCGTGTCGGCATCCGCGAAGGCGAGCTTCGGGACGAAGAAGAGCAGCACGGCGGCCAGGAGCGCCCCGCCGCCGCAGATGCCCCAGACCAGGTGGTAGCCGAAGAGGCTTCCCGCGGTCGAGCCTGCGATCTGCACGGCGCCGATCGCGAGCACGATCGCGAAGACCGAGGAGGCGAACGATCCGCCGATCGTCTTCGTCGTGTTGGTGAGGGCGGAGGCGATGCCGGTCTGCCCGCGAGGTGCTGCCGCGGCGGCCGCGGCGGGCATGGCGCCGACGAGGGCGCCGCTGCCGAGCCCGGCGACGACCATGTTCATGAAGACCTGCCAGGTCTCGAGGTGGAACGGGATGAACAGGAGGTAGCCGAGGGCGACGAGGAAGGCCGCGACGATGAGCGCGAAGCGCGGCGTCCTCCAGCGCGAGACGAGCGGGAACAGCAGCGCGCCGACGATCATCGAGATCAGGTACAGGCCGATGAGGATCGAGATCGTGCCCGAGGCGAGTCCCAGGCCGTAGCCGAGCGCCTCCTTGTCGGTGCCCGCATAGGTCGCGAGGGGCGCTTGGGCGCCGAGCAGGCTGATGCCGATGAGGAAGGCGGTGAGCTGCACCGGCCACATGTTCGCCTGCCGGAAGACCCGGATGTCGATCGCCGGGTCCTTCTGCCTCAGCTCGAAGGCGACGAAGGGCCAGAAGGCGAGGATGCCGGCCGCGATGAGCGCCCACGGCCACCAGGCGTCGTCGTTGAACTTGAGGAAGGTCAGCCCGGAGGTGATGAGCAGGAGCGCGATCGTGAGGATCGAGAACCCGATCCAGTCGAGGCTGCGACCGGGGAGCGGCTCCGACTCCGGCACCCCGAACAGGATGACGAAGAAGACGAGCGTGACGGCGATCGCGGGGACCATGAGGGTCGGGACGACCGACTGCTGAAGGGCATCCGCGCCGCCGAAGGCGTCGAACACCGCCGAGCTTCCGAGGGCGCCAGCGATCGCGCCGGCCTCGAGCCCGACGATGAGGAGGCCGGCGGCCTTGCGGGTCGCCGAGGCGGCCCGGCCGCTGCGCCGGCCCTTGTCGAAGATGAGGGCGATCTCGAGGGGCAGCCAGACGACGTAGAAGGCCTGGAGGGTCCAGGCGACGAGGAAGCTCGTGAAGTCGCCGGCAAAGGCGAGCCACCAGGTGGCTCCCGCGGTGAGCAGGGTCGAGACGAGCAGGATCCTCTTGTGGCCGTACATGTCGCCGAGCTTGGCGAGCACGGGCACGACGAGGGCGGAGAGCAGGAGCTGGGCGCCCTCGAAGATGTTGAAGTCGGCGTCCCTGATGCCGAGGTAGTCGACGAGATCGGGGATGAGGGGGACGTAGAACCCCTGGAGTATTCCGCTGACGAACTCGACGAAGAACAGGAACCCGATGAGGCTTGCCGTCACCGCACCGGCGCGGCCGCGAAGAAGAGACATGAACGCACACTAGCGCCTCGTGCGGCCGTAGTCTGCTGTCATGGCCGCACCCAAGCCGCTCTCCGAGCTCGTCGACCCCGGATGGGCGTCCGCGCTCGAGCCGGTCGCCGCCCGGGTCGCCGCGATGGGCGACTTCCTGCGCGCCGAGGTCGCCGCGGGCCGGGGCTATCTCCCGGCCGGCGCCCACGTGCTCCGGGCCTTCACCTACCCGCTCGCCGAGGTGCGGGTGCTCATCGTGGGGCAGGACCCGTACCCGACCCCCGGGCATCCGATCGGGCTCTCCTTCGCCGTCGAGCGGAGCGTGCGGCCCCTCCCGCGCAGCCTCCAGAACATCTACCGCGAGCTGCAGGAGGATCTGGGCATCGCGCCGGCGCGACACGGCGACCTCACGGGGTGGGCGGAGCACGGCGTCATGCTGCTCAACAGGGTGCTCACGGTGCGACCCGGTGCCTCGGGCTCCCACCGGGGCAAGGGCTGGGAGGAGGTGACCGAGTGCGCCATCCGGGCGCTCGTCGCCCGCGGCGGCCCGCTCGTCGCGATCCTCTGGGGGAGGGATGCGGCCTCGCTCGAGCCCATGCTCGGGACGACGCCCGTCGTGAAGTCGGCGCATCCGAGCCCGCTCTCGGCGAGCGGCGGCTTCTTCGGGTCGCGGCCGTTCAGCAGGGCGAACGCCCTCCTCGCCGAGCAGGGCGCCGGACCCGTCGACTGGACGCTGCCGGCGGAAGAGACGCGGTCGGAGGGGTAGCGCGATGCCCGGCCATCTGCTTTACTTGTGCTATGCCAACTAGCACAACTATCGAGATCGCCGGCCTGGCGAAGTCCTTCGGGCCGGTTCGGGCCGTGGACGACCTGAGCTTCACGGTGGAACCCGGCCAGGTGACCGGGTTCCTCGGGCCGAACGGCGCCGGCAAGACCACGACGCTCCGGATGCTGCTCGGGCTCGTCCGGCCGACCGCGGGGGCAGCGACCTTCGGCGGCACCGCGTACCGCGACCTGCCGTATCCGCTCGAGACGGTCGGCACGGCCCTCGAGGCCTCGAGCTTCCACCCCGGGCGCTCCGCGAGGAACCACCTCCGGGTCTACGCCCTCGCCGCCGGCATCCGCCCCGGCCGCGTCGAGGAGGTCCTCACCCAGGTCGGCATCGCGGAGTTCGCGGACCGGCGCGTGGGCGGCTACTCGCTCGGGATGCGGCAGCGGCTCGGCCTCGCCTTCGCCCTTCTCGGCGATCCGGGGGTCCTCGTGCTCGACGAGCCGGTCAACGGCCTCGACCCCGAGGGGATCAAGTGGATCCGCTCCTTCCTGCGGCGGCTCGCCTCCGAGGGCCGGACCGTCCTGGTCTCCTCGCACCTGCTGAGCGAGGTGCAGCAGAGCGTCGACCGGGTCGTCATCATCTCGCACGGCGCGCTCGTCTACGAGGGCGGGCTCGCCGGCCTCGAGAGCGGGCCGCGCGTCATCGTCGATGCGCCCGACCGGGCCGGGCTCGACTCGGCGCTGCGCTCCGCGGGCGCCGCGGTCGAGGCGACGCCCGCCGGGCTCGCCGTCACGGGCCTCGGCCCCGAGCGCGTCGGGGCGATCGCGAGCGGCGCGGGCATCGCCCTGAGCCTCCTGGCCCCCGAGCAGACCGGGATCGAGAAGGCCTTTCTCGAACTCGTCGGAGAGGGAGGTCAGCCGTGAACGCCATCGCCGCTGTGCGCGCCGAGTTCGCCAAGGTCGTCACCGTGCGGCTCTGGTGGGTGCTGCTCCTCGTGCTCGCCGGGTACGTGGCCTTCACGGCCGGCCTCCTCGCCCTCGTCTTCGGGGGCTTCGGAGACGCGCTCGGCTCGGGAGGCGGCAACGTGCCGCAGCTCCCGGACGCCGTGCTCCCGCCCATCGTCTACAGCATCGCCTCGAGCATCGGCTACGTCTTCCCCGTGCTGTTCGGGACGCTCGCGACGACCGTCGAGTTCCGCCACCAGACCCTCACGCCGACTTTCCTCGCGACCCCGCGGCGCGGCGCGGTGCTCGGTGCGAAGTACCTCGTGCTCGCCGGGTTCGGGGCCGTCTACGGCCTCGCCGCCCTCCTGGCCTCGGTCGGCCTCGGCGCGCCGATCCTCGCGGCGACCGGCCACGACACCGGCCTCGGCGACTCCGACACCTGGCTGCTGCTCGGGCGCATCCTCATCGCGATGGCGATCTGGGCGATCATCGGCGTCGGCCTCGGCGCCCTCATCCCGAGCCAGGTCGCCGCGATCGTCATCGTGCTCGCCTTCACCCAGTTCGTCGAGCCGATCCTGCGCCTCGTCGCCTCGTTCGTGGACTGGACGGCGGGCATCGCGCAGTTCCTTCCCGGTGCGGCGGGCGACGCCCTCGTCGGGTCGAGCATCTTCACGACTCTCGGCGGCATGAGCCCCGACGCCCAGACGCTCGACTGGTGGCAGGGCGGCCTCGTCCTCCTCGCCTACGCGCTCGTCGCGGGGGCGATCGGCTACGCCACGAGCTGGCGGCGGGACGTCACCTGACCGGGTGCCGGGAGGAAGGACCATGCTCGAGGAGGAGTACGAGACGCCTCGCCGCCCGCCGCGCAGGCTGCGGAAGGCGGCCGACGCGGAGGCGTCCTTCTCCTACACCTTGCGCGAGGCGCGGATCGCCGACCTCCCGCACGTCCTCGCGATCTACAACCACTACGTCGCGAACTCCACGGTCACTTTCGACGAGCAGCCGCTGACCCTCCGCGACCTCCGCGCGAGATTCCAGCATCTCGCGAAGCTCGGGATGCCGTACCTCGTCGCCGAGAGCCCGGGCGGCGAGATCCTCGGCTACGCCTCCGTCGCGCCGTGGAAGCAGAAGGCCGCCTACCGCTACACCGGGGAGAGCTCGATCTACCTCGGCCCCGCGGCGACCGGCAAGGGCCTCGGCCGCGCCCTGCTCGCCGAGCTCGTCGAGCGGTCGAAGGCCGCCGGCCTCCGCGAGCTCGTGGCGGTGATCGCCGACCAGGGGGCCGCGGCCTCGCTCGCCCTCCACGAGGCCCTCGGGTTCCGCGAGATCGGCCGGATGGGCCGCGTCGGCTACAAGTTCGAGCGCTGGCTCGGCACGATCCTCCT
>JBIQHP010000038.1:10283-12310 GCA_044508495.1 Clavibacter sp.
CGGGAGGGGGGTCAGTGCGCGCGGAAGAGCTTGGTCGAGGTGGGGGACATCGCGATCGTCGAGCCCGGCGCGTGGTCGCTCTGCTCGATCCAATCGAACGCGCTGTCGAAGAGGAGCGTGTAGGAGGTCACGCCGACGTGGGCGGGAAGCGCGACCGACTGCTCGGTCTCGAGTCCGTGGACGACGAGCAGGATGCGGCTGAACCCGTCGACCTCGTGCGTCGCGGCGGCGAGGTACTGCAGGGTGCGCTCGGCGGGGGAGTCCCAGTCCTCGACCGACATCGCGGCGCCGGATGCGTTGTACCAGTCCATCTGCGTCGCGGTGTCGAGGGTCTCGCCCCAGACGCCGAAGTCGCGGGGGCGGACGGCGGGGTTGTCGAGCCGGAAGCGGATGCCGGCCCGCGCGATCGCGTAGAGGTCCCGCTGCCAGTCCTCGAGCTCCCAGGGGATCCAGCTGAGCTCGTCGTCGTGGCAGTAGGCGTTGTTGTTGCCGCGCTGGCTGCGGCCGATCTCGTCGCCTGCCGTGAGCATGGGCGTCCCCGCCGAGAGCAGCAGGGTCGCGAGGAGGTTGCGCATCGCCTTGCGGCGCGCGGTCGCGACCCCGGCATCCTCGGTCCGGCCCTCGACGCCGTGGTTGAAGGAGTTGTTGTCGTCGGTTCCGTCCCGGTTGTCCTCGCCGTTGCCGAGGTTGTGCTTCTCGTCGTAGGAGACGAGGTCCCAGGCGGTGAAGCCGTCGTGGGCGGTCACGAAGTTGACCGAGGCGATCGGGCCGCGTTCGCGGGAGAACAGGTCGGAGGAGCCGGAGAGCCTCGACGCGAGCCTCCCGATGCCGATCGGGGCCGCGCCGGCAGACCGTGCCGCCGAGATGTCGCTCAGCCAGAATCGCCGCACGCGGTCGCGGTATCGGTCGTTCCATTCGAGCCAGCCGTCCGGGAACCGTCCGGTCTGCCACCCGTCCGGCCCCACGTCCCAGGGCTCGGCGATGAGCTTGGCGCCGGCGAGCGCCGGATCGTCCCGGATGGCGGCCAGGAGCGGATGCTCCGGGTCGAAGCCGCCCCCGGCATCGCGGGCGAGCGTCACGGCGAGGTCGAAGCGGAAGCCGTCGATCCGCACCTCGTTCCTCCAGTACCGCAGGGAGTCGAGCACGAGCCGCCGCGCGGCGGGCTCGGAGGTGTCGAGCGAGTTGCCGCATCCGGTCGTGTCGACGTAGTCGCCGGCGGCGTCCTGGCGGTAGTAGGTCGCGTCGTCGAGACCGCGCAGGCTCGTCGTGGGACCGCCCGGCCCCTCCTCGGAGGTGTGGTTGTAGACGACGTCGAGGATGACCTCGATGCCGGCCTCGTGGAGCAGCCGCACCATTCCCTTGAACTCGCGCAGGACGCCCGCAGGCCCCGCGCTCTGCGCTCCCGGCGACGCCCAGGCGGCGTGGGGCGCGAAGAAGGAGAGGGAGTTGTAGCCCCAGTAGTTGCTAAGGCCCATCGTCACGAGACGCTGCTCCGTCACGAACTGGTGGATAGGGAGCAGCTCGACGGCGGTCACCCCGAGATCCTTCAGGTAGGCGATCGTCGACTCGTGCGCGAGACCGGCGTAGCTGCCGCGGAGCTCCTCCGGCACCGCGGGGTTGAGCTTCGTCATGCCCTTCGCGTGGGCCTCGTAGACGATCGTGCGGTCGATCGGGGTCTCGGGCCGCCGGGTGCCGCCCCAGTCGAAGGCCTCGTCCACGACGCTCGCCCGCCAGTCGCCCGCCGGGGTCCTCACGAGGCCGCGGGCGTAGGGGTCGAGGAGGTGCAGCGAGGGGTCGAAGCGGCTGCCGGCCGGCCCGCTCGCGCGCAGCGAGTACGTCGTCCCGGTCGTGAGCAGTTCGCTCGTCGCCGACCAGACGTCGTCGGAGTCCCTCGTGAGCGGAACGGTCGCGGCGACCCAGGCGGGGTCCCTGGGTGAGAACACGCACAGTTCGATCGCCGTCGCGCTCGCCGAGTAGACCCTGATCGTGCCGCCGTCCGGGGCGAGCCGGACGCCCAGGTCGTGCAG
>JBIQHP010000038.1:12410-18873 GCA_044508495.1 Clavibacter sp.
GTCGTGCAGCCCGTCGTGCAGGGGCTGGGGGTCGGCGCTCGGCATCGTCCTAGAGTAATTGAGTGCGGGAGGCGGCTTCCGCGGCGGTGGCGGTGCGGACGAGGGAGGCGGCATGGCGGTCTACCTCGATCACGCGGCGACGACCCCCATGCTGCCGGCGGCGCGCGAGGCCTGGATCGAGGCTCTCGGGCTCGTCGGGAACCCCTCGTCCATCCACGGCGACGGCCAGAACGCGAGGCGGATGCTCGAGGAGTCGCGTGAGCTGGTCGCCGAGAGCCTCGGCTGCGATCCCGTCGAGGTCGTCCTCACCTCGGGAGGGACCGAGTCGGTCAACCTCGCGATCAAGGGCCTGTACTGGGCCGCGCGTGCGGCGGAGCCGGGGAGGCGGCGCATCCTCGTCCCCCGCGGGGAGCATCACGCGACGATCGACACGGTCGAGTGGCTCGAGCGCCAGGAGGGGGCGATCCTCGAGTGGCTTCCCGTCGACGAGGTCGGACGGATCTCGCTCGATGCCACCGCCTCGGCTCTCGAGGCCCACGACGACGTGGCGCTGCTCACGGTGCTCTGGGCGAACAACGAGGTCGGCACGATCCAGCCGGTCGCCGAGCTCGCGGCGCTCGCCGCGCGGCACGGCGTTCCGGTGCACGCGGATGCCGTGGCCGCCTGGCGCCACGTTCCCGTCGACTTCGCCTCCTCCGGCCTCACCGCGCTCTCGGTCTCGGCGCACAAGATCGGGGGTCCGCTCGGCATGGGAGCGCTCGTGCTGTCGCGCACGGCGAGCGTCGTCCCGCTCATCCACGGCGGCGGGCAGCAGCGGCAGGTGCGCTCGGGCACGCAGGACGCGCCGGCGGCGCGCGCCTTCGCGGTCGCCGCGGGGCATCCGGTCGCCGACCTCGCCGCGCTGCGGGATCGGCTCGTGGCGGGCGTGCGGGCCGCCGTCCCCTCGGCGGTGCTCCGGGGCGACCCGGTCGACCGCCTCGACAACAACGCGCACTTCACCTTCCCCGGCTGCGAGGGGGACTCGCTCCTCTACCTGCTCGACGAGGCCGGGATCTCGGTGAGCACGGGCTCGGCGTGCCAGGCCGGCATCCCGGAGGCGAGCCACGTGCTGCTCGGAATGGGCCTCGGCGAGGCGGAGGCGCGCGGCGCCCTGCGCTTCACGCTCGGCCACACCTCGACCGAGGCGGATGTCGACGCCCTTCTGGCGGCCCTCCCGTCCGCGCACGAGAGGGCGCTCAGGGCGGGCCTCTCCTCGCGCGAGATCGCACGGTGATTGACAAGATTCTCCATCACCTGTAATGTTTCTCTAACAGGTGTTAGGAGGCGGTGATGAGTGCGAAGGACGCGCGGCCTGCCGGCGAGGCGGTGGGTGCGGAGGACCTGAGCAGCCGGCTCGCCGCGATCGCCAGCCCCCAGCGCATGCGCATCATCGCGCAGCTCGCCGGGGAGTCGCTCCACGTGAGCGAGCTCGCCCGCCGGATGGAGATGTCAAGAGCACTCCTCTACATGCACCTGGCGAAGCTCGAGGATGCCGGTTTCGTGACCGGGCATCTCGAGCTGAGCGAGGACGGAAAGGCGCTCAAATTCTTCGAGGCCGTGCCGTTCGAGATCAGTGTCACCCCGGCCGTCATCGTGGCGGCGGTCGACGAACAGGAAGGCGCTACCGACTAATGGAGATCTTCTACAGCCTGTGGTTCTGGATCGGCGGGGTCGCCGTGATCGGCATCATCGCCGGAGTCATCACGAACGCGGTCAACAAGTCCGCCGAGACCCGCAAGTACATCGCGGATGCCGAGTCCGGCGGCAACTACAAGAAGGTCGCCGAGGACTCGGCCGCCGTCAGCGCCAAGGTCGTCTCGCGGCTCGACGCCATCGAGGCGCGGCTCGCGGCGATCGAGAAGACGCTCAACGAGATCCCCTGAGGCCCGCCGCCGTGTTCCGGTTCACGAGCGTCTCCTACCTGGCCTCGGCTCCTCCCGTGCCGGCGGAGTCGGGGGGCCGGGAGCAGGCGGATGCGGCGCCGGGCGAGGCCGGCCGACCGCCTGCCTAGACTGGGATCATGAAGGTGCTGGTGGCATGAAGGTTCTGGCGGCGATGAGCGGCGGAGTCGACTCCGCGGTCGCCGCGGCGCGCGCCGTCGACGCGGGCCACGAGGTGGTCGGCGTGCACCTCGCGCTCAGCCGGATGCCGGGGACGCTGCGCACCGGCAGTCGCGGCTGCTGCACGATCGAGGACTCGATGGACGCCCAGCGCGCCGCGAACGCGATCGGCATCCCGTACTACGTGTGGGACTTCTCCGAGCGCTTCAAGCTCGACGTCGTCGACGACTTCGTGGCCGAGTACGCCGCCGGTCGCACGCCCAACCCCTGCCTGCGCTGCAACGAGCGCATCAAGTTCGCCGCCCTCCTCGAGAAGGCGCTCGACCTCGGCTTCGACGCCGTGGCGACCGGCCACTACGCGAACGTCGTGACGGACCCGGAGGGCAACCGCGAGCTGCACCGCGCCGCCGACTGGGCCAAGGACCAGTCCTACGTGCTCGGCGTGCTCACCGCCGATCAGCTCGCCCACAGCATGTTCCCGCTCGGGGTCACCCCGAGCAAGGCCGAGGTGCGCGCCGAGGCCGCCGCCCGGGGCCTGTCCGTCGCGGCGAAGCCGGACAGCCACGACATCTGCTTCATCCCGGACGGCGACACGCGCGGCTGGCTCGCCGAGCGCATCGGCGCGGAGCCGGGCGACATCCTCGACCGCTCGGGCGCGAAGCTCGGGACGCACGAGGGCGCGGCGGCCTTCACGGTCGGGCAGCGCAAGGGGCTGAGCATCGGCTTCCCCTCCGACGACGGCAGGCCGAGATTCGTGCTCGAGGTGCGACCGAAGACCAATGAGGTCGTCGTGGGGCCCCGCGAGGCGCTCGACGTCGCCGAGCTCGCCGGCTCGCGCTTCAGCTGGGTCGGAGCGGCGCCGGCGGATGCCGGGGCGTTCGCCTGCGAGATCCAGATCCGGGCCCACGCCGACCCGGTGCCCGCGACGCTCGAGTTGCGCGGCGCCGGAGCGGGTCGTGCCGAGCTCGTGGCGATCCCGGATGCCCCGCTCGGCGGCGTCGCGCCCGGCCAGAGCTGCGTGATCTACCTCGGCACCCGCGTGCTCGGCCAGTTCACGATCGACCGCACGGTCTCCGCCGTCCCACTGCCCCCGGTCCCGGTTCCGGTCGGCTGATCCGGTTCTAGTACAATTCGAGGGGCTTCAGGAACCAAGCCGGGTTCGCTCGCCTCGCCGCCGACATCCGTGAGGACGATTCCCGTGAGGCTCCCGTGACCGCCAACCCGCTCGCCCCGCCCTGGCTCGAGCCGCCGGCCGACGCCGGCGCGCTCGCCGACGGAGTCTGGCCGGCTGGCGCCCGCCGCGCGCCGGGGGGAGAGCTCGAGATCGCCGGGGTTCCGGCATCCGCCCTCGTCTCCGAGTTCGGCTCGCCCCTCTACGTGCTCGATGAGGCGGATGCCCGCGCTCGCGCCACCGGCATCCGCGCGGCTTTCGAGACCGCGTTCGCCGCGATCGGGGCCAACGTGACGGTCTATTACGCCGGCAAGGCCTTCCTCTCCGCGGAGGTCGCGCGCTGGATGGACCAGGAGGGCCTCTCGATCGACGTCGCGAGCGGCGGGGAGCTCGCGGTCGCGCTCGCGGCGGGGGTCGCACCGGAGCGACTGGGCTTCCACGGCAACAACAAGAGCCGCGCCGAGCTCGAGCGGGCGATCGAGTGCGGGATCGGGTCGATCGTGCTCGACAGCGAGCTCGAGCTCGACCGGGTCGCCGATCTCGCCTCCCGGCACGGCGTCGTGCAGGCCGTGCGCCTCCGCGCGAACTCGGGGGTCAACGCGCACACGCACGAGTTCCTCGCGACGGCGCGCGAGGACCAGAAGTTCGGCATCGCCCTCGCCGAGGTCCCCCGGCTGGTGGACCGCATCCGCTCGTTCGACTCGCTCGAGTTCCTCGGGCTCCACTCCCACATCGGCTCGCAGATCTTCGACGCGGGCGGCTTCGTCGAGGCGATCGGGCGCCTCGTCGCCGTGCACGCGATGCTCCTCGAGTCCGGCCCGGTGCCCGAGCTCAACCTCGGCGGCGGGTTCGGGATCGCCTACACGGCCGCCGACCGCGTCGTGCCGATCGGCGAGCTCGCCGTCACGCTCGCCGAGGCCGTCGCCCGCGAGGCGGCGCGCTTCGGCATCCCCGTCCCCGGCATCGCGATCGAGCCGGGGCGAGCGATCGTCGGCCCGGCCGGCATCACCCTCTACACCGTCGGCACGATCAAGGACGTGGAGGTCACGGCCGGCCAGGGCACCGCCGTGCGCCGCTACGTGAGCGTCGACGGGGGGATGAGCGACAACGCGCGACCCGCGCTCTACGGGGCCGACTACACGGCGGCGCTCGCGAACCGCTCCTCCGACGCGGAGCCCGTGCTCGTCCGCGTCGCGGGCAAGCACTGCGAGAGCGGCGACATCGTGGTGCATGCCGACTACCTGCCCGCCGACCTGCGGCCGGGGGACCTCCTCGCGATCGCCGCGACGGGGGCGTACTGCTGGTCGCTCTCGAGCAACTACAACTATCTGGGAAGACCCCCCGTCGTGGCCGTCTCCTCCGGCGAGGCGCGCCTGATCGTGCGCGGCGAGACGGAGGCGGACCTCCTCGCGAGGGATGCGGGACTCGCCGCCGCCGCGACCGGCGAGGGGGCGACCGGATGATCGAGTACCGCAACCTGCGCGTCGCCCTGCTCGGCGCCGGCAGCGTCGGCGCCCAGGTCGCGGCCCTTCTGCTCGAGCACGGGGCGGAGCTCGCCGAGCGCGTCGGCGCGGGTCTCGAGCTCGTCGGGATCGCGGTGCGCGACCTCGACGCCCCGCGCACGGCCGACCTCCCGCGCGAGCTCCTCACGACCGACGCCGAGTCGCTCATCCTCGGCGCGGACATCGTCATCGAGCTCCTGGGCGGCCTCGAGCCGGCGCGCGAGCACATCCTGCAGGCGCTGAACTCCGGCGCCGACGTCATCACCGGCAACAAGGCGCTCCTGGCCACCCACGGCCCGGAGCTCTTCGAGGCGGCGGAGCAGGTCGGCGCCCAGCTCTACTACGAGGCGGCCGTCGCGGGGGCGATCCCCATCATCCGCCCGCTCCACGACAGCCTCGCGGGCGACCAGGTGCGGCGCATCCTCGGGATCGTCAACGGCACCACCAACTTCATCCTCGACCGCATGCACACGACGGGGGCGACGCTTCAGGAGGCGCTCGCGACCGCGACCGAGCTCGGCTTCGCCGAGGCCGACCCGACCGCGGACGTCGGCGGCTACGACGCCGCGCAGAAGGCGGCCATCCTCGCGAGCCTCGCCTTCCACACGGTCGTCCCGCTCGAGTCGGTGCACCGCGAGGGGATCACCGACGTCACGCTCGAGCAGGTCGAGGCGGCGAAACGCGCCGGCTACGTCGTGAAGCTCCTCGCGATCTGCGAGCGGCTCGTCGTTCCACCAGCACAGCCGAATGCCGAGGGCGGGCAGGGTGTCGAGGGCGTGAGCGCGCGCGTCTATCCCGCGCTCGTCCCGGCCGACCATCCCCTCGCCGCCGTGCACGGAGCCAAGAACGCGGTCTTCATCGAGGCCGAGGCCGCGGGCGATCTCATGTTCTACGGCGCGGGAGCCGGCGGTCTCGAGACGGCGTCCGCGGTGCTCGGCGATCTCGTGACGGCGGCCAGGCGGCACGTCATCGGGGGGCCCGGCATCGCGGGATCCCGGCACGCGAGCCTGCCGATCCTCCCCCTGTCGAGCATCACGACGCGCTACCAGATCACCCTCGCGGTCCTCGACCAGCCGGGTGTGCTCGCGGAGATCGCCGAGCTCTTCCGGGAGCACGGCGTCTCGGTCGAGACGCTCGTGCAATCGGTCGCCACCGGTGCGGAGCGGGCGGTTCCAACCGCTACCCTTGTCATCGGCACTCACGAGGCGTCCGAATCCTCCCTTTCCGCGACCGTCACAGCCCTGGCCGCGACCTCCGTCGTCGAATCCGTCGTTTCCGTCCTGAGAGTAGAAGGCCTGTGAGCATGCCCCAGCTGGGTACGTCAAGACAGTGGCGCGGCGTCATCCGCGAGTACGCCGATCGGCTCGACGTGAGCGAGGCGACCCCGGTCGTGACGCTCGGCGAAGGCGGAACCCCGCTCATCGACGCCCACGCGCTCTCCCTCCGCACGGGCGCCAAGGTCTGGGTCAAGTTCGAGGGCATGAACCCGACCGGCTCCTTCAAGGACCGCGGGATGACGATGGCCGTCTCGAAGGCCGTCGAGCGCGGCGCGAAGGTCGTCGTCTGCGCCTCGACCGGCAACACCTCCGCCTCCGCCGCCGCCTATGCGACGCGCGCGGGGATCTCCTCGGCGGTCCTCGTGCCGCAGGGCAAGATCGCGATCGGCAAGCTCAGCCAGGCGATCGCCCACA
>JBIQHP010000039.1:0-14098 GCA_044508495.1 Clavibacter sp.
CCACCCTGTTCGGCATCAGTCGTCGCAGGCGGGATGATCTGCCTCGTAGTGCTGCCAGCCTCCGTCCAATGTCCAGATGTCGCAGCCGCTCTCCGCAAGGCCGCCGCTGACGGCCCAGACCACGCCGATCACGACGACGCCTATCACGATGGCCGCGAGGATCGCCTTCCTCCCCCATCCCCCCTTCGGCGCGGGAGTCGCCTCCGCCGCGGGGGTCGCGTCGCCGAATCCGGCTACGGGGCTCGTACCGGCCACGCCCACCGCCATGGGCATCGCCGAGTCCTCGGTGTCCCAACTCGCCGGCTCCGAGATGCCTGCGAGGTCGGCGACCTTGCCGCCGTCCTGGAGGGCGTCGATCTGGGCTTGCAGGTAGGTGAGATTCTCCTGCACGAGGGTGCGAGTCTCGTCGTCGAGGTCCGGATTCCCGGCCTGCGCCGCCACCTGCGCGCGCTGAGCCTTCAGCGACGCGAGCAGCGCCTTTTCTGCGAGACCCATGAGTCACCGCCTTTCGATCAACGCTGCTCCACCCTCGGGTCCTGACGGCCCGCAGACACCGCCACTCTAGCGCCCGGTCTCAGCAGACTCCAGCGAAGGCCGCGCGTACGAGAAGACCGGGGAGTCATGCGTACGCCGTCTCCCGCCGGGACTGCGACTACAGTGGCCGGGTGGATATCCGGATCGCCGCCTACGGCGTCATCATCGAGGGCGGTCGCATTCTGCTGGCCCACTGGAACGAGGCCGGGCACACCGGCTGGACGCTCCCGGGCGGCGGGCTCGAGCCGGGTGAGGACCCGGCGGATGCCGCCCGGCGCGAGATACTCGAGGA
Organism: Clavibacter sp.; assembly: GCA_044508495.1. Classification (GTDB taxonomy): domain Bacteria; phylum Actinomycetota; class Actinomycetes; order Actinomycetales; family Microbacteriaceae; genus Terrimesophilobacter. The sequence continues at coordinate 827 of JBIQHP010000039.1, forward strand.
GACCGGCCACACGGCCGTCCTGCGCGGGCTGATCGGCGTCGACTCGCACGTCGTCGCGCCCGAGGACCGGATCCGGGGCGGGACCACGCCGCTGCACTCACTGCGCATCGTCTACCGCGCCGAGGTCACCGGCGGCGAACTCCAGAACGAGCTCGACGGCAGCACCGACGAGGCCGCCTGGTTCGGCCTCGAGGAGGTCGCGGACCTTCCCCGCGTCGCGCTCGTCGACATCGGGATCGCCTTCGCCGCCGGCGCCCGATTCGAGACGAGGTGACCGCACGCGGGATCGGTCAGTCGGCCTCCGCCTCGTCGCTCACCCAGAGCTCGTCATCGGCGCGCAGCGTCTGCCAGGCCGCGTAGGCCACGCCCGCCGCCGCCACGAGGCCGATCCCGATGAGGATGTAGCGGCCGGGTCCCGGCGCGGTCTTCGCCGGTGCGACCGCCTTCGACGCGGCGCCGGTCATCCGGCCGAGCGCCCGGCGCACCTGGGGGTTCTTGGCGACCTCGAGCGCGGCGAGCGCCGTGCCGAGCGCGGAGGAGACGGCGGGGAGGACGTCACGCGTGACCTTCCTGCCCGCGGCATCCGCGAACTGGCGGCCGGCCTCGATGCCCGACTCGACTCCGGGGCGCACCCGGGTCTCGAAGACGTCGCGCACGCGCGGGGCGACCTCTTCGCGGCTCACGTTCGCGAGCTGCCGACGGGCCTCCCGCACGACCTTGGTCGCGTGCTCGAGCACGTCCTTCTGGTCGTCCCACAACTCGGATGCTCCCCGCTTCAACCGGGCCAGTTCGCGCTGGCGCCTGCGTGACAGTCCCATCGGTAACCTCCGTCTAGGTGGTCGGACATTCCCACTATCCTCCCACGGCTCTCCCAGCAGCAAACACGGCCAGACTGGACGAACGCTGACACCGCCGAGGTCTGCGCACTGTGGAAGAATTGCCAGATGCCTCTACACACCCACGTCGCGACCCTGCACACCAACCTCGGCGACATCACCGTCAACCTGCTCGCCAACCACGCACCGAAGACCGTGGCGAACTTCGTCGGCCTCGCGACCGGAGCGATCGAGTGGACCGACCCGGCCACGAACCAGAAGACGAACCGCCCCCTCTACGACGGGGTCGTCTTCCATCGCATCATCGATGACTTCATGATCCAGGGCGGCGACCCGCTCGGCCAGGGGATCGGCGGCCCCGGCTATCAGTTCGACGACGAGATCCACTCGGAGTTGCACTTCAACGAGCCGTACGTGCTCGCGATGGCCAATGCCGGCATCCAGGCGGGTCACGGCACGAACGGATCGCAGTTCTTCATCACGACCGTCCCGACGCCGTGGCTGCAGGGCAAGCACACGATCTTCGGGCTCGTCGAGGATGACGCATCCAAGGCCACCGTCAAGAAGATCGAGTCGGTGAAGAAGGACGGTCGCGACCGCCCGATCGAGCCGGTCGTGATCGAGAGCGTCACGATCGAAGAGCTCTGAGTCCGGGACGAGCACCAGGGATGAGCGGCGCTGCGAGCACCTCGGCGGACGTGTGCTACCGCCATCCGAACCGTCAGAGCTTTGTGCTCTGCCAGCGCTGCGGGCGCACGATCTGCGCCGACTGCCAGACGCCGGCGGCCGTGGGCTTCCACTGCCCCGAGTGCATGAAGGAAGCACGGCAGTCCGCCCCGAAGACCAGGCCGGCGGTCATGACGGCCTTCCGTCCCGGGAGCTCGGCGCCGGTCGTCACCTGGACGATCATCGGCCTGTGCGTCGCGATCTACCTCCTGCAGCTCGTGAGCGGCGGCGCCGTGACGAACGCGCTGTTCTATCACCCGGTCCTGACCGAGTACCAGCCGTGGCGGATGCTGACCTCGCTCTTCGTGCACTCCGAGCTGACCTTCCTGCACATCATCTTCAACATGTACTCGCTCCTGATCTTCGGGCCGATCCTCGAGGCAGCGCTTGGACGCTGGCGCTTCCTCGCCCTCTACCTCCTGAGCGGACTCGGCGGCTCCGTCGCCGTACTGCTCATCGACCCGAGGATCGGCGTGGTCGGCGCCTCGGGCGCGATCTTCGGCCTGCTCGGCGCGTTCTTCGTCATCCAGCGGCGCCTCGGAGGGAACAGCCTTCAGCTCGTGATCGTGATCGGGCTCAACCTCGTGATCGGCTTCGTCATCCCGAACATCGCCTGGCAGGCGCACATCGGCGGACTCGTCGTGGGCGGGATCACGGCGCTCGTCTTCCTGATGACGCGCGAACCGCGCAAGCGCAATGAGCAGCTGCTCCTGCTGGGAGCGGTCCTCGCCGGACTCGTCGTGCTGACCGTCATCGGCGTCGTGCTGCTGCGCTCCAGGCTCGTCTGAACCCGCCTGCCCCGTAGCTCTCCACAGAGTTATCCACAGTGGGGATAATTACAGTCGTGTAATTGTTCCCGAGGTCCAACCGGATTGGCTAGGAGCGCCAACGAGTCGTCATGAGGAACCCGACGAAGAGGATTCCGAACCCGACGAGGATGTTCCAGTCCTTGAGCGAGGCGACCGGCAGGGTGCCCTGGCTCACATAGAACACGATGATCCAGGCGAGGCCGACGAGCATGAGCCCGAACATGATGGGCTTGAACCAGACGGCGTTCGGGGCGTCGTCCCCCGTCCGGTTCTCCTCGGGTCGATCGGACTTCGTCGTGGTTCTGGCCATGCCGGAATTCTAGCCTGAAAGCGCGAGGTCGGCCCGGAGAAAGCCGCACGAGGCCTGCGCCTAGAATCGAAGCCATGGCCGAGGAACCGATCGCGACGCGCAGGAGCGTGGCCCGTACCCGGCGCCGGAGTCGCCGCCGGGTCAGCTTCGTCGGCGTGCTCGGCGAACTGCTCATCACCGCGGGCGTGCTCGTCTTCCTCTTCCTCGGCTGGCAGCTCTGGCTCAACGACCTCATCGTCGGCGCCCAGGACAATCACACCGCCACCGCCCTGGCTCAGAGCTGGGACGGGGAGAATGCGCCGACGCGGGAGATCCCCGCGGGCCCGGTCGACTACGGGGACCCCGTCGTGGCGACGGCACCGGCGAACGCGACGACCTTCGCGGTCATGTACGTTCCCCGCTTCGGACAGGACTGGACTCGTGAGATCGCCGAGGGGATCGGGCTCGCCGACGTGCTCAACACCCGGCGGATCGGCCACTACCCCAGCACGCAGATGCCCGGCGATCTGGGGAACTTCGCGGTCGCCGCACACCGGCTCACCTACGGGGCCCCGTTCCGGGACATCGACCAGCTCAAGGTGGGCGACCGGATCTACGTCATGACCCAGGACGGCTACTACACCTACCTGTTCCGCAACCTCGAGTACGTCGACCGGCACGGCGTCGGCGTGCTCGACCCCGTGCCGCAGCAGGAGTCGATCGAGCCGACGACGCGGCTCCTCACCCTCATGAGCTGCAATCCCAAATGGTCGACGGCGGAGCGGATCATCGCCTATGCGGTCTTCGAGTCCTGGCAGCCGGTCTCGGCCGGCCCCCCGGCGGAGATCGCCCCTCTCGTGAATGCGAAGGGCTGACATGTACGGAGCTCTCTGGCACCTCCTGCCCGGGCCGTTGTGGGTTCGCATCGTGCTCGTGCTCGTGCTCGTCGTCGCGGTGCTGTTCTGTCTCGTCGAGTGGGTCTTCCCCTGGGTGAACACGCTCCTCCCGATCTCGGATGCGACGGTGGAGGGGTGACACGCGTTCTCGTCGTCGACAACTACGACAGCTTCGTGTACACGCTCAACGGGTATCTGCTTCAGCTGGGCGCCGAGACGACGGTTCTGCGCAACGACGACGAGGGTGTCGCGGATGCCGTGGCCGCGCTCGACGGCTACGACGCCGTCCTGCTCTCCCCGGGCCCGGGCGCTCCCGCGCAGGCCGGCGCGTCGATCCCGCTCGTCCACGCCGCGATCCGCACGGCGACGCCGTTGCTCGGGGTATGCCTCGGTCACCAGGCGATCGCCGAGGCGCTCGGCGCGACGGTCGCGGTGGCCGACGAGCTCATGCACGGCAAGACTTCGCGAGTCAGCCATGACGGAAGCGACCTCTACGACGGGGTTCCACTGCCGTTCACGGCGACGAGGTATCACTCGCTCGCGGTCGTCGACTCGACGGTCCCGCCGCAGTTGACGGTGACGGCGCGCACCGAGGGCGGGATCATCATGGGGCTCCGGCACGAGTCGGCTCCCGTCTACGGCGTCCAGTTCCACCCCGAGTCCGTCCTGACCGAGGGCGGCTACCGGCTGCTCGCGAACTGGCTCGCGGTCGCGGGGCTCGCGACCGCGAGGGCGGCGGCGGAGGGGCTCACCCCCCTCGTCAATCTGGGTCAGGCGCCGCTGCAGTAGCGCAGGACGATGGCCGACCTCTGGGGATGATCCCCAGGGGCCAGCGACTGGCTCGTGACGGTGTTGCCCGAGCAGCCCTCGTCGGGCACGATCGAGATGCTGAGCCCAAGCGGCGAGAGCTGGCGATTGGCGTCGACGACGGTGAGGCCGGTGACCTTCGGAACCGTCACGAGACCATCGGAGACGAGCAGGTCGACTGTCGTTCCCTGGCGGACCGAGATGCCGCCGTCGGGGCTCGAGCCCATCACGACCCCCGCCGCCAGGGTCGGGGAGTGCTCGCTCCTCGATTGACCGTAGACGAGCCCGGCCTCCTTGAGTGCCTGGATCGCGGCCTCTTCGGTCATGTTGGCGACGATGGGAATGGAGACGACGCTGCGCCCCGACGACACCCACACCTTGACCGGGTACTCCTTGGCGACGTTGGTCCCGACCTCCGGGTCCACCCGCGTGATGAACCCTTCCGGCACCGAGTCGCTCGGCTCGCTGAGTCGCGAGGGGACGAGTCCGGCATCCGTCAGCTTCTGCGCCCCGCTCTCGTAGCTCATGCCGACGATGTCCGGCACGTCGACCGAGAGGTTGGCGCCGATGTTGGTGGGCTGGAGGTTGAGCACCCAGAACAGGACTCCGACGAGGATGACGGCCATGATCGTGATCCCGGCCCAGATCCACGCGACGGGTGGGCGCGACTGGGTTCTCACGACGCGATCGTCTGCGGAGTTCGAGAGCTGGCGCATCGTCGCCTCGGAGCCCGCCCGGGCGCTCGGATTGACACCGAACAGGGTCGCGTTGAAGTCGTCCTTGACGACCTTCCGCACCGGCAGCTCGCCGGCCGCTGCGGCCTCGAGGTCGGTACGGAACTCGGCCGCGGACTGATAGCGCTCGAACTTGTCCTTGGCGAGAGCGTGCAGCACGACGGCGTCGAGGGCGGGCGAGACCTTCGGGTTGAGGGAGCTCGGCTTCGCCGGGCTCTCGCTGATGTGCTGATAGGCGACCGCGGCGGGCCGGTCGCCGTGGAACGGCGGCTTGCCGGTGAGCAGCTCGAAGAGCACGACGCCCGTCGAGTACAGGTCGGTGCGCGCGTCGACCGTCTCCCCGCGGGCCTGCTCGGGTGAGAAGTACTGCGCCGTGCCGAGCACCGCGCTCGTGTCGGCGACGGTCGCCGAGTTGTCGGAGACCGCGCGGGCGATCCCGAAGTCCATGACCTTGACCTGGCCGGTCTGGGTCACCATGACGTTGCCGGGCTTGATGTCGCGGTGCACGAGAAGCGCGCGATGGCTGTACTCGAGCGCGGTGAGCACCTGGCCCACGATACGGGCGGCCTCCTTCGGCTCGAGCGGGCCGTCCGCGATGATGTCCTTGAGCATCCGCCCGTCGACGTACTCCATGACGATGAAGGGGAGCTGCGTCTCGAAGCCGTGGGCGTCTCGGACGGTCTCCTCGCCCGCGTCGAAGACGCGCACGATCGTCGGATGCGCCATCCTCGCCGCCTTCTGCGCCTCCTCCCGGAACAGCAGGCGGAACTTGGGGTCGTTCGCGAGAGCGGGGCGCAGGAGCTTGATCGCCACCTTGCGACCGAGGCGGGTATCGGTTCCGACGTGGACGTCCGCCATTCCGCCGTGACCGAGAAGGGCGCCGATCTGGTACCTGCCGGCGAGCGAGCGAGGACCTTCAGTCACGTGTGATTCTCCCGGGTGCGAGGGCAATTCCTTGCAAGTGTACCCGCTCGCCGCGGGCGCTCACGGGACGGTCAGGATGAGGACATCCGACTGCGGAGAGACCGTTCCCGAGCAGGATGCGGTGTAGGTCACCCTCGTGTCGCCCGGGTCGGCCCGCAGCGTGATGCTGGCCGAGGTGGTTCCCGCGGGAACGGGGTTCGGACCGGTGACGGTGCCGTTCTCGATCTGGATGCTGTAGGAGTCCAGCGTCGTGCTCCCCGGGCAGCCGTAGGAGGCCCAGCTGATGGTCACGACGTCCCCGGGGCCGTAGGGCCCTCCCGGGCTCGGAGTCAGTGCACCGGGCTTGCTCGGCGCGGGAATGGGGGCGTAGATCTTGACGTTGATCGTCGTTCCCTTGGCCACGTTGCCGGCGGGACTGATCCCGTAGACCCGGCCTTCGTCGGCCTTGGTCGGGGCGATCGTGCCCTCGGTCACGCTGTAGGAGAGCTCGAGCTTGTCGAGGGCGGCCTCGACCTGATCCTGGGTCATCCCGGCGAAGTCCGAGAGCTTGATGTTGACGAGATCGTCGGTGGGACTGGTCGAGACCGTCGGCTCCTGCGAGTGGGAGTTGGACGAGGGCGTCGTCGGAGGTCCGGTTCCGTCGTTGGGCTGGGTGAGCAGGGCGATGACGGCGCCGACGAGAACGACGAGCAGGATCGCGATGAGGGCGATGAGCGGCCAGGTCCAGGGATTCCGGCGCTTGGTCTCCACCGCCACGGCGGAGTCGCCGTACTCGTTCATCGAGGGCAGCACGCGGGTCGCCGAGGTGTCGCCGAATGCCGTGCCGAGCGAGGAGTCCCCGAGAACGCCGGGGACCGCGACCGCTGCGGCCGTGACGTCCCCACGGCGCAGCGCCTGCGCGGCGCGTGCGAGGTGCGCGGCGGAAGCGGGGCGATCGGACGGGTTCTTCGCGATGCAGGCGTAGACCAGGTTGCGGACTGGCTCCGAGACCGTGACCGGCAGGTCGGGCGGGGTCTCGTTGATCTGGGCCATCGCGATCGCCACCTGCGATTCCCCGGTGAACGGCCGGCGGCCGGCGAGGGCCTCATAGGCGACGATGCCGAGCGAGTAGATGTCGGTCGTCGGCGAGGCCGGATGCCCGCTCGCCTGCTCGGGCGAGAGGTACTGCACCGTGCCCATGACCTGGCCGGTCGCGGTGAGCGGCACCTGGTCGGCGATGCGGGCGATGCCGAAGTCGGTGATCTTGACCCGCCCATCCGGGGTGATGAGCAGGTTCCCCGGCTTGATGTCGCGATGCACGAGCCCCGCGGCATGCGCGGCGTGCAGCGCCGAGGCGGTCTGGGCGACGATGTCGAGCACGCGGTCGGTCGCGAGGACCCGCTCGCGTTCGAGGATGGTCGAGAGGGCCTCGCCGGGGACGAGCTCCATGACGAGGTAGGCGCTCCCCTCCTCCTCGCCGTAGTCGAAGACGTTCGCGATGCCCTCGTGGTTCACGAGGGCGGCGTGCCGGGCCTCGGCGCGGAACCGTTCGAGGAAGCCGGGGTCACCGAGGTACTCGTCCTTGAGGATCTTGATCGCCACGGTGCGGCCGATCACGAGGTCGGTCGCCTGCCAGACCTCGCCCATGCCGCCGATCGCGATGCGGTTGGAGAGCTGGTATCGCCCCCCGAAAGTGAGGCCGCTCGTGGGTCTCATTTGTTCAGCACCGCCTCTATGACTTTCCTCGCGATTGGTGCTGCGACGGCGTTGCCGAAGCTGGTTCCGTTCTCGACAACGACTGCAACGGCAATCTGTGGGTCGCCCGCGGGGGCGAAACCGGTGAACCAGAGGGTCAAGGGACGGCCCTCGCCGTTCTGTGCTGTCCCGGTCTTGCCTGCAACGTCGACTCCACTTATTCTGCCATTGCTCGCGGCTCCGTTGGCGACGTTCTCGACCATGAGCTGAGTGAGTGTCGCACTCGTCTGCGCGCTGATCGGGGTGCTGAAGACATCCTGCTGGAACGGCTGGATGATCGTGAGGTCGGGCGCGATGATCGAGTGGATGAGGGTCGGCTGCATGACGACCCCGCCGTTCGCGATGCCCGCGGAGACCATGGCGATCTGCAGCGGGGTCACCCGCACATTCGCCTGCCCGAAGGACGAGAGCATGAGCTGGGGAGCGTCCAGGGATGACGGGATCGAGCTCGCCGTGACCGACATGGGGACCTCCATGCCGGTGCCGAAGCCGTACAGCGTCGCGTACTGTCGCAGGACGTCCTGCCCGAGCGCGGCGCCGAGCTCGGCGAACGGGATGTTGCAGCTGAGCCGCAGGGCGTCGGCGATGCTCACCGTCTCGCCCGGGCCGCAGGGGCCGCCCCCGGAGTTGTTGATGAAGGATTCGCTGAGCGGCAGCTGCAGCGTCGGCGGATTCGGGAAGGTGCTCTCCGGGAGGAACCTCCCGCTGTCGATAGCGGCGGAGGCGACGATGAGCTTGAAGACCGACCCCGGGGGGTAGAGGTCGCCCGCGATGGCCCGGTTGATGAGCGGATCGGTCGGGTCGGCCAGGAGCTCGTCATAGGTGGAGATGACCGCGGACGTGTCGTGACCGGCAAGGCGGTTCGGGTCGTAAGAGGGTTTGGAGACCATGGCGAGGATCGCCCCGGTCCTCGGATCGAGTGCGACGACGGCCCCGATGTTGTCGCCGAGGGCATCCCAGGCCGCCTGTTGCGCGACGGGGTCGATCGTGAGCTCGACGGCGGCGCCCTTCGGGGTCTGGCCGGTGAGGATCGCGTTGACCTGGGCGAGGAACTGGTCGTTCGCGCTGCCGCTCAGATAGTCGTTGAGCGAGCCCTCGATCCCCGTCGTGCCCTGGTTGAGTGTGAAGTAGCCGGTGACGGCCGCGTAGAGCTCCGGGTTCGTGTATACCCGCTGGAACTTGTACTGGTCGTCGACGGGAGTCGACTCGGCGATCGGCTGCCCGGCGACGAGGATGGGGCCACGCTCGGCGGAGTAGCTGTCGTACAGGGTTCTGACGTTGCGGCCGTCGGCCCGCAGGTTGTCGACCTGGAGAACCGTGATGGTGGTCGTCGAGCAGAGCAGGGCGACGAACATCACGAGGATGGCCGCGCTCACGCGCTTCAACTCCTTGTTCACGGGCTCACCACCAGCCTCGGCTGGTGCCGGACGGTGTCGGAGAGCCGCAGGAGCAGGGCGACGATGATCCAGTTCGCCACGAGCGACGAGCCTCCCGCCGCGAGGAACGGGGTGGTGAGCCCGGTGAGCGGGATGACCCTCGTGACGCCGCCGACGACGATGAAGATCTGCAGTGCGATGACGAAGGAGACGCCGACGCCGAGCAGCCGGCCGAAGTCATCCTGCCCCGCGAAGCCGATGCGCATACCCCGGGAGACGAGCATGAGGTAGAGCGCGAAGATCGCGAACAGTCCGGCGAGCCCGAGCTCCTCGCCGAGGCTCGCGATGATGTAGTCGCTCTCGGCGAGCGGGACGATCTGCGGGCGGCCCTCGCCGAGCCCGGTGCCGATGAGTCCTCCGTGCGCGAGCCCGAACAATCCCTGGACGAGCTGGTAGCTCCCGCCCTGCTCGTCGTAGATCTCCGGGTTGAAGGCGTCGAGCCATCCGTGGAAGCGCGCGGCCACGTAGCTGAAGAGCTGGCTGGCGATGATGGCGCCGCCGACGAAGAGGAGCAGTCCGAGCGCGATCCAGCTCAGGCGCCCGGTCGCCACGTAGATCATGACGAGGAAGAGGCCGAAGTAGAGGAGGGAGGTGCCGAGGTCGCGCTGGACGATGAGGACGGCCATCGCCGCCGCCCAGATGATGAGGATCGGCCCGAGGTCGCGCGCGCGGGGGAAGCGCATCCCGAGGAACTTCCTGCCGACCATCGAGAGGCTGTCCCTCGCCTCGACGAGATAGCCGGCGAAGAACACCGCGAGGGCGATCTTCGCGAGCTCGCCCGGCTGGAAGGAGAAGATGCCGAGGCGGATCCAGAGCCGTGCGCCGAACTGCTCGTAGCCGATGAGCGGCAGCATCGGCAGGAGGAGGAGCACGATGCCGGTGAACATCGCGATGTAGCGGTAGCGCTGCAGCACGCGGTGGTTGCGGATGAGCACGACCACGCCGAGCGCGATGACCATGGCGATCGCCGTCCAGGCGATCTGGCGGATGCCGTCCGCCTCCCAGCCGGTGCTCCTGGCGGCGATGTCGAGCCGGTAGATCTCGGCGATCCCGAGTCCGTTGAGGAGCGTCGCGATGGGGAGGATGAACGGATCGGCCTGCGGCGCGACGAAGCGCAGCGCGATGTGCAGGCCGACGGCGAGCACGGCGAGCCCGCCGCCGAGCCAGATGATCTCGGTCTGGATCTCGCCGATCGCTCCGAGCTGCACGAGGACGACGGCCGCACCGTTGAGCAGGCACGCGAACAGGAGCAGGACGAGTTCGAGATTGCGCAGCTTCGCCGGCATGTGGAGCCGGAGCCTCATCGGGCCCGTGCCCGAGCGGCCGGACCCGGAGGGTGGGGCCGTAGCGACTTCCCGGGTCATGTCAGCCATCGGCCACGGACGCCAATCGCTCGATGATCGCGCGCGCGTCGTCGAGATCCCTGGCGCTGATGGTGTCCTCGACGGTCGATCGGGTGTACGGCGTGAGCTTCTCGAGCTTGATGCTCGTCTGCTGGTAGACGCTGTGCAGCGAGATCGGCCCGAGGTCCTGCTGCACACCCTGGAAGATCGCGACCGTCTCGCCGTTGACCCCGACGTAGTAATGGGTCTGAGTCCAGCGATAGGCGAAGAGCAGCGCGACGACGATCGCGGCGATGATGAGCACGACGCCGACGAGCCAGGTGATCCGTCGACGGAGGGCGCGGCGCTTGTCCTCGAGGATGAGCTCGTCGAGATACTCCTCCGACTCCGGCTCGAAGTGGCTGTCCTCGTGCTGGGTGGACTTGAGCGGATGCAGGAGGAGCGTCGGCAGGCGGAGTGCGCGCCTCGCGCTGTCGGCCTCGTAGGTGAGGGGGAGGGCGGCCGAGCCGACGATGAGCGGAGGGCTGGACGACGACTCCGGGCCGTCGCCGACGTCCACGACGACGACGGTCACGTTGTCCGGCGCGCCCTGGTCGAGGCTCTCCCTCACGAGACGGTTGGTGGCATCCTTCGTCCCGGCGAAGTTCTTGAGCACGGCGGCGATCTTGTCGTTGGAGACGTAGCTGCTCAGGCCGTCGGAGCAGATGAGCCAGCGGTCTCCCGGGCGGGTGTCGAGGACGGTCGTGTCGATCTCCGGGGAGGAGTCGACGTCGCCGAGCACGCGCATGAGCACCGAGCGCCGGGGATGGACTGCGGCCTCCTCCTGGGTGATGCGACCGCTGTCGACGAGGCGCTGCACGAAGGTGTGGTCGGCGCTCACCTGTTCGAGGATGCCGTCCCGGTAGAGGTAGATCCGGGAGTCTCCGATGTGGGCGAGCGCCATCTGGTCGCCGACGCGCAGGAGCGCGCTGACCGTCGTCCCCATGCCGGTGAGCTCCGCGTGGTCGAAGACCGTCTCGGCGAGCATGGTGTTGGCGGCAAGGAGGGCCGATTGCAGGGCGAACTCGGCGTCCTGGGCCGAGGCGTAGGTCGTATCCGCCTCGACGATCCGCTTGAGGGCGATCGCGGAGGCGACGTCGCCCCCCGCGTGGCCGCCCATGCCGTCGGCCACGAGGAAGAGGTGCCGGCCCGCATATCCGGAGTCCTGGTTGTTCGCCCGGATCTTCCCGACGTGGGAGACGGCGGCGCTCTTGCCCGAGATGGCCATCCGGGTTACCGCCGAAGTTCGAAACTCGTCGTGCCGATCCTGACCGGGGTATTGAGCGGCACCGGCGTCGGCACCGTCACCCGGGTGCCGTCGAGGAACGTGCCGTTCGTCGAGTCGAGGTCCTGGATGACCCACTCCTCCCCCCACAGCATGAGCCGGGCGTGGTGCGTCGAGGTGTAGTCGTCACGGATGATGAGTCCGCTCTCGCCGGACCGGCCGATCGTGAGCGGCTCAGGGGACAGCTCGAGCTCGAGTCCTTCCTTCGCGCCCGAGGTGATGACGAGCCGCTTCGCGGTCGAGACGGTCGCGGGCTTCCGCGACGCGGATCCTCCCACGGTGCGCGGGGAGGCCGGGGCGGATGCGGGGAACGGCGATGCGGCCGCCTCGGTCGGCATCCGCCGGACCCGCTGGCCGAACAGATCGGTGCGCAGGGCGTAGACGACCGCGAAGACGAACACCCAGAGCAGCAGCAGGAAGCCGAACCTCAGGACGAGGAGGGTGAGTTCGCTCACCAGCCACCACCGCCGTCCCTGGACCCGTCGGTGCGGGATTCGGGAGACCGGTCCATCGACGCTGATTGGGCGAGCACCCGGAACACGATACGGGTTCTGCCGATCGAAATCACGGAGTCGGGCGGCAGGGCGGCTTTCGTGACGGGCGCTCCGTCGAGCCGGGAGCCGTTCGTGGAGCCGAGATCGTTGACCTGGGCGCGCTTGCCGTCCCAGAGGATCTCGACGTGTCGGCGTGAGATCCCGGGGTCGTCGACGGTGATGTCGGCCTCGGAGCCGCGCCCGATCACGGTGTGCGATCTCACGATGGGGTAGCGTTTGCCCCCGATGTCGAGGATAGGCGTCCACGACACCTCGCCCTTGACGTTGGACGAGTCGATCCGCACGACGCCCTCGCTGAGCCCCGGGTCCTCTGCGAGACGGATGCCGATGCCGCCGGCGAACTGGTAGTGCTGGGCGGTCGCGTGGGTCTGGACGAGCTGGACCAGCTCGTCGATGAGGGTCGGGCCGATGCCGGACATCCGCTCGTGGTCGCGCGGGCTCAGGTTGACCGTGAACTTGTTCGGGACGAGGATGCGGTCGCGGGCGACGACGGCCGCCTTGGTGTCGAGTTCGCGGCGGAGGGCCGCGGTGATCTCGACCGGCTGGAGCCCGCTCTTGAAGGTCTTGGCGAAGGCGCCGTTGACGACGCGCTCAAGTCCCTTCTCGAAGCTGTCCAACAGGCCCAAGGGTCTCCTCCTCCTACCCTGTCGATGTTAGCCGCTGGGCTCGGGGCTCCGGCTGAATCCCGGCGAATCTCCGCCCAGCGGATGACGGGGAGCAGGGCAGGGCCGACCGCTCGGGTGGGCCTGCGCTGTGATAATCTCGCTAGGTCGCGCGAGTGGCGGAATTGGTAGACGCGCTGGCTTCAGGTGCCAGTACTCGCAAGGGTGTGGGGGTTCAAGTCCCCCCTCGCGCACAGT
>JBIQHP010000039.1:14198-18815 GCA_044508495.1 Clavibacter sp.
ACCGGGCTTCCGTTCGAGCGGAAGGAGTAGATCTTCCACAGCCCCGCTGTGCCGGGAGCCCCCTCCTCGTGGTGGAACCCGTACTTGAGCTCCTGGTCCCACAACGCGCCCTCGTGCGTGAAGGTGTAGACGACGACCATGTCACCCCACCAGCCGGTTGGCGTGCCGTCGTCGATCGTGCCGTAGCTCACGACCGTCACGTCTTCCCAGGGCGCCGTGTTGCCGTTCTCGACGACGTCGCAGACGTCGGCGGCGCCGGCGTTCGCAGCGAACTCGCCCCAGAACTCCCGCGTGGTGATGATCTGGAAGGCGAAGCAGTTCCTCGTGGCGAGCGCCGTCAGGAAGTCCTCTGCGAGGAAGAGGAACTCCCGGCGTGCATCCGGCCTCTGCTGTGCGGAGGGCTGCGGGGAGGGCTGCAGCGCGTCGAGGGAGTATTCGGCGTCGGTGATGACCCAGGGGTCCTGCGCGAGCGCTCGGGTGAGTGTGAGCTTGAACGTGGCGGTGACGCCCTCCTGCGTCGTCAGCAGCACGTCCGCGGTCGCCAGCGATTCGCCCACCTCGGTGACCTCGCCGACGGTCGCGCTGTTCCCCTCCTGCTTCGGGCCGGGATCCGCCAGGCACTCGTCGACCGCCGCCCAGGTCACCCCGATGCCGGCGAGCGCGGTCTCTGTCGTGGTGGCGAACAGCTCTTCGCAGTCCTGCGCCTCGAGCGCGGCGGCGAACCGCTCGACGACGCTCCTGGCGTCGGGGCCGGGCTCGTCTCCCGGTCCAGGCCCGTTGTCCGCCGCGCAGCCGGTCACGGCGAGCAGTACTGCGGCGAGCACTGCTGTCGCCTGAAGTCTCAGCCTCTTCGTCATGATCCCACGGTCCCCTTTCAGCAGCCGATCCCGATCGCGAGCGTGTGCTCGGCGCCATCGATGGTGAACGAGCCGACGCCCTGGACTCCGGCGTCGACCAGTCGGACCCGGAAGTCCTCGAACTCGGCCAGCCAGCCGTGCTCCCAGTCCGCCGCGAGCTCGACGGTGCCGTCGAGGTGCTGGATGGAGAGGGTCGCCTCGTCTCCATGCGCGAGGAACGCCACGGTCACCTCGCCGCTCGACCAATCGGCCGTGACGTCGTCGCCGGAGCGTGAGCAGCTCCCCTGCCCGCCCAGTCCCTGCATGTCCAGCTGGAGGGTGCGGCCGCGCTCGGGATTGGGCATCACCGGGCCGGGGGTGAAGCCGAGTTCGGCGCAGCCCGCGAGGGTGACGACGGACACCAAGGCAAGAGGCAACGCGAATCGGCGGGCGTGACGCATAGCAGAATGCTGATCCGCGGCAGCGCGTGCGCGCAACGCCGCCGAGCCAAGTCGGGACCGATGCGGGACCGCCCGCATCCGGGTTCTCAGCGGTGGGCGAGGATGCGCTCCCGCGCCGTGCGCAGCATCCGATACCAGGTCGAGCGTCCGACGTGGAACTCGTCCAGCAGGGCGGCCTCGCTCCGGTGCGGGCCGAGGTGCGCGGCCTCCAGGACCGCGCGCAGGCGACGGTCCTCCGCCGAGTCGCCGAAGGTCAGGTCCAGCACGGCACGCAGCCGAGCCTCGCGCTCGGGGTCGTCGGTCGGGGCGAGCAGCCCGGCGGTGCCCGGCTCGCGCGGCTCGAAACCCTGCTCGCCGAGCACGATGGCCTCGACGAAGCCGACGGCACCGTGCGGCCGGAAGTCCGACACCGCCACGGAATGGGATCCGGCGTCGGCGATCTCGTAGCTGTCGATCGCATTCGGTCCGGTCCGGCGGTCCGGCTCCGGAAAGCTCATGAGGATCACCTCGAGTTCCGGCATTCCCGTGTTCCGCATGAACGCGCCGCTGGCGAGCCGTGCGACCTCCTCGCGCTCCTCGGTCGTGCCCTCGGCGAAGAGCGCGATGGTGGCGAAGGTGCGATCCGGTCGAGAACCGATCCGGTGCGCAGCCGCGGACTGGCTCTGGGCGATCGGCCCGAGCGGTGGAAGCTCCGAGACCCGGATGAGACACACCCACAGCAACGCCTCGCCGTTCGCGCGACGAAGCACGAACTCCGTCCCGAGGTCGCGCCAGGCTCGTATCTCCGCCCAGTCGGGCCCCTCGTCGAAGCCCTGCATGCGCCCGAACTCCTCGAACTCCTTCGCGCGGGGGCGGTCGGCGTAGAAGTCCCGGCTGGGGTCGTTCGCGATCGCCCGACGGTACTCCGGGTCCTCGATCAACTGGGACAGCTCGATCAGCGCCTCCATGTCGCCGAGCCGGGCGCGGGTCGCCAGATGCTCGGCGATGCGCCGTACGAGGTGCCGGTAGCGTTGCGGCGCGGTGACCTTGAGCCGGTCGCGGATCGCCTCGGCGAGCACCGGGTGCATCGAGACGCCGGAGCCGAGCGGCTGGATGACGGGGAGCGACTGCAGGCGCGGCAGGATCTCTCGCGTATTGCGCCCGGGCAGAGCGGCGGCGAGCAGGCGGGCGTCGAGCATCCGTGCGATCGCCGCCGCCTCGAGCACCTCCCGGTCGACATCGAGCATCGAGCGGCCGGCGAGCCAGGCGATGAGGCGCTCCTCGAGGTGGGCCTCGAGTGGAGTCCCGGATCGGCCGCCGGGTGCGCTCGCGGCAACCGTCAGGGCGAGCGGGTACCCTCGCGCCCAGGCGACGATGCGCGCCCGGCGCTGCGGATCGGAGATGCCCCGCTGGGCGAGGAAAGCGTCCGCCTGGTCGTCCGCGAGCGGGCCGAGAGGGAGGTCGACCACGATGCCGGGCAGGCCGTGCGCTCGCCAGGACTGCTCGGGTTCGTTGCGGCCGGCGAGCACGATCCGGGCGTCCTCCGGCATCCGGTCGAGCAGCGCGTCGCGCAGCGGGGCCAGCATCGAGCCGAGATGGTCGACCTCGTCGATGACGAGGAACCGCGAGCCGGTGCCCGGCCCCGCGAGCACCAGCAAGAGGTCGTCGAACCCGCCCTGGAGGGTTCGCGCGTCATGCGCCTCGACCGTGAACCCGGAGTCGTCCGCGCGGCGTGAGGCAGCCCGCAGCAGCGCGGACTTCCCGATCCCTCCCGGTCCGTGCACGAAGAGGATGCGGCTCGGGGTGCGCACGTCGATGAGCTCGGCGACCGCATCGAGCTCCGCCTCCCTGCCCACGAAGTGCTCCGCGTCGGCGTCCCTGAGCACGGCGCGCAGGCTGCGCCCGCCGTCCGTCTTCGACATGCGGCCCATTCTGGCAGGCGGCTGCGGGCGGCCGGAAGAATGGGACCGGTGCGGGACTGCCCGCTCGTCGCCGACTCGGTCGGGGCGGGGTAGTAATGGAGCATGGCCACGGATGTCGCGCTCCGCCGAGTCGCCGTCATGCTCGCCGGCGCGCTGCTGCTCGCCGGCTGTGCGACCGGTGGTGATCCCGGTGCCGCGCCGACGGGGATGCTCACCCCGTCGAGCTCGCCCTCGGCTCTGCCCGAAGGCCCTGGGGCTCCAACCCCGTCGGCGACCACCGGCGAGCCCACCTATTACACCTTCGACGGCAGTTGGGAGCGCTTCCGCGTGACCGGAGTCTTCTGCACGGAAGACGATGCGAGCTTCATCGGCAGCCCTCAGGGCGTCACCGAGGACTTCCAGGACCCCGGCTTCTCGTTCTTCCGGAACGGCACCGTCTACGTGAGCGGAACCAAGGACTCCATGCCCGGGAGCTTTCTGGGATTCGGAGGGGAGGGCCACTGGGACTTCCTCATCGGGCTCGACGGGCGCCCGGCCGGGATCTACGGCACCATCGCCGCCGGCTACCGGACCGGAGGCGTCGGCCCCGGTTCGGGCCACGAGTTCTCGGCCGATCTCGACATCGACGTCACCCCTCGCTACGACGACGAGTTCAGCGAATACTGCGAGGCCACCGCAGCCCGGGGCTGATCGGTCGCCGGAGCTCCGTCGCCGGATCATCGCCCCCGCAAGCGCTCCATCTCGCGGCGGTCGCGCTTCGTGGGCCGGCCGGCGCCGCGGTCGCGCAGGGGCGCGAGGGCGACCGCCTCGCGCGGGGGTGGAGGCGGCGTGAGGTCGTCGTAGCATTCGGCGGCCTCGGTGGCCGAGACGCGTTTCACGAGAAGACGCTTCACGATGAGGATGCGGTCGAAGCCGGCGATGCGCACGCGCACCTCGTCCCCGATGCGCACGGGCTGAGCCGCCTTCGCGCGATCGCCGCTGACGCGCACGTGGCCGGCACGGCATCCGGCGGTCGCCGAGGATCGGGTCTTGAACACGCGCACCGCCCACAGCCAGGCGTCGACGCGCACCGAAGTCGGTTCCACGCACCGACTCTACGGCGCTGCGCGGGAGGAGGTGCTAGTTTCGGCGCATGACGCGCATCGCCGCAGTCGCACCGGCGCTGCCCGAGTTCGCGTACTCGCAGGCGGAGTTGACGCACGAGCTCTCGCAGCTCCTGTCGCCGGGCGACGGGAAGCGCGCCGTGCTCGAACGCCTGCACGCGGCATCCGGCATCGCGACCCGGCACACCGCCCTACAGCTCGAGCGGTATCGAGATCTCGGCTCCTTCGGCGAGTCGAACGACGTCTTCATCCGGGTCGCGACCGAACTGGCCGAACGGGCGCTCGCCGAGGCGCTCGCCGCAGCCGGGCTCGCGGC
>JBIQHP010000166.1:0-2371 GCA_044508495.1 Clavibacter sp.
CTCGGCTTCCTGATGACGCGCGAGGCGGCGCACCAGATCTCGTTCGAGAAGGCGCTGTACTCGATCCAGCCCAACTTCCCGCCCGGCAAGATGGCGGTCGATCCGCAGTTCGCCAACGTCTACTTCAACATGTCGCAGGGCGACGGCGACCTGCGCGGCCCGTGGAACAGCGACGACCACTTCCAGTACGTGAGCGAGCGCGAGCGGCAGAGCGCGGTCGACGGGGGCGACGGCAGCGCCCAGGTCGGCATGGATTCCGAGGAGCGCAAGGCGCTCGACCAGGCCTCCTCGCGCACGCGTTCGGATCCTCGCCTCGACCCGCTCACCGGCGCAGAGCTCGGCATGGGTGACGCCATGCAGGCGAAGGGAAACGGCAGCGCCGCCTCGCGGGGCGCGTCGACCTGACCGGCTGGTACGCCGGTTGCTCGTGGGGGCCGCGGCCACACGGGGAGCGGCCGCGACAACCAGGAGTGCCACCCATGCCCAACACGCAAACCCGGACGACGGGCCGAACGACGACTCGCGCCCGCTCGCGCAAGGAGCACGACCCGATCGAGCTGCTGAAGGCCGATCACAAGAAGGTCGCGAAGATGTTCAAGGACTTCGAGAAGACGAAGCAGAAGGATCGCGACGCCGCCGTCGAGCTCGTCGGGCAGATTCTCTCGGAGCTCACCGTCCACGCGCAGATCGAGGAGGAGATCTTCTATCCGACGATGCGCGAGTCGGGCGGCGACAAGATGACGCACCTGCTCGACGAGGCCGAGGTCGAGCACGCGAGCGCCAAGGACCTGATCCAGCAGATCGCTTCGATGTCGCCCGACGAGGAGCTGTACGACGCCCGGGTCAAGGTGCTCGGCGAATACGTGAAGCACCACGTCAAGGAAGAGGAGGACGAGATCTTCCCGAAGGCGAAGAAGGCCGGCGTCGACATGGAGGAGCTCGGCACGATGCTCGCCGAACGCAGGCAGGAGCTGATGCGGGAGATGGACGGCGGCAGCGAGGGGTAGCCTGCGCGCTCGACGGGCGAGACGGGGGTCGACGGGCGGCGCGTCAGTCGGTCTCCTCCTTCCCGCTCGCCCGCTCGACGGCACTGCGGTGGTAGTGCGGCACGCGCCCGAGCGCATAGTCGGCGGCGCGACGACGCACCGTGTTGCGCGAGCCGTCGAAATGACGGGTTTCGGAGAAGAGACGCGTGTCGCCGTCGTCGATCCTGACCGCCCAGGCGAAGCAGATCGTGCCGGGCGCGACGTCGCTGCCCTCGGGCGGGGCGTCGGCCAGCCCGGTGTCGGCGATCGCGATCGACGCGGCGCTGCGCTCGAGCGCGCCCGCCGCCATCTCGCGCGCGACCTCCTCGCTGGTGAGGCCGAATCGATCGATCGTCTGCTTCGACACCCCGAGGCAGTGGTGCTTCGCCTCGGGGGAATAGACGACGTAGCCGACCTGCAGCGAGCTGCCCACGCCGGTGGCGTCGGCCAGGCGCCCGGCGATCAGGCCGGCCGTGCACGATTCGGCGGTGGCGACGACGAGCCCGTGGTCCTTCAGGTATGCCAGGAGTTTCTCGAGTTGCATGGGCGGCGGCGGAATAGGCTTGCACGACCTGCGTGCACTCGACGAGCCTGCCTGCCGCGCGTGTAAGATCGACAACGGCTCGACTGGTTGCGCGATGAGGTCGGCAACGGCCGGATCCGCGCGGGGCAGGGGGGTACCGGATGAGCTCTTCCCAATCGATGCTCGACGCTTTCCTCGGCACCGTGGTTCGGCTGGCGGGGGCGCGCGCCGGGACGTTGCACGTTCCTTCGTCGGATGGCGAGCCCGAATTCGTTGCCTCGTGGGAGCGCGCCGCCGCGCCGGGCGGTCCCGCGCCCGCCGCGTCCACCAGCGTCGTGCTGCCGCTCGAGAGCGGCGGCCAGACGCTCGGCCTGTTCACGCTCCACTACGACGCGCCGGTCGGCGCCGCCCGGATCCGCAACCAGAAGGCGGCACGGTTGAGACCGCTCGCCGCCCGCGCGGGTTCGCCGGAGTCGCTCACCGCGCGCGAGCGACAGATCCTCTCGCAGATCGCGCTCGGCCAGAGCAACAAGGCCATCGCGCGAACCCTCGGCATCAGTCCCGACACCGTCAAGCTGCACGTGCGCCACATCCTCACGAAGCTCGGCTGCCGTTCGCGCGTGGAGGCCGCCGTGCTCGCCGCCCGCCACGGGCTGGGCCGCGAGCCGGAACCCGCTCTCGCCGTATCATGAGGGGTTTTCCCCGCTCGTTCTTTCTTCGATGGAAACGGAACTGCCCTCGGCGACGCTGATCGCGTGGCTGGGCTTTGCTCTCGGCGCCGTGTTCGGGTTCGTCGGCAACAAGACGAACTTCTGCACGATGG
>JBIQHP010000167.1:0-2364 GCA_044508495.1 Clavibacter sp.
GCCGAGGACGCTCCTGCCGAGGACGCTACCGAGGACGCCGCAGCCCAGGACGCATCAGCCGACGACGCCGACAAGGCGTAGCCGTGCTGGCCACAGCTCTCGAGCACCTCGTGAAGGGGATCGTCGATCACCCGGACGAGGTGCAGGTCCTCGCGAAGAACTCGCCGCGCGGCGAGGTGCTCGAGGTGCGCGTGCACCCCGAGGATCTCGGCCGCGTGATCGGCCGGGCCGGGCGCACCGCCAAGGCGCTGCGCACGCTCGTGTCGGCGCTCGCCGACGGCCGCAAGGTGCGTGTCGACGTGGTGGACACCGATTTCTAGCAGCCCCGGCTCCGAGAGCACCCGCTTGCGGGTGGGTCGACTCACCAAGGCGCACGGCCTAAAGGGAGCGATCAAGATCGAGCTGTACACGGACGATCCGGAACGGCGTTTCGTTCCGGGCGCCGTGTTCACCCTGCAGGTCCCGGAGAGCTCGGCCTGGTTCGGCAAGACGATCGAGCTCGCCGAGCTCAAGTGGTACAACTCGCATCCGGTCGCGTTCTTCAGGGACGTCGCCGACCGCTCCGTGGCGGAGAGCCTCGTCAAGGCGATCCTGCTCGTCGAGCACGATCCGGCCGAGGTTCCCGAGGAGGAGGACGCCTGGTACGACCATCAGCTCGTCGGGCTCGCGGTCATCCGGGACGGCGTCAAGGTCGGCGTCGTGACGCGGCTCGATCACCTCCCCGCCCAGGACCTCCTGCACGTCGAGACGGATGCCGGCGACGTCATGGTCCCGTTCGTCAAGGCGATCGTCCCCGCCGTCGACATCGCGGCCGGCACCATCACGGTCACGCCGCCCGCGGGCCTCTTCGAGCCGCTCCCCGACGACGAGGGAACCGCCCCCTGAGGCGCGAGCGCAGCGAGCCTCGAAGGGAGCGGCAGCCAGCCTCTAGGCTGACTGCCATGCGCATCGACATCGTCACGATCTTCCCGGAGTTCTTCTCCGTGCTCGATGTCTCGCTGCTCGGGAAGGCGAGGGAGGGTGGGCTGCTCGAACTCGGCATCCACGATCTCCGCGATTTCACCCATGACCGGCACCGCACGGTCGACGACACCCCCTACGGGGGCGGGGCCGGCATGGTCATGAGGCCGGAGCCCTGGGGCGAGGCGCTCGACGCCCTCCTCACCACGGCCCCCTCCCCTCGCCCTGAGCCCGTCGAAGGGCCGGTGGTCATCTTCCCCTCCCCGGCCGGCGAGCTGTTCACCCAGGCGACCGCCCGGGAGCTCTTGGCGAAGCCGCATCTGATCTTCGGATGCGGTCGCTACGAGGGCATCGACGAGCGCGTCGTCGAGTACGCGGCCTCGCGGGCCGAGGTGCGCTCCCTGAGCCTGGGCGACTACGTGCTCAACGGCGGCGAGGTCGCCGCGATGGCCATGATCGAGGCGATCGCCCGGCTCATCCCCGGCGTCATCGGCAACGCGGAGAGCCTCGTCGAGGAATCGCACAGCGACGGCCTGCTCGAGTACCCGAGCTACACCAAGCCCGCCGAGTGGCGCGGTCTCGAGGTGCCGCCCGTGCTCCTGAGCGGCAACCACGGGGCGATCGCCGCCTGGCGCCGCGAGCAGCAGCTCGAGCGCACCCGCCGCATCCGCCCCGACCTGCTGCCCTGACCGCCGCCGCTATCGCCGGTTGAGTAGCGCCGAAGGCTCGTATCGAAACCAGGTCACCGAGCAGGTTGGTTTCGATACGCTGCTGCGCAGCTACTCAACCAACGGGGGCTCAGCGCGCCGTGAGCACGATCGGCCCGTCCTCGGTGATCGCGACGGTGTGCTCGACGTGGGCCGCCCGCGAGCCGTCGAGGCTTCGCAGGGTCCAGCCGTCCGGGTCGGTGAAGATGCGATCGGTCCCGAGCATGAACCACGGCTCGATCGCGAAGACGAGTCCGGGCTTGAGCGGGAACCCGCGCCCCGATCGCCCGTCGTTGGGAACATGCGGGTCGCCGTGCATCGTGCGCCCGACGCCGTGACCGCCGAAGTCGGTGTTGATCCCGAGACCGGCGGCACGGGCCACGGCGCCGATCGCGGCGGACACGTCGCCCATCCGGTTGCCCGCCCGCGCGGCGCCGATGCCGGCCGCGAGAGCGCGCTCGGCCACGTCGATGAGGGCGAGATCCGCGGGGTCCGGCTCGCCGACCACGAGCGAGAGTGCCGAGTCGGCGACCCAGCCGTCGACCGAGGCCGCGAAGTCCAGGCTCAGCAGATCGCCGTCCCTCAACCGGTAGTCGAAGGGCAGGCCGTGGAGCGCAGCGTCGTTGACCGAGGTGCACAGCACCTTGCCGAAGGGCATGGCGCCGAACGAGGGGTGGTAGTCGATGTAGCAGCTCTC
>JBIQHP010000040.1:0-16947 GCA_044508495.1 Clavibacter sp.
TTGAAAACTGGTGGGCAGAAATGTCTCGTGGGTTCGAATCCCACGCCCTCCGCACCGTCCACCGTCAGATTCCAGGAGAGACCATGAGCGACACCAGACCGCGTGGCCGGCGTGCCAGTGGCATGCAGTCGGTGGCACGGCACGGTCGTCTGCGCCGGGGCAACCCCTGGCTCGTCGCACTCAAGTACCTGAGTGCCGCCATGGCGGTCGTGCTCGTGAGCGGTGTGACCGTCGCCGGTTACGCGATATGGAAGCTCGAGAGCGAGATCAAGACGGTCACGATCG
Organism: Clavibacter sp.; assembly: GCA_044508495.1. Lineage (GTDB taxonomy): Bacteria > Actinomycetota > Actinomycetes > Actinomycetales > Microbacteriaceae > Terrimesophilobacter. Next base: position 286 of record JBIQHP010000040.1, read on the forward strand.
TCGGGGAGACCGAAGGCCCCCCGCCGGCGCTCGGGGCTTACGAGGGCGGCTTCAACATCCTGCTCGTCGGCAGCGACAGGTGCGAGGACCCGAACGGCTGCAAGGACCGCAGCACCGAGCTCAACGACGTGACCATCCTGCTCCACGTCGCCCAGGATCAGAGCAACGCCGTCGCGGTGAGCTTCCCGCGGGACCTCGTCGTGCCGATCCCGTCCTGCCCGAACCCCAAGGGCGGAAGCTTCAACTCGATGTCCGCCCAGCCGATCAACGTGACGCTCTTCTACGGAGGGCTGCCGTGCACGGTGCTCACGGTCTCGGCGCTGACCGGCCTCGACATCCAGTTCGCCGCGGAGGTCACCTTCTCGGGCGTCGCTCGGATCTCGAGCGCGATCGGCGGCGTGAAGGTGTGCGTCAACGGCCCGGTCGTCGACCCGTACTCGGGCATCAACCTTCCCTCCGCCGGCGAGTACACCCTCGACGGATGGGAGGCCCTTGCCTTCCTGAGGACTCGCCACGGCGTCGGCGACGGCAGCGACCTCGGGCGCATCAGCAACCAGCAGGTGTTCATGTCCTCGCTCGTGCGCACGGTCAAGAGCGACGGGGTGCTCGAGGACTTCGGCAAGCTCTACAACATCGCGACCGTGGCGAGTCAGAACCTCACGGTCTCGAACAGCCTCAAGAACCTCAACACGATGATCTCGATGGCGCAGGTGCTCAAGAACCTGCCGCTCGATCGCGTGCTCTTCGTGCAGTATCCGGGCGTGACCGGGCAGCCGGGCGTATACGCGGGCAAGGTCGCGCCGGTCAAGGCGGCGGCGAACGCGCTCTTCGCGAAGATCCACGCGGACGAGCCCTTCGTCCTTCAGGCGGGGAACACCGGTATCGGGTCCGTCAGCGACCCCAACGCCCCCACGGAGGGCGTCGAGTCGACGACGGAGGGTCTCGAGGTGCTGCCGGGTATCAAGGGGCAGAGCGCTGCCGACTACACCTGCTCGAAGGCCAACTAGCCCGGCTCGGCGAGCCTGCTTCGCGACGGTCGGATCAGCGGCGGTGCTGACGACGGCGGGTCACGACGAGGAGCATCCCGAGCGAGAGCCCGAGGCCGACGAGGCCGATCGCGATGATGACGTAGCCGATCGACTCCGGACCGGTCTCCGCAAGCGTCCCCGCGCTCCGCAGTGCCAGGATCATCGCGTGGCCTGAGATGGGCATGGTCCAGCGCCTTCGGGTGAGCATCGGGCGAGCGGGGGTGGATCCGGGGATCGGGGTGAGCCAGATCTCTCGCCAGTCCGAGGCTATCCGTCGCTCACGAGGCGGACAAGGAACGCCATTGCCCCCATCCGGGGGACCCGGTCGGGCATCCAGCCCACTGCCGCTATGATTGTGCGAGCAACTGGAGACGTCGCATAGTCCGGCCTAGTGCACCACCCTGCTAAGGTGGAGTTCCCGTAAGGGAACCGAGGGTTCAAATCCCTCCGTCTCCGCTCTTTAAAATGCTGGTCAGCCTCTCTTTTGGTGGGTCGTAAGAGTCCATAGCTATTGCCGAAACACCGGTACTGACACCCTTCTGGTGTCCCCTCAGTGTCCCCGATAGTGCTCCACTCTTCATAGGTGCAAAAAGGTGGAGTCCGGCAGGAAGATCGGAAACTCTTCGGTACCTGATCAGGGATTTTCTGTGTCGTCGCACAGGCTGCTTCCTCATCGATTCGCGTAAGTGTCCCCGCAATGTCCCCACCCTCGACGGCACCTGATCTGCAGTCCGTCGTCCGTCTGCGGATATGGCGAGACTCGGGCGCGATGTCACAGTGGTCAGAGTGGGCTGGACCGCGGCGTCAACCTGTGACGACATCGACTGGCCCTGGCAGGATGAAGGCATGGACCTCGACGACCCGGCGCTCCGCAAGGCAGCAACCGGCAAGTTGGCGTACGCGTTCAGTCTCGCAAAGGCACTCCGATCCGACATGGACGCCTGGTGGGCAACGGGTCCGGTGTCGCTCGTACCGGAGCTGCGCGCTGATGGCAAGACCGTCGATATCGTGATGCGTACCACCCCTATGCCTCCAACAGAGGACTGGTATAACCGCATGGGTGATGTTCTCCAGAACTTCCGGAACGCTCTGAACCGCCTTACCAACTCGGTTGGTTACGAGCTCACGAAGCCGGCGAAACCAGGCGATGGCAACTTTCCGATTCACAGCGCTGAGATCGGGTGGCAGAACTGGCTTAGGCAGCATCCGGAGTTCTCCGTCGACATCGCGGATCGATTTCGTGCGTTCGAGTCCTTCGTATCGGCGCGACCATTCCTCTTGGCCCTGCGCGATTCCAACAATCTCGAGAAGCACGATGTCGGGTTCACCGTGTCCGTCATGCTCACTGACTTTAAGATGGGTGGGACGTTCAAGGTCGAGGGCTTATGGAACAACGACCACCTTGGCGACCAGCTGAATCTCATCGCAGGCGAGACGCTCGACATCGTCAGTGAGCGCCAGGTGCTTGGAACGATCGAGATGCCGACTCGCGTGCTGGAAGTAGGACCTGGAACTGGGGATGCTGAATCCGGTTTTGCGTTCACGCCGATGATGCGGTTTTCCTCCGAGGAAATCCCCCTCTTCGCCGCCATCGATTTGATCGGTCGCGAGGTCACCTGGGCGATTTCGTACATCACTGGATTACTCACTGACGCGGTAAACCCTCCGACACACTTCGATTTGTGACAAATGGACGTGGGGACGCAAGGAGCCATAGAAGTCTTGGTTAGTATCAGATAGAGTGATACAATTCAAGCATGAAAGCCAGAGATGCGCTCCGCGAGCTGGATGAGATGTCCGCCTCGCAATGGGGCATGGTTACCTCGGCCCAAGCAGCCACGCGCGGAGTGACCCGGCTCGACCTATCACGCCTCACCGACTCCGGCGATCTCGTTCGGCTCGCGCACGGTGTCTACAAGGATGCTGGCGCACCCAGTGGCGCCCACCTCGATGTGCGCGCAGCGTGGCTCAGTAGCGATCCTGCGCGTCTGGCAAGCGAACGGCTCGGCGACGGTCATCGCGGTGTCGTGGTCTCCGGGCAGACTGCCGCGTGGCTGCATGACATTGGCGACCTCCGTTCCAACCGGACCGAGCTGACCTCCCCGGTTCGTCGTCAAACGCAGCGCGCCGATCTCCACTACCGCAGACGCGACCTGTCAGAGGAGGACGTAACGATCCGCGACGGACTGCCCGTGACGACGCCGGAACGCACGATCGCCGACCTCGTCGAGGACAGAACGGAGCTGTCGATCGTCGCCGATGCACTGCGTGACGCGAGCCGAAAGACCGAGCTCGATCTCGGACTGCTTGGCCGCGGCCTCGCCCCACTTGCGGAACGCAACGGCCACCGCAAGAGCGACGGCGTAGCCCTACTCGATCAGCTCCTTGTGATCGCCGGACTCGACCGCGAGACGATTGCCAAGCAGATTGCATCGCTGGATGGGATCGGCGCGCTTGTCGCACGGAACTATCTGATGCATATGCCGAAGATCGACCTCGCTGCGCTGATCGACACGACCGCACTCCAGAGTGCGCTGCGTGCGGCGCTCCCGGACCGGGACATACAACTTGAGTCGATGCGTGCCGCGCTGGGCAGTATGAGCGCCGCCCTCAGCCAGCTGCCGACCGCCAAGATGCTCGAGGGCCTTGCAACACGCACGTGGGCGGAGAACATGAACGCGGCCCTGTCTGCACAGATGAAGGCGATCGATTGGACTCAACTCGCGCGGTCCACCGCAGCGCTGGATGGTATGAGGACCGCGCCGGGAGATGCTGAAGCATGACGGAGCCATACAAGAGCGCAGCCGCCGTCGAGGCCGCGATTCGCGATGCTGCCCGAAACGCCTTTGCCTACGACAAGTCCATGTCTACTCAGGACCGGATTCGCCAGGAGTACTTCCGGCGCTTCCTCAGCCGCATCTTCTCCGAGGGTGACGACTCAGACTGGCTCCTCAAGGGCGGCACCGGAGTCCTCGCCCGCGTCGCATCCGGCCGACGCACGACGGACGTCGATCTCTTCCGCGCCAACAACACACTTGACGGTGCCCTCGCAGAACTGATCCGCCTCGCCGGCACCGATCTCGGCGACTTCTTCCGATTCGTATATACGAAACACGAATCCGTCGTCGGCGGCGACCAGCAGACCTACACCGAGGGCTACGGCGTCGACTTCGACGTCTACATCGGCGCCGACAAGAAGGAGCCGCTGCATGTCGACCTCGTCGTCGGAGTCATCGTCACCGACGAAGTCACGGTCACGCCACCGGCCAACCGCCTTGACCTGCCGCGGCTCCCTAGCAACGATTACCGCCTCTATCCGATCGTCGACCAGGTCGCGGACAAGGTCTGCGCGACGATGGCGAACTACAACGGTCGGCCATCCAGCCGCGAGAAGGACCTCGTCGATCTCGTCGTCATCGCCAAGACACAGACTCTAAGCGCCGACGCGCTGGCGCGCGCGATCGACGCAGAGGCGCGCGCGCGATCGCTTATCCCATTCACCGAACTGACCATCCCACCGACCTGGGGACGTTTGTACGCGAGGCAGGCGAAAGACGTGCCATATTGCGCCAACTATCGGACGGCCAACCTCGGGGCGGAATTCATGCGCACATTCATTGACATGGTGTTGCAGGACGAGGTCCCCGGCAAGATCTGGTCCCCCGACTCGCTCGCCTGGAGTTGACTGGCATGTTGCGTGATCATGGCCATTCGCGTCTCGTAACCAACCGCGATCAATTGGAAGACTGCTGCGTAGCCCAAGTCCGGATGGCCGCAACTTACAAGCCCGACGGTTCTCGCCATATCGGGAGCAAGCGCCGCTCTTCAGCGTCGGGAGCTTTGGTCAGAATGAGGAGTCAGCTGCGAGATCTGAGGGCGCCGGATGCGGGTCGCCCTCATGGGTACGGCCAGAGGGGGCACCAATGACCTACCGGCTGCCGCACCTCGCGAGCTTGCAAGACATCATCGAGTGGGCTGATCGGATCGTCAGTCGTAGCGAGCTCCCCAACGTCGCTCGTCGCCTCGTGAGCCAAACGAACGACAGCATCATCAAGCTGGACATGGGTGGCGACGAAGAGGTAACTTTCGGTGGTTACGACGGAAAGGTGTTGGCCGGAAGGGGGACTCCCTTCGTGCCCGAAGGCGCGAGCGTGTGGGAGTTCGGCACGTCTACCGACTTCCATACAAAGGCGAACGGGGACTATCAGAAACGAACGACCGCTCCGCTTGATGTGGTGTTTTCAGAGACAACGTTCGTTTTCGTCACGCCTCGGCGTTGGGTGGACGCGGACAAATGGGCTGCTGAGAAGAAGGCTGACGGTGTCTGGAAGGACGTCGTGGTCTTCGATGCCGCAGACATCTACGGTGCCATGGAGAATGCGCCGGCCGTCCACATTCAGTTCTCGGAAGCGGTCGGCAAACCTGCGAACAGCGTCGGTGGGCTTGAGGACTGGTGGAACCGCTATCGAGCGCCGGTTGGCGGCTTGCTGACACCTGAACTGGTCTTGGCAGGTCGCGCCAACGAGGCGGCCGCACTCTTGCGCACCACCGGTACCGCCATCGTGATCGCGTGGTGTCTAGGTGGATCACGCAGTGTCAGACTCGACTGCGGCGGCCGCCGGGACCGTCTTGCGCATCACGGTCTTGCTCTTGCCGATGTGGCGCTCGAACGTGAATCCCGCCGTCTCGAACATGGCCCTCGTGCCGTTGTGGAGGAACGAGGATGACGTCCTCTTGCCGGGGTCGAGCTCGTTGGGGAACGAGACCACCTCGCCTCCGCCGGCCTGAGCGATGAGCTCTAGTGCGCCATCCAGTGCCTCGCGCGCCACTCCCGAACGTCGGTGGTCGCGGTCGACGAAGAAGCAGGTGATGCGCCACGGCGCCGGCCTGGTCTCGCCCGCGTCGTACTGCTTGCGGTGGTAGATGTTCGGCAGCTCGACCGGGCTGCCATACTCGCACCACGCGATCGCCGCGTCGCCGTCGAAGACGAGCGCGGCGTGCGCGACGCCCTCCGCGACGAGTCGCTCCTTGAACGTGGGCCGGTCGTGCTCGCTCTTGACGGTGTGCTCCGTGTCGTCGTGGAAATACGAGCAGTAGCATCCGCCCCAGACCCCGTTGTGCTTCTGCGCGAGCGCCAGCCACGCGGGGAAGGTCTCCGGCGTGAGTGGCTTGATCACGTGCGGCGTCGCCCCTCCGGTCGGAACACCCTCATCGGTCATGGCAGGCTCCTCGCGTCGATACCGCCAGTCTGCCGACCTGCTTCCGCACTCCACAAGCCCGAGTCCCCTCGTACTCAAGGGAGGGTCGCTCGCGGCCAGTCAGCAACCTCAGCGCGACTGATCGGCCTCATCCCGCCGTCGCCTCAGCGCGATGAGCAGGAACGCCGCGCAGGCAATGACGCGAAGCACGAGGTTGGCCACGAGAATCCCGTTCGCACCGTTCGTCATGAGGTGGACGGCTTCGAGGATCGCGGTAGCACCGTGGAACACGGCGAAGCTCGCGGCGATCAGCCGGATCGCCGCCGCATCCTTCACCCGAGCGGTGCCGATCGACAGCACGCCGACCCCGAGCTCGGCGGCCGCCAGGAAGTACGACAGGAGGTAGGCATCCGGTTCCATCGCGATCCCGACGGTCGACGGGATCGCGGCGGGGAAGACGGCGAGCACGATCGCCGCAGCGATCGTCACAACACCATGGATGACGAAAACCGCGCGAACGAGCGCACTAGTCGAGGTGCTCACCGTCTCAGGCTCCTCTCGGATGGAGCTCCCGTCAACCGCCGGTGCGCCCCTTCGCCGCGAGCGCCTCCGCGCGCTCCGCGAGCTTGCGCTGCACCTCGGCCTGCGCGGCGTCGATGACCGCCTGGTCGAGCGGCGCGTTCACGTGGTCGGTGCGCCCGTGGTACATCGCGATGTAGTTGTCGAGCGCCGGGCCCGACTCCCACGAGGTGATGAGGCTGTAGCGAGGGCTCGCGCCGACGTGCCACGTCGCGTGCCAGAAGCGCTGGGTGTCGATGATCACCTGGGTCCCGGCCGGAAGCGGGAGCCGGATCTCGGTTGTCGGGTCGTACCGCTCCTCGCGCAGCACCATGAACGAGTCGGGATCGTCGCTGAGGTTGTAATAGCCGCGCACGATCCAGCCGGTGCCGTCCGGGTTGAGCCGGTTGTTGTCGTCCTGATGCATGTTGTACAGGGCATCCGCGTAGCTGTTGGGCTGCAGCTCGATGACGCGGCAGCGCCCGACGTTCGACCCCGGCTCCTTCGCCCGTCGGGTCAGGTTCGGCGCCTTCGCGACCTGGGATTCGATCCACACGCCGTCCTTGTCGGCCCGCGGTGGCTCGTGGTTCCAGAAGCCGTTGGCCTCGACCTCGCCCTTCGCGCTCGCGAGCGGAGCGAACCGGGTGTCACCGGACGACTTCCAGTCGACGTACTCCAGATCGAGCCACTCCTCGGGGTCCTTCGCCTGGTCGTACCGGTCGAGCACGACGAAGCCCCGCTCATCGAGGAGCGCCGACTTGATGTAGCTCATCTGAGCCCCTTCGGATCAGAGAGCCAGCGGATTCCCTGCTGGCCCGGCTTAGGAAACCCTAACATTCCGGCCGTGGCCTCAGCAGTCCTCAGCAGGCGCCCCACAGGCCCGTTCGGGCATCCCGGGCCGCCCGCTCGGCGGCGAGGAGCTCGGGCCAGTATCGGTCGTTCGGCGCGATGTTGACGGCGGACGCGTACCCTTCCTCGACGAGGGCGAGGTTCACGAAGGCGCCGTCCTCGGTCCACAGGTAGAGCAGGCTCCGGCCGTACTGGTCGAGCGGACCCTCGTCCTCGGCGATCCAGACCGCGACGCCCTGCGGCAGCATCGCACGCAGGCGGTCGCGCGCCTCGATCGCATAGCACTCGACCTCGGGCCGCAGCTCGGGGGTGTCGATCCCGAGGAGCCGGACGGTCACCTCATCGGCGCGCGATGCCGCGCCGTCCGGACGCAGGTAGAGGGTGTCGCCGTCGTGCACGTAGGCGACGTGCGACGGGGTCGCGTCGGCCGGCCGCGCGACCCCGGATGCCGGTGCCGGCTCCCGCCTTGCGCCGTCGACGGCGCCCGGCAGCTCGGAGATCACGTAGTAGGCCCCGAGAGCCCCGAGCAGTATCGCGAAGGCGAGCGCGGCGAGCCTCTTCATCACCACACTGTAGCGAGGCGGCGTCGGCCTGCCCTCGCTAGACTCATGGAGGCGAGAGGATGTCATGAGCGAGTCCGAGGGTGTGAGCAAGCGGTTCGACCCGCGGTTCAGCCCCGCTTTCCAGCCGGGCTACGACCCCAGGGTCCACCGCGAGACGCCGCCGGCCGCTCCGCTGCGCGAGGAGTCCGGGTCGTACGGCGTGCCCAGGCGGGACTGGCCCGAGACTCGACGGGATGAGCCTGATCCGCGTCGTGATGCTCCCCGGCCGGGCGACGAGTTCTCGATCTTCGCCATTCCCGAGGATCGCAGGGAGGACCTGGAGGAGGCGATCGTCGATGAGTCCGAACCCGCTCCCTGGTGGCGACGTGTCAACCCCTGGCTCGTCGTGCTGTGGGTCCTCGGCGTCCTCTTCATCCTCGGCGCCTTCTGGTTCGCGAGCATGGTCGAGACCTGGAGCCAGAGCCCTCAGCAGAACGGCGCCTTCTTCGTCTCGATGATCTTCCAGATGTCGTGGATCGGCGTCCCCATGCTCATCGTGCTCGGGCTCGCCACACTCACCTCGACCGTCGTCATCCTCGCGGCGCGCTGGCGCCGCCCCTGACGAGTTCGGCCCACTCGCTCAGAGCTGCGAGCGGATGAAAGCCCCGAGCTCGCTGATCTCCTCGGGCGAGACCCAGTGGCCGACGCCCTCGTAGATGCCCTCGGTAAGGGTCGAGTGGGCCGGGAGCCACTCGAGGGTGTTGTCGATGAGCGAGGCCGGGATCGTCGCGTCCTCGGTGCCGCGGCCCCAGAACACCGGTGGGCGCAGCTCGGCGAGACGTGCGTCCCCTTCATGCTCGTTCGGGAAGACGAACCCGCTGAGCGGCACCGCGTAGTCGAAGCGCTCCGGCTGCTCGCGCAGGAGCTGCAGCGCCATCGCAGCGCCCTGCGAGAAGCCGAGCAGTCCGGCTCCCGTCGAGGCGGTCGTGTCGAGCCAGTCGACGAGCGCGCGCGTGGTGTCGGCGACCGCGTCGAAGCGCTCATCCGCCGAGGAGTCCCCGGCGTGCGGGAACCAGGCGTATCCGGGGCCTTGGGCCAGCGGCGCCCGCACCGAGGCGATGACGGGCTCGAGCGGGAGCGACCGCGCGAGAGCGAACAGGTCGCCCTCGTGCGAGCCGTAGCCATGGAGCAGGACGAGAAGCGGCCGTCCCGCCCGCTCGCGCTCCGGGGCGGACCACAGCACGGCATCCGGATCGATTCGCAACGACACCGCCCCTCTCGTCCCGACAATCCTTGCACCCCTCGTGCGGGCGCGTGGGCCACAATGGAGCATGAGCTCCGTGGGAACCCCCGACCCGAACTCGGGATGGCTGTCTGACGACGAGCTCACGAGCATCCGGATGCGCCTGCCGCTCCTCTACGTCGAAGCGGTGCCGGTGCGCATCGACGGTCTCGGCCAGGTCGTCGAGCTGGGCGTTCTGCTGCGCGCCTCGCCGACCGGCGAGATGACCCGCACCCTCGTCTCGGGACGCGTCATGTACGGGGAGACGTTGCGCGAGGCGCTCTTCCGCCACCTCGAGAAGGATCTCGGTCCGATGGCCTTTCCTCAACTGCCGCCGAGCCCCTTGCCGTTCTCGGTCGCCGAGTACTTCCCGATGCCGGGCATCAGCGCCTTCACCGACGAGCGGCAGCACGCGGTCTCGCTCGCCTACGTGGTCCCCGTCACGGGCACCTGCGAGCCGAGGCAGGATGCGCTCGAGGTCACCTGGCTGTCGCCCGAGGAGGCGGCCGGCGACGAGATCGCCCGAGAGATGGAGGGCGGGCGCGGGGTGCTGCTGCGGGCCGCGCTCGCCTCAGTCGGCCGCCTCGGCTGACCCGGCGGGATCGAACGGCCTCCAAGACGCACCGGCTATCAGCAGCTCGGGATCTCCGGTCCACAGCGGTGCTGCGAATCGCACAGCGGTGGCTGCGGCGAAGGCGTCAGCGTAAGACATGCGGTGCTCGGCCTTGATTCGGGCAGCATCCAGGACCAGGAGACGGTCAGGAAGCACGGTCTCAACACTGCTCTCTATGTCGCGGACCGTCGCGGCGGCAGTATCGTCCCCGAGACTTCTGGCCAGCACGTAGTAGATCTCGCCGAGGTTGATCCAGCACATGACCGTGCTTCTCGAGTCGATGAGCTTCTGTACGCGGCTGGCGCTCGGTTCGGATCCCTCGAGCAGACGCATGATCGCCCAGGAGTCGAGAACAACCGTCATCGGAGCTTTTCGTCGATACTCAGGTCCTCGCGCCGCGCGGCTAGGAGTGCATCGGTCAGCAGGCTGGACGGGAAGCGACCCTTGAGGGGCCTCGCCGTCGCCTTACGGACCACCAACTCGTCATCTCGCCTTTCGAACACGACCTCTTGGCCGGGATGGATCTTCAAGGCATCCCGGAACTTCTTGGGGATGACGACCTGCCCCTTCGCGCCCACCGTGTAATTCATACCGTCAAGTATAACTTTCATGGCGACGATGTTAGTGGGTGGAACCTGCGGAGGCAGGCAGTGTCAGAAATCTGTGCATAACCAGCGGAAAGTGCGGTACGGCAGTGGTGTGTGCGTGTACGGTGTCTCGCGACACGTCGCTAGCGCGTCATCCGCAGTTCTTCGATGTCCTCCCACGCGGCGAAGATACTGCGAGCGCCGTCGAGCTCGAAAGCCAGGCTCCGGTAGAAGTGCTGCGCCTTCAGGTTGCGACCGATGACCCACAAGCTTGCGGGAGCGTCGTCTCGCCGAGGATGACCTTCCAACGGGCGATCCGCTCCTCGCTCGAGACGCCCGCGATCCACTCATCCGAGAGGATGCCGCGATAGGCCTCGCGCCAAACCTGCGCGTGAACAACCCCGATCCGCTCTGCATCGGCGAGCGCTGCGCGGCGGATCTTCATACGTCGAGGCTAGAGTGTGCGACTCAGCCCTGGGCTCGGCGGCCGCTGCGGCGTTCGCCGCCGCCGGACGAACTGGTGGATGCCGGGGTCGAGGTGCTGTAACTCGTGAAGCTGCGCGTCTGGGTGCGTTGTGCGCCGGGGGTCTGACTCCGACGCCCGGGACGGGCATCGGCGCTGGCGTCGCGGCGGCGGCCAGAAATGGCCCCCGCTTTCCGCTCCGGCGCGCCTGGGCGGTCATGACGCTGTCCACCGCCGCTTCCGCGCTGGGCGCGCTTGCGCTGCGCGTTCGCGCCGGTGGAGCGTCCGCCCTGGGACTGACCGCGTGCCGGCGTCGCCGCACGCGGAGCGGGCTTGACGTAGGGCGCGACCTCGCCGACGAGCTCGGCGACGGCGGGAGAGGTCGCGGTGACCCGCTGCGGCGTGACCGCGATGGCGGCCTTGCGCAGCAGCACGGCGACATCCGCCTTCTGCGCGGGGAGCATGACGGTCACGACGTCGCCCGAGCTGCCGGCGCGGGCCGTGCGGCCGCTGCGGTGCAGGTAGGCCTTGTGCTCGGCGGGCGGGTCGACGTGCACGACGAGCTCGACGTCGTCGATGTCGATGCCGCGGGCGGCGACATCCGTCGCGACGAGCACCCGGGCCTCACCGGCCGTGAAGGCCGCGAGGTTGCGGTCGCGCTGCGGCTGGGAGAGGTTGCCGTGCAGATCCACGCTCGGGATGCCGGCCTCGATGAGCTGACGCGCGAGCTTCTTCGCCTGGTGCTTGGTGCGCATGAAGAGGATGCGGCGACCGGTGCCCGAGGCGAGCACCTGCACGAGGTCCTTCTTCGCGTCGAGGCCGTCGACCTCGAAGACGTGGTGGGTCATCGCCTCGACGTGCGAGGTCGCGTCGTCGACCGAGTGCAGGATCTCGTCGTGCAGGTAGCGCTTCACGATCCTGTCGACGCCGTTGTCCAGCGTGGCGGAGAACAGCATCCGCTGCCCGCCGTCCGGGGTCTTGTTGAGGATGCGCGTGACGACGGGCAGGAAGCCGAGGTCGGCCATGTGGTCGGCCTCGTCGAGAACGGTGATCTCGATCGCGTCGAGGGTCACGAATCGCTGCTGCATGAGGTCCTCGAGGCGACCCGGGCAGGCCACGACGATGTCGACACCGGCCTTGAGAGCGGCGACCTGCCGCTGCTGGGAGACCCCGCCGAAGATCGTCGTGATCGTGAGGCCATAGGCCGCCGCGAGCGGCTCCATGGTCGCGGTGATCTGGGTGGCGAGCTCACGGGTGGGGGCGAGCACGAGGCCCCTCGGCCTGCCGGCCTGAGGTCGGCCGCCATCCGAGAGTCGCGCGATCATCGGAAGCGAGAAGGCGAGCGTCTTGCCGCTGCCGGTCTTGCCGCGGCCGAGGACGTCGCGTCCGCGGAGCGTGTCGGGGAGGGTGTCCTCCTGGATCGGGAAGGGGCTCGTGATGCCGCCCTTGGTGAGGGCGGCGACGAGGGGTGCGGGCACGCCGAGCGCGCCGAAGGTTGTTTCAGTCATGGGTATTTCTTGGTGGGAATCCGCTGGTCGAGTAGCCGCGCAGCGGCGTATCGAGGCCAAGGGGATCGGATGGCAAACGCGGCGATGGCCGCACTTGTTCGCCGTATGAAGAGAATCAGCCCGAGAAGGGCGGTGATGCGTTCTACGACGCAGGGAACACGAGAATCGCGTTCGCTAGTGGTTTCAGTGTAGCAGTACCGCTCCGATAGCCTCGTCGGGTGACCTCCCCGCACGACCAGAGCCAGTACCAGGTGCGCTTCGACTGGGGCGCCGAGGGCGCCGCGACGGTGGCCTCGGATGTCGACGTCGTCGTGCTCGTGGACGTGCTGCCCACTCACACGCTCGCCTTTCCCGACCTGCGCGCGGCCGTCATCGCGGGCGGCTTCGGCAACCGCACGGCGGTGGCGGAGTGGGTGCTCGCCCGGCAGGCGGAGAAGGGGGACCGGTTCGCGGTGGCCGTCATCGCATCCGGATCTCCGCGCCAGGACGACAGCCTGCGCTTCGCGGTCGAGGATCTCCTTGCGGCCGGGTCGATCGTCGACGCGCTCGCCGCGGTCGGCATCGACTACTGCTCCCCCGAGGCCGCAGCGGCCTGCGCGGCGTTCACCGGCCTTCGCGGTGCGGCGGGCCACCTCGTGAGCGCCTCGGCGAGCGGCAAGGAACTGCTCGCGCGCGATCCGTCCGCCGATCCCGCCGGCGCGGCGGCGATCGACGACTCGACCGAGGTAACGATCCTGAAGGAATATCGCTGACGCCTCCCCGGTTCTCCCCAGCAGAACCTGAGAGGACCCCATGAAGGCAGTGCTGAACGGAACCGTGATCGCCGAGGCGTCGAAGGACGACCTCATCTCCATCGAGGGCAACTGGTACTTCCCGCCGTCGAGCGTCAAGCCCGGCCGCCTCACCGAGAGCCCCACTCCGTATACCTGCCCCTGGAAGGGCGTCTGCCAGTACTTCACCGTCTCCGACGGCACGAGCGACCTGCAGGATCGTGCCTGGAGCTATCCCGACCCCATCCCGAGCTCCTTCGAGCGCGTCGGCCGGGACTACAGCGGCTACGTCGCGTTCTGGAAGGAAGTCCAGGTCATCGACTGACCCTCGTCGCCGCGGACCGCTCCCGGTGCGCCCGCACCTTCGCGCGATTGCCGCAGCGCTGCATCGAGCACCACCGCCGGTTGCCGCTGCGCGAGGTGTCGAGGTAGAGATGCCCGCAGCCGACGGCAGCGCACTCCCGGATGCGCTCGGCCTCGTCCGGGCCGAAGACTCGCACGGCGTCGCGCGCGATCGCCGAGAGCGTCTGCGTCGCTCGCACCATTCCGGCCCCCGCCTGGCGGGAGCCGCCGGCGAGCGCGGGCGGGACATCCGGCGTCGCCGCGAACAGGTTGACGACGTCGATGTCGGATGCCGCAGTCGGCCGCTCCTCGACCCTCCCGACCGCGAGCCCCGCGATGGCGGCGCGCAGCATGAGCGCATCGCTCAGCTCCCGCTCGCCCAGGGACGGATCGAGGCGGGGGAACCGCTCGGCCAGCCAACTCGCGAGGTCGCCGGGCGACTGGAGCGTCTCGACATGCTCTCCGTTGACCGGTCCGGTCCAGGCGAAGTCGAGTGCGAGGGCGCCCGAGTCGAACCACCACCGGATGCCGTCGCCCGCGTCGAGCCACTGGCCGGTCGCCGTGTCCATGTAACCAGTATCGGCAGTTACCGCCATCGAGTGGGGGAGGCTAGCCGGTCGACGAGGCGGCCCGCCTCCGGGCGGCCGCCGTCACGACCCGATGCGACCACGAGATGAGGTGCGCCTCGCTGAACCGTCGCGAGCACTTCCCGCACGACATGGGCCTCGTCGGGCGCCGGTACCGGTAGAGCTCATGGCCGGCCGGGCAGGTTCCGAGCCAGGGCGCGAGCTCGTCGGCCACGGTTCCGTCGTGCGTCCGTTTGCCGACGTAGCCGAGGTCACGTGCGATCGCGCGCCAGCGCGGCCCGTGCCCGGCGCGCTGGCCGGCGAGCGCGTGGGCCACCTCGTGGAGCAGCACCTGATGGATCTCGTCGTCGTCGAAGCGAGCGGCGAGGTATCTCGAGACGGTGATCCGCCTGGCGCGGTAGTCGCAGAGTCCGGCACGGGTCTTCGCCGTGTCGAAGCCGAACGACCACTCGGCCGGGTCGAGGTGCAGCGCGATGAGGGCATCCGCCCATCGCCGCACCCGAGCCAGCTCCGCCATGACACGACGATAACCCGATCGCCGCGCCGCTCCCGGTCTCGGATCGAGCCTGTCGAGATCTCCCCTTCGCGCCCCGTCTGTGGAGGAGAGGCTGTCAGCCCTCGCGGAGCGGCTCGAGGCGCACCTGCAGCAGCCGGTCGTCATCCGGTCCCGGGCTGCCGCGGCCGTCGGTGTTGTTCGTGAGCACCCAGAGTGTGCCGTCCGGCCCCGGGACCGCATCCCGCAGGCGGCCGAACTCGCCCTCGAACCACGGGACGGCATCCGTCGGCGAACCGGGATAGATCGCCCACAGCCGCTGACCACGGAGTGCGGCGAGGAAGAGGGTGTCGCGCACGAAGGCGAGACCGCTCGGACTCGCCTCCGAGGTCGGCCACTGGTACACCGGGTCGACGTAGCCCTCGCGCTCGCCGATGCCCTCGACGACCGGCCAGCCGTAGTTCGCGCCGGGCTCGATGAGGTTGAGCTCGTCCCAGGTGTTCTGCCCGAACTCGGCGGCCCAGAGCCGGCCCTCGTCGTCCCAGGCGAGCCCCTGGGGGTTGCGGTGTCCCATCGAGTAGACGTAGGAGCCTGGCGTGGGGTTGTCGTTCGGGATGCCGCCGTTCATGTCCATGCGCAGGATCTTGCCGTTCAGGGAGTTCGGGTCCTGCGCTCGGTCGGGCTGGCCCGCGTCGCCGACCGTCGCGTAGAGCGCGCCGTCCGGCCCGATCTTGATGCGGCCGCCATTGTGATTCCCGGCCTTGGCGATCCCGCTCAGGATGACCTCGGATGCGCCGAGCTGGTAGCCGCCCGGCGGGCCGAAGAGCGGCATCCGCACGATGCGGTTGTCGGAGTCGGACGTGAAGTAGGCGAACAGGTAGAGGGACCGGCCGTCCTCCCAGACCGCGAGCCCGAGGAGCCCGCCCTCGCCGCCGGACACGACCCCGGTGACTGACCCGACCTCGCGCACGGCGCCCGTGACGGTGTACTCCATGATGCGGCCGGTGTCGCGCTCGCTGATGAGGGAGGAGCCCGACGTGAGGCGGACGATCGACCACGGCGAGGTGAGGCCGGTGACGAGAACCGTCGGGTCGCCGGCCGGCGCGACCGGTCCGGGCTCGAGCTCCGACGCGCCCGAGCTGGAGGGGGAGGGGAGCGGCACCGCGCTCGGCTCACCCGGCTCCGCCGTGCATCCGGAGAGCACGAGCGCACCCGCGATGGCCGCCGTCGCCAGCCTCGCCGTCATTCCCGCCCGCCGCATGCTTCCATCATTCAGGAGTTGGTGTGACTGGTGGGGTGAATGTTACCGAACTGCACCCGTCTTGCCACTCCGATCACTCCTGTCGCGTCAACTCCTGAATGATGAAAGCCCCGGCGGGGGGAGGGGGGGAGAGAGTCAGCGGGTGCGGAAGATGCCGGCGGAGGGGAGGGGGGAGGCGACGGCCGTCGCGTCGGTCACGACGGGTGCTCCCGCGATCCAGTCGACGAGCTCGCGCCCCGTCACGACCTTGGCCGGATGCGGCCCGCCGGCGAGCAGGCGCGGCATCCACTCGAGCGGGAGCGCGCCGGGCGACCCGGCGAGCACGACATTGCCGAACCGCCGCCCCTTGAGGATCTGCGGCTCGGCGAGCGCCGCGACGTCCCCGGTCACCGAGCGGAGGGTCGCGGCCTGCCCACGCGCGAAGGCGAGGCCGGGGCCGTCCGCGATGTTCACGAGGATGACCCCGTCGTCGGCGAGCAGCGCCACCGCCTCGGTGTAGAACTCCGCGCTCGTGACGTGCGCGGGGGTCCTCGCCCCGGCGAAGACGTCGACGACGAGCAGGTCGACAACGCCGGGCAGGT
>JBIQHP010000040.1:17047-18380 GCA_044508495.1 Clavibacter sp.
CCCATGACCTCGCGCGCGTCGCCGTACCGGATCCGGATCGAGGCCTGCCGCGGCCAGGGCAGCACCGAACGCACGAGGTCGACGAGGTCGCTCTCGAGCTCGATGACCTGCTGCCGCGATCCCGGCCTCGTCGCCTCGACGTACCGCGGGAGGGTGAGCGCGCCCGCACCCAGGTGCACGGCCGTGATCGGCTCGCCCGGCATCCGGAGCCGGTCGATGACGTGACCCATGCGCTGCACGTACTCGAAGAAGAGCTGCGTAGGGTCGTCGAGGTTGACGTGCGACTGCGGGGTGCCGTCGACGACGAGCGTGTACGAGCCCGGTACCCATCGGTCGGGTTCGATGACCGCGCGGAATCCACTCAACTTGAGGACCGTCGACGGATTCTCCTTCACTCCTCGACCCTAGCCAAGGTCGCGACCGCTCCCTCACAGCATCCGGATGCGCACCCTCTCCACAGAGCAGGCCCGGTTGTCTCCCACCCGCGGTGCCCTCTGGCATTCTCGGGAGAACAGGGGAGAATGGAGAGGTGATCAACGTGACCGAGCCGCAGGTGTGGACGATGATCGGCGTGTTCACTGCGCTCATGTTCGGCATGCTCACGATCGTCTCGACGCTCTTCGTCAGAGTCATTCGAAGCGAGATCGGCGGGGTGCGGGGTGAGATCGGGGGCGAGATCGGCGGCCTGCGGGGCGAGATCGACGGCCTGCGTCGCGAGATGAACATGAAGTTCGACAACCTCGATCGCGATGTCCAGGTACTCATGCGCCGGGAGTTCGGGATCGATCGCGACTGATCGGCACTAGTGTCGAGGCCATGAGTTCCGCAGACGAGAAGCCGGCACCGAAGCGAGACCTTCCGCCAGGCCTGCGCGCCCAGCTCGACGCCTCCTCCTTCCAGGGGCCGGCGACCTTCGGCATGCGGCCGCTGCTGACCGAGCCGGAGCAGCTCGACGAGTGGCAGCCGGATGTCGCGATCGTCGGAGCGCCCTGGGACGACAGCACGACCAACCGGCCGGGTGCCCGCTTCGGCCCGAGGGCGCTGAGGGCCAACGCCTACGACCCCGGCACCTATCACCTCGACTTGCAGGTGGAGATGTTCGACCACCTCGAGGTAGTGGACTACGGCGACGCGATCATGAGCCACGGCATGTGGGAGGAGTCGAAGGCGGCTATCCACCAGCGCGTGTGGGAGATCGCGAGTCGGGGCATCATCCCCATCATCCTCGGCGGCGATCACTCGATCACTTGGCCGGCGGCGACGGCGGTCGCCGAGCATCACGGCTTCGGCAAGGTCGGCATGATCCACTTCGACGCGCACGCCGACACGGCCG
>JBIQHP010000041.1:0-18331 GCA_044508495.1 Clavibacter sp.
CCCTCGCGGATCGCGAATCCGAGGCCCTCTTCCATGGCGATCGGCTGGATGAGCTCGACCGTCATCTCCGTGGTGTCGCCCGGCATGACCATCTCGGTGCCCTCGGGCAGCGTGATGACGCCGGTGACGTCGGTGGTGCGGAAGTAGAACTGCGGACGGTAGTTCGCGTAGAACGGGTTGTGACGGCCGCCCTCATCCTTCGAGAGGATGTAGGCGGTGCCCTCGAACTGCGTGTGCGGCGTAACCGAACCCGGCTTCACGACGACCTGGCCGCGCTCGACGTCCTCACGCTTGGTGCCACGGAGGAGCAGACCACAGTTCTCGCCGGCCCAGGCCTCGTCGAGCTGCTTGTGGAACATCTCGATACCCGTGACGGTCGTCTTCTGGGTCGGGCGGATGCCGACGATCTCGACGTCCGAGTTGATCGCGAGGGTACCGCGCTCGGCACGACCGGTCACGACGGTGCCACGACCGGTGATCGTGAAGACGTCCTCGATCGGCATGAGGAACGGCTTGTCCTTGTCGCGGACCGGGTCCGGGATGTTGTCGTCGACGGCCTGCATGAGGTCGAGGATGCTCTGCGTCCACTTCTCGTCGCCCTCGAGCGCCTTGAGGCCAGAGACGCGCACGACGGGAGCGTTCTCGCCGTCGAAGCCCTGGCTGGAGAGCAGCTCGCGGACCTCGAGCTCGACGAGCTCCAGGATCTCCTCGTCGTCGACCATGTCCGCCTTGTTGAGCGCGACGAGCAGGTACGGCACGCCGACCTGCTTGGCGAGCAGCACGTGCTCGCGGGTCTGCGCCATGGGGCCGTCGGTGGCCGCGACCACGAGGATCGCACCGTCCATCTGGGCGGCGCCGGTGATCATGTTCTTGATGTAGTCGGCGTGCCCTGGGGCGTCGACGTGCGCGTAGTGGCGCTTCGGGGTCTCGTACTCCACGTGGGAGATGTTGATCGTGATTCCACGCTGACGCTCTTCCGGCGCCGAGTCGATCGACGCGAAGTCGCGCTTGACGTTGACGGCCGACGGATACTTGTCCGCCAGCACCTTGGAGATCGCTGCGGTGAGGGTCGTCTTGCCGTGGTCAACGTGACCGATGGTTCCGATGTTGACGTGCGGCTTAGTCCGCTCGAACTTGGCCTTAGCCACTGTGGGTCCTCCTCAGGACTGTCGAGTAGAAGCACCGGACGCGGGATTGCGCCCGGGGTTCCTACGGGATGTTGTCTTATGTTACGGGATACTGCGTGGGAACTACTCGCCCTTGTTCTTCTGGACGATCTCGTCGGCGACCGCGCGCGGCACCTCAGAATAGCTGTCGAAGCTCATCGAGTACACGGCCCGGCCGGAGGTCTTCGACCTCAGGTCGCCCACGTATCCGAACATCTCGGACAGCGGAACGAGGGCGCGGACGACCTTGACGCCGGTCGCATCCTCCATGGACTGGATCTGACCGCGCCGCGAGTTCAGGTCGCCGATGACATCACCCATGTATTCCTCAGGGGTGCGCACCTCGACGGCCATGAGCGGCTCGAGCAGAACCGGGTTCGCCTTGCGCGCGGCCTCCTTGAAGGCCATCGATCCGGCGATCTTGAACGCCATCTCCGAGGAGTCGACGTCGTGGGCCGCGCCATCCAGGAGGATGGCCTTGACCCCGACCATGGGGTAGCCGGCGAGAACGCCGACCTGCATGGCATCCTTCATCCCGGCGTCGACCGACGGGATGTACTCGCGCGGCACACGGCCGCCCGTGACCTTGTTCTCGAACTCGTAGGGGTGCTCCCCGGCGAGGTCGAGCGGCTCGAGCGAGATCTGCACCTTGGCGAACTGACCCGACCCACCGGTCTGCTTCTTGTGGGTGTAGTCGTGCTTGTCGACGACCCGCTTGATGGTCTCGCGGTAGGCGACCTGCGGCTTGCCGACGTTGGCCTCGACGTTGAACTCGCGCTTCATCCGGTCGACGAGGATGTCGAGGTGGAGCTCGCCCATGCCCTTGATGACCGTCTGCCCGGTCTCCTGGTTCTGCTCGGTGCGGAACGTCGGGTCCTCTTCGGCGAGCTTCTGGATGGCGACCCCGAGCTTCTCCTGGTCGGCCTTGGTCTTGGGCTCGATGGCGACCTCGATGACGGGCTCCGGGAACGTCATCGACTCGAGGACGACCTGGGCGGCGGGGTCGCACAGGGTGTCGCCGGTCGTGGTGTCCTTGAGCCCGATGACCGCGTAGATGTGGCCCGCGGTGACCGAGGGGACCGGGTTCTCCTTGTTGGCGTACATCTGGAAGATCTTCCCGATGCGCTCCTTCTTCTGCTTCGTCGAGTTGGCGACCTGGCCGCCGCTGTCGAGGTGCCCGGAGTACACCCGGATATAGGTGAGACGCCCGAAGAAGGGGTGCACGGCGACCTTGAACGCGAGGGCCGCGAACGGGTCCTTCGGGTCCGGGTGGCGCTCGATGACCTTCTCCTCGTCGCGCGGGTCGCGCGCCGCGATGGCGCCGACGTCGAGCGGGTTGGGCAGGTAGTCGATGACCGCGTCGAGCATGGGCTGCACGCCGCGGTTCTTGAACGCCGAACCGCACAGCACCGGATACATGGTGCTCGCGACCGTGAGCTTGCGGATGCCGCCCTTGATCTCGGCGACCGTGAGCTCCTCGCCCGCGAAGAACTTCTCGAGCAGCGCGTCGTCGGTCTCGGCGACGGCCTCGAGCAGCTCCTGGCGGTACTTGGCCGCCTTCTCCCTGAGGTTCTCGGGGATCTCCTCGACCTCGTACTTGGCGCCCATCGTGACGTCGCCCTTCGAGTCCGCGGGCCAGACGAGCGCGCGCATCTCGACGAGGTCGACGACCCCGACGAAGTCGCTCTCGGCGCCGATCGGCAGCTGGATGACGAGCGGCTTGGCGCCGAGCCGGTTCACGATCGTGTCGACGGTGAAGTAGAAGTCGGCACCGAGCTTGTCCATCTTGTTGACGAAGCAGATGCGCGGCACGTCGTACTTGTCGGCCTGACGCCACACGGTCTCCGACTGGGGCTCGACGCCCTCCTTGCCGTCGAAGACCGCGACCGCGCCGTCGAGCACGCGCAGGGAGCGCTCGACCTCGACCGTGAAGTCGACGTGGCCGGGGGTGTCGATGATGTTGATCTGGTTCTTGTTCCAGAAACAGGTCACGGCGGCGGAGGTGATGGTGATGCCGCGCTCCTGCTCCTGCTCCATCCAGTCGGTCGTCGAGGCGCCGTCGTGGGTCTCGCCGATCTTGTGGTTGACGCCCGTGTAGAACAGGATGCGCTCGGTCGTCGTCGTCTTACCGGCATCGATGTGCGCCATGATGCCGATGTTCCGGACCTTGCTCAGGTCGGTGAGCACTTCCTGTGCCACGGGTGTTCCTTACTGTTGGGGTTGCAAGTCAGCGGGGGTATCGCTCGCCGGTTGGGTAGGCCGCGCAGCGGACGTATCGAAACCGAGCCACGCGGCTGGGTGGTTTCGATACGCGCTTCGCGCTACTCAACCAGCGAGGTCGTCACCAGCGGTAGTGCGCGAAGGCCTGGTTCGACTGGGCCATCTTGTGGGTGTCCTCGCGGCGCTTGACCGCCGCGCCGAGCCCGTTGGAGGCGTCGAGGATCTCGTTGGTCAGCCGCTCGGTCATGGTCTTCTCGCGGCGGGCCTTGGCGTAGGTCGTGAGCCAGCGCAGCGCGAGGGTGTTCGCGCGGTGCGGCTTGACCTCGACGGGAACCTGGTAGGTCGAGCCGCCGACGCGGCGGCTCTTGACCTCGAGGGTCGGGCGCACGTTGTCGAGGGCCTTCTTGAGAGTGACGACGGCATCCGCGCCGTTCTTGGCGGAGACTCCGGCGAGCGCCTCGTAGACGATGCGCTCGGCGAGCGCCTTCTTGCCGTCGAGCAGGATCTTGTTGACGAGCTGGCTGACGATGGGAGCGCCGTAGACCGGATCGTTGACCACGGGGCGCTTGGGTGCTGGTCCCTTCCTGGGCATTACTTCTTCTCCATCTTCGCGCCGTAACGGCTGCGGGCCTGCTTGCGGTTCTTGACGGCCTGGGTGTCGAGGGCGCCACGGACGATCTTGTAGCGGACGCCGGGGAGATCCTTCACACGACCGCCGCGCACGAGCACCATCGAGTGCTCCTGCAGGTTGTGGCCCTCACCGGGGATGTACGCGGTGACCTCGGTGCCGTTGCTCAGCTTGACGCGTGCGACCTTGCGAAGCGCCGAGTTCGGCTTCTTCGGGGTCGTGGTGTAGACGCGGGTGCACACACCGCGCTGCTGCGGGTTGGCCTTGAGGGCCGGTGTCTTGCTCTTGGCGACCTTCGGCGAGCGGCCCTTGCGGACCAGCTGCTGGATGGTTGGCACTGAATCGACTCCTTGAATTGACTGCACGGTGACAGTTGGTTCTTCTTGCAATCAGCACGTTGAAATCCGCCGTGCCGATTGACGTGACCCACCGCGGGACGAATCCCAGGTTGCTGTGGTGGGTATGCCGTGGGGGCGCTGGTCGGGTTGCGAAACCCGCCCGGTCGAGCCCAATTCCGGTTGGTGCCTCAGTGCTCGCCATCCCATGTTTTGGGCACAGGAAGACGTGCGGCAAAGCGCACACCCAAGAAACACTAGCCGCTAGGAGCGTGCCCGGTCAAATGGGTTCGCTCAGCGCGCACGGGACCGCGCGGCCGCGATGAGCGGCAGCAGCAGCACGGCGACGAGTGCGAGAAGAGCCGAGGCGATGACGAAGGGGCTCGCGAGGTACCGCGCGAAGAACAGGACTCCCGTGAGGAGCTGCGCCTGCCCCATGACGTAGACGATCGCGCCGGCGAGCGGACCGAGCAGGTAGACGAGCGTGGCCGTGACGACCGCACGTGCGACGGGGACCGCGAGGGGGCCGGATGCCGGCCGCAGCCCTCCGAGGATGGAGACGAAGACGATCGCGAGGGCGACGACGGCCATGACCGGCCCGACGAGCGGCCCGGCATCCGGCTCCGAGACGACATCGCGATCCAGGAGCAGGCTCAGGATGCCGTCGACGGCGAGCAGGACCGCCCCGTACAGCACGGCCACCATGACCGCCACGAGGAGCGCTCGTGAGAACGAGCCGGATGCGGCCGGGTCAGACGGCCGTTCGACCGGCAAGCTCCGCTCTCTCCTGCGCTCCGGCCAGCCTCTGGGCCTCCTCGCGCTCGAACTCCTGCCAGGCCTCGTAGTTGCGCTCGCGCACCTTGCGGCCGCGGGCGGCGATGGCGGCGCCGGACCATACCGCGACCTCGCGTGCGAGAAGCGCCGCGACGACGACGGCGGGGTTGAGGCCGAACCCGCGGAACAGGTCCGCCGCCTGCGAGGCGGTCAACCCGAACCCGCCGGCCAGGAGAAGGAGGACGCCGATCGTCGCGAAGTAGACGACGACCCCGATCACGAGCGAGCCCAGGACCCAAGCCCACCAGCTCGCCCGGTTGGCGAGGAGCGCCCAGAGCACCATGGCGACGAGGAACACGAGCACCGGAACGTAGAACAGCGGGCCGGTGACGAACTGACCGACGGCGTCGCCCAGGCCATCCGGCTTCACGAACAGGATGAGCAGGGCGGTCACGCCGGCATAGGCGGCGGCGAAGACGGCGGCGGCGAGGACCGCGAAGAGCGAACCGAGTACGCGGTTGCCCTTTCGCCGGGGCGGCTGAGGGGCCGTGATGTACACGGTCTGCACGGGGGCGGGAGCGACCTCGCCGCTCGGCGCTGCCGAGTCGATCTGCCCGGCCGCGTCGTCGGCCATGTTGGCGGCCATGTCGGCGGCCATGTCGACGGCAGGGGCGGTCACGGCTTCGTCGGCCGTGGTGGCGTCGGCCGTCTCGACCGCGGCGACGTCCTCCGCACCCGAATCGGTCGGCTCGGTCTCGCCTGCTGAGGCACTTCTGGCGTTCATCCGTAGCACTCCTCACCGGCACGGAGCATCCGGGCCGATCAGGGTCACTCTAGCAACGGATGCCGCGAACGCGACAGGCGGACGGCTCGCGGGGAGCCTACTCGCTGTCGAGCGAGCCCACGGGTGTCGGGGACGGCGGCGGAGCCGAGGGGTCGACGAGCACGTAGACGAATCCGGTGATGGCGCCGGTGTAGGCGGTCACGATGTCGCCGTCGTCCGTCGCGATGCCTTCACCGGTGTCCTGCGCGACGGTGAGCTTGGTCACCAGGAACAGGCGCTTCCCGTACTGGAGATCGCTGAGGAAGTCGATGACCTGCTCCCGGGTCCCCCGGACGTTGAGGTCGATGGTGATCGCGATGAAGTTGTCCTTGGTCACGAGAGCATCCGTCGTGGCACCCGCCGCCGCCGCGTAGCGCTGGCCGTCGCTCGCGACGAATCGCGTCAGGACCACGCCGCTCGAGGCCTCGAGCTCGTGCAGCTGGCCGAGGAAGGTCGAGAGCTCGTCGCCCCGCGGGAGGGCCACCTGCAGCGCGGAGAGCTCCTCCTTCAGCTCGTCGATCTGCTCGAACTGCTTCTTGAGCTCGGCCACGCGGGCCTCGTGGAGCCTGTTCTGCGCCTCGACCGAGGCCCGCTGCTCGTTCGCCGCGTACATCTCGTCGAGCTTCGGCGACACGCCGAGGAACCAGCCCATGGCGAGGACCCCGACGCCGAGGACGGCGGCGATGACGATCCAGAGCTTGTTGTTCACGGTCACTCGCCTCCGTCCGTGTCATCGTCGCCCGCGCCGGTGCCGGAGTCCGGCCCCTGGCTCGGACTCGGGCTCGGGCTCGGGCTCGGGCTCGGAGTCGGGCCGGGACTCGCGCTCTCGCCCGAAGCATCCCGCTCCGCCCTCGCCTTGTCCCTGGCCTCCCTGGCCTTGTCGTCGTAGCGCAGCAGAAGCGCGTCGGTGTTGATGTGCATGGTGATCGCGACCTGGTAGCGCAGCGTGTCCTGGTTGAGCGTGATCGATCCCGGGGCGGCGTCGACGTAGCCGGGAAGCTTCGACAGTGCCTCGAGCCACTGCTCGACATCGGGGAGGGAGGCGCTCGTGGCCGTGAAGGTGAGCTCCCCGATCCGATCGCCCTGAAGGGGAACGGACGGCTGTCCGAAGTCGGTGAGCGGGGTCGCCGTCTCGGCCCGGAAGTTGGTCACGCGCGTCCCCGCGGGCAGGCTGTTCTGGATGTCGGTGAGGTACGCCTTCCAGTCGATCTCGGTCGAGGTCCCCACTCGCTGCGCCGCGCCTGCCGCGGCGAGCATCGTCATGACCTGCCTGACCTCGACGTACTTGCCCTGCTCGGCGATGAGCTCCTGCGTTCGCTGATTCGCGGTCTCGAGCTGGCCCTGTGCGCCGATGGCGAGGACCGTGGCGCCCGCATAGCCGGCGACCACGATGAGAACGGCGAGGACGACGATGAGGACCGCGTTCCTCCGCATCGCCCTGCCCTGCGCGGCGGCATCGACCTCGGGGGGAAGCAGGTTCGCCCGCGCCGGTCCCCCGACGACGAGTCGATCGCCGCCCTTGTCGGTCTCCCGGCTCATGCTGCCGCACCTCCCAGCGCGAGTCCGAGCGCCACGTTCAGGCTGAGCTGGCTCTGCGTGCCCTTCGCGGCATCCCTCGAGACATCGATACTCCCGAAAGTGTCCCCGAGCACGACGGGAATGCGCGTCATCTCGGAGAGCGCGTCGGCGAATCCGAGCAACTGGGCTCCGCCGCCGGTGAGGACTATGCCCGAGTACGGCTCGTTGTGCCTCGTGTTGGCGAAGAAGCTCAGGGTGTTCCTGAGGCTCGTGAGCAGGGTTCCGGTGACCTCGCGGATGATGGCGATCGCGCTCGCGCTCTCCTCGGGGATCACCACGCCGCCGAGCCCGAGCGCGCGCTTGAGGTTCTCGGCGTCGAGCTCGGAGAGGTCGAGACGGTCGGCCAGTGCGGCCGTGAGGTCGTGCCCGCCGTTGGCGATGATGCGCACGAACTGCGGGACTCCGCCGCTCGTGACGATGACATTGGTCGTGCGGGCGCCGACGTCGATGTGCGCGACGTTGCCGATCATCCGGGCGGCCGAGGTGAGCCGGGTGAGGGCGAAGGGGATCAGATCGACGCCGACGGGGGTCAGGCCGGCGAGCTGCACGGCCTTGACGTTGGCGAGCACCGAGTCCTTGATCGCCGCGACGAGCAGCCCGTTCACGACCGCGCCGGTCTCGGACATCGCCTCGGACACCGGATAGAAGTCGAGCAGGGCGTCCGCCACCGGCACCGGGAGCATCTCCTGCACGTGCGTCGGAAGCGATTCGCGGATCTCCCGCTGGCTGAGTTTCGGCACGGTGAGATCGCGCACGAGAACCTTGGCGTTGCCGACGCCCAGCACGACCTCCTTGCTGCTGAAGCGCGCGGAGCTCCAGAGCTGCTTGAGCGCCGCGGCCACGGTGTTGACCTCGATCACCTCGCCGTTCTTGACCGCGCCCTCGGGCAGCGGCATCGAGAAGAAACGCAGGACCGAGGGTCGTTTGGTGCCGACGCCGGAGACCTCCACCGCCCTGATGCTTCCGGAGCCGATGTCGACTCCGACGAGTTGAGTGCTGGCCATCACATCCCCTAACTGATTCCGACCAGTGCGAGATACCCGGTTGAGATCTCACGACCGAAGGCTATGCCGATCCAGGCGCCCGCGAGCATCCATGGACCGAACGGAATTCCCGACTTCCGTGTCGCCTTTCCGGCGACGAGCAGGATGATCGAGAAGACTCCCCCCAACAAGAATGCGGCAAAGGCGCCGACAATCAAAGGTCCCCATCCGAGGTACCCGAGAACGAGGCCGATGAGAGCGGCGAGCTTGACGTCGCCGAAGCCCATGCCCTGCGGGTAGACGAGCACGAGGGCGAAGTAGAAGGCGAAGAGGGCGGCAGCGCCGACGAAGGACCAGAGCAGAGCCCACCAGTCGCCCGTGCCGAGGCTGGCGACGGCGAGGAGAACGGGCACGACGAGAAGCGAGGGGACGACGATCCGGTTCGGAAGGGTCCTCGTGTCGAGGTCGATGAGAGCGAGGGCGATCGACACCGAGGCGAAGCAGAGGTAGGCGGGAAGCAGCCAGAGCCCTGCGGGCTGCGCGGCGGCCCAGAGGACGACCCCGGAGAAGGCGAGCGCCGTGGCGAGTTCGACGAGCGGATACCGGACGGAGATCGGCTCGCCGCAGTCCCGGCACCTGCCGCGCAGCAGGAGCCAGGAGAGGACGGGGACGTTGTCGCGCGCCCGGATGGCGTGCCCGCACTTCGGGCAGGCGCTCGGGGGCGTCACGATCGAGACGCCCGCGGGGATCCGGTAGACCACGACGTTCAGGAACGACCCGATGATCGCGCCGAGGGCACCCGCGGCGACGACGAAGAACCAGAGGGGGAGGTCGGCCCCGGTCACGGAATCGCCGACCCGTCGGGCTCGTAGGCGGTCTTCACCTCGACCACCACGCTGATCCCGTACGTCGTGGTGACCGGGGAGAGGAACTTGGGAGGCGCGATGTAGCGGAACCTGCCGTCGTAGTTGTAGTCCTTGGCATAGCCCGTGGAGATGCTCGTGGCGGTACCGGTGGCGACCGGGCCGCGGAACTTCTGGGCGATCGCGCCGTTGACGGTCAGCTTGCCCCGGTAGTTGGCCTTGTCGTAGTTCTGCACCTGGAAGGTGTGGGCGACCGAGAGGATCGCGGCCTCGATCGTGCGGTCCTGACCGAGCAGGGCCTGGTTGGACGAGTTGATGGGGTTCCAGACCCATACCGCGTTGTTGCCGACGAGGCCGAGCACGTCGTCGTCGGTGCTCGAGTAGGTGACGTCCCCGGTGATGTAGACGAAGTTCTCGGCGGCGATCGTCAACTGTCCCTGGAGCTCTCCCTCGACGAAGACGTCGCCGTTGCGGCAGCCGTAGTTCGTCGTGACGCTCGAGATGGACTCGCTCGTACGCGGGTAGCCGATCCCATTGCCCGCATTGCACACGGTGCTGCTGTACCCGGTGGGGTAGCCGGAGCTCGTCCTCCGGTTGGGGTTGGTCCCGCTCGAGGCGATCGGGACGTTCTGGACGTAGATGAGGTTCTGCTCCGGAACGTCGACCGTCGCGCCGCCGGTACTGCCCAGCTGGTTGGTCCCGGTGCCGGGCATGCCGCACTCGGCGGGCGTCGAACCGCTCGTGTGGGGGCTGCCCGCGACGCGGGTGGCGAGGGTCCAGGGCGAGCGGACGGTCATGGTCCCGTCCCCGTTGAAGACGATCCTGGTCGGCCCGGTGTACAGGCAGCCGGGTCGCGGGACGTCCTCCGGGATGTCGGTGCGCACCTCGTTGATCATGGAGGTGTTCGTCGGCGGCATGTCGATGGTCGGCACCGAGACGGGGTCGCCCATCTCGAAGGTCTCGCCCGAGCATCCGGTCGTCGCGTTGCTCGCGTTCGTCCGCGAGTAACGCAGACCCGAGGTCGGGTTGTACCCGGTCGTGACGGTTCCCTTGAAGGTCGCCGGCCCGCAGATCCGGATGCGGTCGTTCGAGTGCATCGGACCGTTCATGACGTCCTGGCCCGCGAAGCTGATGTCGCCGCAGTTCGTCGTCGGACGCGACTGCCAGGCGTACTTGACGCAGTTGGTCACGCTCTTGCCGCTCAGCACCGGGTCCTGGATCTCGTACATCGTGTAGTAGAGGAAGTCGATGAAGCCGGTCTGCCGCAGGTTGGCCACGACCGAGCGGGTCTCGTCGCCGACCTTGCCCGTCGCACGGATGCGGAGCACGCCGCTGCTCGCATACCGCGAGTTGTCGACCTCGTAGCGGTACTCGGCCCGGCCGTCGCTCCCACGGATGACCTGCCAGCTTCCCGCGGCACCCGTGCCGAAGGCGGGGTTCGTGTCTGCCCCGGTGGGCAGCGTCACGGTGCTGCCGCTCGAGGACGTGAACGGGGCGGCGGGGTTGCCGTAGCGGTAGTAGGCGCTGTTGTTGGCGATCTTGCTCTTGTAGTCCTCGATGCCCGCATACGCGGCGGCGATGGCGCTGTTCCAGCTCTGATCGGATCGCGACTTGACGACGCCGGTCAGCGAGGTCGCGACGGCGACGGTCACGAGCAGCATGAGCACGGAGGCCACGCCGATGACGACGACGAGGGCGACCCCCTCCTGGCCCTGCTGGAGCCTCAGACGCAGATTCCTGAGCGTGTTCATTCGCGATCCTCCGTGTAGCCGAGGTTGGGCATGCCTACGAGGTTCAGCAGCGTCACGCGACGCGAGCTGTCGGTGAGGCTGCTCTGGACGCCGATCGTCACCCGCACGGCGACGACCTGCTGGCGGTTGGCGAGACTGAGCCCGCTCGTTCCCGGATCGAGCGCGGTGCCGTTCGCCTTGAGGAAGGTGAACGGATAGTCCCCGCCGTCGTAGGGCGCAATCGTCTCCGCGATGACCCTGCTGTAGGTCGGAGTCGTCGTGACGGCGGGGAAGCTCCAGCGACCGCTGGGCAGCGCCGTCGCCGGCCACTGCGCCTCCGTGAGCTGACCCGTCGTCCGGTTCACCCGGAACCGGTACATGACCGGGCGCTCCGCGGCATCGGTGAGGTTGACGTAGGCGTAGAAGACGATCTCGTCCCGCTGCGCCACGACGAAGGCGGGGTCGGGGACCGGGTTCCCGGTGACCGGGTTGTTCGTGCCGGCGCGGATGGCGCGGGAGATCGCGCTCATCGCGTTGGAGGCGGTCTTGGTGTTCTCGGTCAGCCCGCGGCTGAGGGTGATGCTGGTCGTCGCGCTCATGAAGAAGCCGGTGATCATGATCATGATGAGCGAGAAGAGCATGATCGTCACGAGGAGCTCGATGAGGCTGAGACCCCCCTCTCGTTCCGTCGTCCTCATGCGACGGGCGATCCTCGCCAGCATCACGGCACCTTCCTCGGGTCGAGCGAGACGTTGCCGCCGTTGATCTGGCCCCTGGTCTGGACGTCGATGAGCTTGTAGTTGCTCGTCGACTTCGTGATCGTCGCCCAGCTGCCGGAGCTCGTCGGCCTGGTCTGGATCTGCCAGGACCCGAACGGAAGGGCGAGGTCGTACGTGCCACTGCTCAGATTCGGGAAGGTGAGGGTGTATTCGCTGGCGCAGCCTGGATCGTCGCTGTCGGAGTTGACGGCGACGGACACCGCCTGGACTCGCCGGGTGGAGTTGACGCTGATCCGGACCACTCCCATCTCGACGGGTGCCGTCACCGTCTCGCCGGGAGCGGCGGTGTAGATGGACCCGCGGGCGCCTACCGCCCCGTCCCCTGCGACCGGCCACTGCGACGGATCGGGGGACAGGCATCCGCCCGCTCCCTCCACGGGGGGGACCTTGTACTGCCCGGCCATCAACTGGTAGCCGCTGGGGAAGGGGTGGAGTGCGAGCGTGCCGCCGCTGAGGATGAAGTCCCCGTAGGTGTTCGACGCCGTGACGGGCGTACTGCTGGGGAGGACGACCGTGCCGACGTAGTTGGCCGCGTAGTTCAGGGTGAAGTTCGCCGCGTTGTCGAACTGGAACTGCACGGACTTGAGCTCCCCTGCGCCCACCGTGATAGTGCTCTCCGAGGATCCGGAGGTCTGTGCGACGTCGACGTAGCCGGACTTTGAGACCTTGAGCTTGTACTGACCGGGGGTCACCTTGAGCACGTAGCTGCAGCCCTCGGAGTCGGTCGCGGGAGGCGGCTCGGGGGGCGTCGTCGCCCCGCTGCCGTTGGGGGTCGCCGTGACGGCGATGCCGGAGGAGCCGCTGCCTGCCGCGTTGATGACCGAGACGAGGATCGTCCCGAGCGCGGGGTCGGTGATGCGCCTGCTCGGCGCGATGATCGTGTCGGAGTAGACCGGCGAGCTGCCGGCCCGCTGCCCGCTCCAGGTGACCTCGATCTCGACGCGCTTGAACTCGAAGGAGCCCGAGCCGCTCGCGAGGTCGCCGCACTGGATGGCATCGCCGGCCGAGTTGTCCCAGACCGGCTTCCGCTTGACCGTGTAGGTGGTCCCGTCGATCGTGAAGGTGCGGGTCCCCGCGAGCACCTGGAAGATGTCCTCGAGCGAGCGGATCGAGTCGATCTCCTGCGAGGCGAGGTGGATGGCGACCTCACGGGAACGGGCATCCCGGGTGAGGTTGAGCGCGCTTCCGAGGGAGTAGGCGATGCCGACCGCGAGGATGCCGAAGACCATCACGGCCACGAGGACCTCGATGAGCGAGAAGCCCCCCTGACCGCCCAGGCGGCGCCGGAGCGCCTCCCTCATTGCCAGCACGATGCCCTCCCCTGGATCGGCCAGATTGCAGATGAATCGCTTCGACGGATGCCGCTCGGCGTGGCGGCATCCGATCGAGGCCTCCCTGACGGCTCAGGGTGGGGAGCCGCTCACGCGGCCCCCCACCCCGAAGGCGTCAGGTGAGTGTCGGGCCTCTTTAGCCCTCTTCCTCTTCCTCTTCCTCGCCACCGGGGGCGGTGCAGGAGCCGTCCTCGACGCCGCCCTCAGCGGTGATGTGCTTGATGGTGACCCCGCCGGCGACATCGTCGTGCGCGCCATCGATGCAGAAGTTGACGCCGGGTCCGGTGGCCTCGGTCGCGTAGCTCAGCGTCACGGCAGCCGATTTCGTGTAGCCCCACTTGTTGAGGTCGGTACCCGCAAGTGCCGGGGTATCGGCGTTCGGGTTGTCGGTGAAGTAGGCGATGATCGCCGTCTTCGCGTTCGTCAGGTCGCTGGTGACCGCAGACCTCTTCGCGTTCTCCTGCACACCCAGGAAGACCGGGATGGCGATCGCGGCGAGGATGCCGATGATGAGCACGACGACGAGGAGCTCGATGAGGGTGAAGCCCTCTTCGCGCTTGAGGCCGGCGCGCCGATCGTTCAGCGCCTTGTTCATGCGTAGAAACATTTCATTTTCCTGTCTGTAGTGAGGAACATGGACAGGGCCCCCAAAAAAGATTTGACCCCCACCCATCATGTTGGCCCCGGTGACCCCTTCCCGTAATCCCGCAAAGGGGGCACATCCGGGATCTTCGCGGCCCCAGTTCTGGGGACGAGAAGACGATTCAGTTGATGACGTCGAAGATGTTGAAGATCGGCAGATACAGGGCGACGATCATGCCTCCCACGACGATGCCCAGGAAGGCGATCATGAGCGGCTCGATCATGGCCGTGAGCTGCTCCGTGGCCGACTGCACCTCGTCGTCGTAGAAGTCGGCGATCTTCTCGAGCATCTGCTCGAGAGCCCCCGCGTCCTCACCGACCGCGATCATCTGGGTGACCATGGCCGGGAAGACCTTCTCCTGGCTGAGCGGCTCGGCGACCGTCTTGCCCTGGCGCACCGACTCGGCCACCTTGCGCAGGGCCTCCTCGATGACCCAGTTGCCGCTCGTCTCCCCGACGATATGGAGCACTTGGAGGATCGGCACGCCGGCCGCCATCATGCTCGAGAAGTTCCGCGAGAAGCGCGCGATCGCGACCTTCTTGAACAGCATCCCGAAGACGGGGAGCCTGAGCTTCAGGGGGTCGACGACCTTGCGCACGGCCTCGGTGTTCTTGCTCCTGCTCCACCACACCGCGAAGACGACGAGGCTCACGACGAGCAGCGGAAGGAACCACCACATGATGCTCGAGAGCCAGACGAGCATCTGGGTCGGAAGAGGAAGCTCGCTGCCGAAGCCCTCGAACATCTTCTGGAAGATCGGCACGATGAACACGAGCATCGCGATGACGGCGACGACCGCCATGACGAGCACGATGACCGGATAGGTCAGGGCGGACTTGATCGTCGCACGCAGCTTGACCTCGGACTCGAAGTTCTTCGCCACCGCAAGCAGGGACTGGTCGAGGAATCCGCCCGTCTCACCGGCGCGCAGGAGACTGATCATGATGGGCGGGAACACCCGGGAGTGGCGCGCGGCCGCCTCCGAGAGCGAGGACCCCGCCTCGACCTCGCGCGTGATGGTCCCGAGGATCTTCTTGAGCTCCTTGTTGTCCGTCTGCTCGGTCATGATCTGGAGCGTGCGCAGGAGCGAGAGCCCCGAGGTGATCATCGTCGCCATCTGCCGACTCATGATCGCGAGGTCCTTGAGCTTGACCTGGGAGCCGAAGGTGCTGAGATTGATCTCCATCTGGAGGCCCGTGCCGCCGGAGGCCTCCTGGATCGAGAGCGGCGCGATGCCCATCGTGCGCAGCCGGTTCGCGACCGCGCCCTCCGTCATCGCGTCGATGCGGCCCTTGACGAGCTTGCCCTCGGAATCGCGGCCCTTGTAGGCGAAGGTCGCCGCCGTGGCCATGTCAGTGCGCCTTCCGGCTCGTGAAGTCCTCGCTGAAGTCGGCGGCGGCCGAGGCCATCTGCGCGGCGATGTCGCCACCGCCCGGGTCGGCGCGGTGGATGAGTCGCTTGAGCCCGTCGAGGTCGTGCGCCTTCTCCATCGCCGCGGCGTGGGTGATCTTGCCCTTGTCCACGAGCTCGGCGAGGTGCTGGTCCATCGTGAACATTCCGAGCTCACGGCCGGCCTGCAGCGCGGTCGGGATCTGGTAGGTCTTGCCCTCGCGGATGAGGTTCGCGATGGCGGGCGTGATGACCATGACCTCGGTCGCCACGACGCGGCCCTTGCCGCTCGCGACCTTGACGAGCGTCTGGCAGACGACACCCTGGAGCGTCGCGGCGAGCTGCGCGCGCACCTGATCCTGCTGGTGCGGCGGGAACACGTCGATCACGCGGTCGATCGTCTGGGCGGCATCCTGCGTGTGCAGGGTCGCGAAGACGAGGTGGCCGGTCTCCGCGGCGGTGAGCGCCACGGAGATCGTCTCGAGGTCGCGGAGCTCGCCGATGAGGATGACGTCGGGGTCCTGCCGCAGCACGTGCTTGAGCGCCTGGCTGAAGCTGTGCGTGTCGCTGCCGACCTCGCGCTGGTTGATGAGCGAGCGCTTGTTGCCGTGCATGAACTCGATCGGGTCCTCGACCGTGACGACGTGGTCGGTGCGCGTGCGGTTGACGAGGTCGATGAGCGCGGCGAGCGTCGTCGACTTTCCGGAACCGGTCGGGCCGGTCACGAGCACGAGACCACGGGCGAGCGTCGCGAACCGGGCGACGGTGTCGGGGACCCCCAGGGTCTCGAGCGGCTTGATCTCGGTCGGGATGAGACGGAACGCCCCGCCGACCGCCTCGCGCTGCTGATAGAAGTTCACCCGGAATCGGGCGCTCTCCGAGACCGCGAAGGCGAAGTCGAGCTCGAGCTCCCTCTCGAAGGTCTCCTTCTGCGCCTCGGTGAGGAGACTCTGCAGCGCGGCGGTCACCCGATCGCGACCCCAGACCTGAGCGCCCTCGATGGGCGTGAGCGCGCCGTCGATGCGAAGCATGGGCGGGGCGTTCGAGGTCACGTGGAGGTCGGAGGCGGTGAGCCGCACGACCTCCTGCAGGGCGGCGATGAGGGCAGGATCGGCATCCGGATGCGGCTGATAGCCGGTCTCGACGCGACCCTCCGGATCGATGTCCTCGAGGAGCGTGTCGAGCACCGGCGGCGCCATGAGCGGAACGGCCGGCGCCTTCTGCCGCGGCGCGGGCGGAGGCGGAGCGGGAGGCATCCCCGTGGTGGGCAAGGGCATGGACGTCGGCGGCGGAGCGGCCGGGGCGCCCGGAACCTGCGGCGGCGGCATGGGAGGCAGCGGCGCCGCGACCGCGGGTGCCGGCGGAGCCGGCGGCTGCGCGGACGACGGGAGCACGACCTGCGGGCTCTGCGTGCCGGGCATGGCCGGCGGCGGTGCCGTCTGGTACGGAGTCGGCGCGACCGGCGGAGTGATGACGGGTGCGGCATCCGCCTGCCCGGGACTACGCGGACGCAACCCCTCGCCGTCGCCGAGAACCGGAATCTCGTGCACTTGCTTACTCACGGTACCCCCCAAGGACCTTTCCGCCCGAACTCAGGCGACCACTCTCAAAATCTCTTCGATCGACGTGAGACCCATCTGCGCCTTCATCCAGCCGTCCATGCGCAGCGGAATCATCCCCTGCGTGCGGGCGGTGCGGGCGATGTCCGCGGCGGAGGCGCGCTCGACGGCGAGACGCTCGATCTCCTCGGTGACGGCCATGACCTCGTGCACGGCGATGCGCCCGCGGTAGCCGGTGCTCGAGCAGGTCTGACAGCCGACCGCACGGAAGAGCGTCGGGATCGGCTGGCTCGGCTCGAAACCGATCCGCAGTCCCGCGAGCTCGTGCGGACTCGGCTGGTAGGACTCCTTGCAGCGGTCGCACAGGCGCCGCGCGAGCCGCTGGGCGACGACGCAGTCGAGCGCCGACCCGACGAGGAACGGCTCGATCTCCATCTCGGTGAGCCGGGTCACGGCGCTCGGAGCGTCGTTGGTGTGCAGGGTCGAGAGCACGAGGTGGCCGGTGAGGGCGGCCTCGATCGCGATCTGCGCGGTCTCGTGGTCGCGGATCTCGCCGAGGAGCACGACATCCGGGTCGGACCGCAGGATGCTGCGCAGCGCGCTCGCGAAGGTCAGGCCCGCCTTCGGGTTGACCTGCACCTGGTTGATGCCGGGCATGCGGTACTCGACCGGGTCCTCGACCGTGATGACGTTGATCTCGGGCTTCGCGACGGCGTGGAGCGTCGTGTAGAGGGTCGTCGACTTGCCGGAACCGGTCGGCCCGGTCACCAGGATCATCCCGTATGGCTTCGTGAACGAGGACTCATAGGTCGACATGTTCTCGTCGAGCATCGCGAGGTCGCTCAGCGACATGCTCGACTCGGCGTTGTCGAGGATGCGCATGACGACCTTCTCGCCCCAGACCGTCGGCAGCGTCGCGACGCGAAGGTCGATCTTGCGACCGCCGTGGCTCACCGACATGCGGCCGTCCTGCGGCTTGCGGCGCTCGGCGATGTCGATGTCGCTCATGATCTTGAGGCGCGAGATGACGCCGTTCTGGATCGCCTTCGGCGCCTGCTGCATCTCGTGCAGCACGCCGTCGATGCGGTACCGCACGTTGAGCTGGCGCTCGGCGGGCTCGATGTGGATGTCGGAGGCGCGGTCCTGGATGGCCTGGCTGATGAGCAGGTTGACGAAGCGCACGATCGGGGCGTCGTCCTGCTGGGGCTCCTGCTGGCCGGCGAGGGCGACATCCGTTCCCGTGCTCTCCTGCTCGAGCTCGGTCGTGAGGTCGTTGAGCTCACCGTCGGCACGGTGGAAACGGTCGATCGCACTGATCAGGTCGTCGCGCTCGGCGACGACGAGATGGATCTGCAGTCGCGTCGCTGCGCGCACGTCGTCGATGGCGAAGACGTTGCCGGGATCGACCATGGCAAGAGTTAGGGAGTCCTCACTCATGGCGATCGGCAATACTTCATGACGACGGCACAGCGAAGCTGCGACGAGAGATACTGCAGTGCGATCGACCGGGTATTCCAGCAGCTCCACGAA
>JBIQHP010000042.1:0-17937 GCA_044508495.1 Clavibacter sp.
GGTACCTCGCCGCCGTTCCGACCGCCGGCTTCGAATCGCTCAGCCTCGACCGCGCAGAGAGCGTGGACGGCCGCAGCGCGACGGTCGCCCTCTCCGCCTACTGGCGGCCTCCGCTCGTGAGCGCGCTCGTGCCGGAAGGCTTGCGCATCGAGGTCACCGCGGTCGCCCGCAGCGTCTTCTCCCGCTAAGGGGCCGAGGGCTCAGGCGGTGTCGTGGTTGACGAAGAGCACGGCCGCCCCGAGTCCGATCATCATGACGCCGCCGGTGGCCCCGAGCACCTCGATGCGCTTCGGAGACTTCGCGAACCAGTCGCGCGCGGCGCCCGCGGCGAGAGCCCACGCGCTGTCGGAGAGGAGCGCGACGAGGGCGAAGACGAGCCCGAGCAGGAGGATCTGCATGGGGATGTTGCCCGAGGCGTGGTCGACGAACAGGGGGAGCACGGCGACCATGAAGATGATCGACTTGGCGTTCGTCACGCCGACCCCGAAGCCCTCCCAGACCGTGCGCCAGGCTCCGCGACGGGCGACCGGGGCCGTCACGGCATCCGCCTTCTGCTTGCGGTGCCGGATCGCCTGGATGCCGAGGAAGACGATGTAGGCGGCACCCGCGAACTTCACGATCGTGAAGGCGAGCACCGATTCCTCCAGCAGGGTGCCGAGGCCGAAGGCGATCGCGATGGTGATGACGATCGCGCCGCAGACGTTCCCCACGACGCTCAGGAACCCTCCCACCCGTCCGAGGGAGAGCGAACGGCCGATCGTGAAGAGCACGCTCGGCCCGGGAATGACGATGAGCGGGATGGATGCGAGACCGAACGCGAGGAGGTTGGCCGCCGGGATCATAGGAAATGCTAACGCGCGCGCGGCAGGTATCGCGGCAGGTACCGCCACAGGATGCCCGCGCCCACGAGCCCGAGCACGCCCATGACCCCGGTCGCGAAGGAGAGCGAGACGAGGGCGGTGAGGCCGGAGATCGCGAGCGGTGCGGCCGCCCCTCCGGCATCCGAGGTGAACCGCCACGCGCCGAGGAACGGTGCCGGGTTGCGGCGGTCGGCGAGATCGGCGCCGAGCGTCATGAGCAGTCCCGTGCCGAAGCCGTTGGCCACGCCGAGCACCATCGTGATGACGATGAACCAGGCGACGCTCGCGGGCAGGTCGTGCGTGAAGGCGAGGACGAGATGGCCGAGACCGAGGCCTATCATCGTCGGCAGCGCCGTCCACATCCGCCCCCAGCGGTCCATGATCTGGCCGGTCGTGTAGAACAGCGCGAAGTCGAGCCCGCCCGCGATGCCGATGATGAGGGCGGTGTTCGCATCCGAGACACCGATGCTCACCGCCCACAGCGGCACGACGACCTGCCGGCTCGCACGTATCGCCCCGATGAGCAGGGCGCCCGAGCCGAGGCGGGCGAGCACGCCGCGGTTCTTCGCGATCGTGCGGAACAGTCCGCGGGACTCGTCCTCGAGCAGTTGCTCTCCCTCGAGCCTCCCGGATGACGTGCGCCTCGGCCGGAAGGTCGCCTCGGGGTCCTTGAGGAAGACCAGGAGCAGCGCGGCGACGAGGCATCCGGCGACGTGCACCCAGAACGCCGAGGAGGTCGATCCGGTGAGGTGGATGACGGCGGCCGCGAGGAAGGGGCCGATGAAGAGGCCGAGCCGGAAGCTGCCCCCGAGCATGGAGAGCGCGCGGGCTCGGAAGGCGACGGGCACGAAGCTCGTCATGAACGCGTGCCGGGCGAGCCCGAAGACCGCGGTCGCGAGCCCGATGAGGAAGATCGCGACACCGAGCACCCAGGGGCTGGGCGCCAGCAGCGCGAGCGCGAGCCCGGAGATCGAGAGGAGCGCGGCGTAGATCATGCTCGCGCGCTCGCCGATGCGGCTGATGATCCAGCCGCTCGGCACGTCGCCGACGAGCTGTCCGAGGGTGATCATCGCGGCGATGAGGCCGGCGACGGCGAGCTGGGCACCGAGGTTGTGGGCGACGATCGGGATGATCGGGATGATGGCGCCTTCGCCGATCGAGAACGCGAGCGTCGGCAGGAGGGCCGGGAGTGCGATCGAGCCGAACCGGAAGGGAGGATCTGACGCACTCATGACGGCTCAACTCTATTGGGCAGCGCAGGTAGTCTTGAGCGGACATGAACGAACTGGACATCTCGGAAGATCTCGCCGCTCTGCGCTCGACGTTCGCGGACATCCGCTCGGTCGTCGGGGTCGATCGGCTCGAGGCCGACATCGCGGATCTCAGCGAGCAGGCCGGGGTCCCCGACCTGTGGGACGACCCGGAGAAGGCGCAGAAGGTCACGAGTGCCTTGAGCCACCGGCAGGCCGAGCTCGCGAAGATCAACAGCATCGAGCAGCGACTCGACGACCTCGAGATCATGGTCCAGCTCGCGAACGAGGAGTCGGACGAGGCCGCCGCCGCCGAGGTGCGCACCGAGCTCGCGAGCATCCAGAAACTGCTCGGCGAGCTCGAGGTGCAGACGCTGCTGAGCGGCGAGTGGGATGCGCTGCCCGCGGTCATCACCATCCGAGCGGGCGCGGGCGGGGTGGATGCCGCCGACTTCGCCGAGATGCTCCAGCGGATGTACCTGCGCTGGGCCGAGCAGCACGGCTACGCGACGCGCGTGCTCGACACGAGCTACGCCGAGGAGGCGGGCATCAAGTCGACGACGATCGAGGTCGACGCGCCCTACGCCTTCGGCACGCTGAGCGTCGAGGCGGGCACGCACCGACTCGTCCGGATGAGCCCCTTCAACTCCGCGGGCAAGCGCCAGACGAGCTTCGCCGCCGTCGAGGTCATCCCGCTCCTGGCGGAGACCGAGGTCGTCGAGATCCCCGAGAGCGACATCCGGGTGGATGTCTTCCGGTCGAGCGGACCGGGCGGCCAGTCGGTCAACACGACCGACTCGGCCGTGCGCATCACCCACCTGCCGACCGGCACGGTCGTCTCGATGCAGAACGAGAAGAGCCAGATCCAGAACCGGGCGGCGGCCATGCGGGTGCTGCAGTCGAGGCTGCTCGTGCTGCAGCGCGAGCAGGAGGCGGCGACCAAGAAGGAGCTCGCGGGCGTCATCACCGCGAGCTGGGGCGACCAGATGCGCAGCTACGTGCTCGCGCCGTACCAGATGGTCAAGGACCTGCGCACCGAGCACGAGGTCAACAACCCCTCCGCGGTCTTCGACGGCGACCTCGACGGTTTCATCAGCGCCGGCATCCGCTGGCGGAAGCGCAAGTAGGCGAGTCGCTACCCGGCATCCGCGAAGGCCTGCCTAGGCTCGTAGGGTCATGATTCGATTCGACCAGGTCACCAAGCTCTACCCGGGCAACACGAGACCCGCCCTCAACTCGGTGACCATGGAGATCCTCCGCGGCGAGTTCGTGTTCCTCGTCGGGGCGTCGGGGAGCGGCAAGTCGAGCTTCCTGCGGCTCGTGCTCAAGGAGGAGACGCCCTCGAAGGGCCAGATCCACGTGCTCGGCCAGAACCTCGGCAGGCTCACGAGCCGCAAGGTGCCCTACTTCCGCCGCAATCTCGGCGTGGTCTTCCAGGACTTCCGCTTGCTCCCGCAGAAGACCGTCTTCGACAACGTCGCCTTCTCGCTCCAGGTCATCGGCAAGTCGAAGGGGTTCATCCAGGAGGCGGTCCCGGATGTGCTCAAGATGGTGGGCCTCGGCGGCAAGACCGGCAGGCTGCCTCACGAGCTCTCCGGCGGTGAGCAGCAGCGCGTCGCGATCGCGCGGGCCATCGTGAACAAGCCCTCCATCCTGCTCGCCGACGAGCCGACCGGCAACCTCGACCCGGCGACGAGTGCCGGGATCATGACGCTCCTGGGCCGCATCAGCGCGGGTGGGACGACGGTCATCATGGCGACGCACGACGCCGGTATCGTCGACCAGATGAAGCGCCGCGTCGTCGAGCTCGTGAGCGGCCAGATCGTGCGGGACGAGCGCCAGGGCGGCTACCAGACTCAGGCGATGCCGGTGCAGGAGCAGGCCCCGCCGCCGGTGCCGAGCGGCCTGGAGACCGAGCGATGAGGTTCGGGCTCATCCTCTCCGAGGTCGGCCAGGGCCTCCGGCGCAATGTCTCGATGGTCGTCTCGATCGTGCTCGTGACCTTCATCTCGCTCACCTTCGTGGGCGCCGCGATCCTGCTGCAGCTGCAGATCAATCAGATGAAGGGCTACTGGTACGACAAGGCGCAGGTCGCCGTCTACCTCTGCACCGAGTACGTGGAGGGCGGCAACTGCAACGAGGTCGAGGCGACGAAGGATCAGAAGGCGAACGTCGAGCGACAGCTCGAGTCCGCCCCCCTCGCCGGGCTCATCGCGCAGTACGACTTCGAGGATCACGACCAGGCCTACGCGCGCTACCAGGACCAGTTCGGCACCGAGGCGACCGGGTTCATGACACCCGACTTCCTCCCCGAGACGTTCTGGGTGAACCTCAAGGACCCTTCGCAATCGGATGTCCTGGTGGAACGGCTCTCGAGCGTCGCCGGGGTGGATGAGGTGGTCGACCAGCGCAAGTACCTCCAGCCGATCTTCGACACCCTGAGCGCGGCGAGCCTCACCGCGATCGGCATCGCCGGGCTCATGCTCGTGGCGGCGGTGCTGCTCATCGCGACGACGATCCGGCTGAGCGCGTTCAGCCGCCGCCGCGAGCTCGGGATCATGCGGCTCGTGGGCGCATCCAACCGGTTCATCCAGACCCCCTTCATCCTCGAGGGGGTCGTCGCAGCCCTCATCGGCTCGATTCTCGCAAGCGGCGCGGTCGTCGCGATCGTGCACTTCTTCGTGCAGGGCTACCTCAACGCGACCCCTTCGGCGACGCCCTTCGTCGATCTCGGCGACGCGCTTCTCGTCGTGCCGATCCTCGTCGTGGGCGGCGCGGGGCTCGCCGC
Organism: Clavibacter sp.; assembly: GCA_044508495.1. Taxonomy (GTDB): domain Bacteria; phylum Actinomycetota; class Actinomycetes; order Actinomycetales; family Microbacteriaceae; genus Terrimesophilobacter. Next base: position 4,899 of record JBIQHP010000042.1, read on the forward strand.
GGCCTCGGCGGCCGTCGCCATCCGGAGGTACCTGAAGGTGTAGCCACGGGTTACACTGGTGGGCTGCCGACATCCGGCACCTTTCATCATTCAGGAGTTGTGCCGTGCCCAGGGAACGAGGCGAGAAGGTCGTGGCGACCAATCGCAAGGCGCGGCACGACTATGCCATCGAGGACACCTACGAGGCCGGGCTCGTGCTCACCGGCAGCGAGGTCAAGTCGCTGCGGGAGGGCCGCGCCTCGCTCGTCGACGGCTACGCCTACATCGATCGGGGAGAGGCCTGGCTGGATGCCGTGCACATCCCCGAGTACACGGGCGGCACCTGGAACAACCACGCCCCGCGCCGCAAGCGCAAGCTCCTGCTGCACAAGGCGCAGATCCTGAAGATCCACAACAAGGTCAAGGAGGGCGGGTACACGCTCGTGCCGCTGCGCCTCTACTTCAGTGACGGACGCGCGAAGGTCGAGCTCGCGGTCGCCAAGGGCAAGCGCGAGTACGACAAGCGCCAGACGCTGCGCGAGCGGCAGGACAACCGCGAGGCGCAGCGGGCGATGTCGAGCCGCAAGCGCCTTGGGGAGTAGCCCCTCCACCGCGCTGGTTGAGTAGCCGACGAAGCCGGCGTATCGAAACCGGGTGGTCGATTGGTTTCGATACGCGCTGCGCGCTACTCAACCGGCGGGGGATCAGCTCGCGACGAAGCGGGCGTCGACGATCGCGGCGATCTCGATGTCCTCCGGCTTGAGCGAGAGCTCGGGGCTGCCTGCGGCATCCATCGCCTTGAACGCGCGCGAGGACGAGGCGAACTGCATGCCGCCCCCGGATGCCCCGACCTGGTCCCCGAGCATGCCCGGGTCGGCGATCGCGACGGCCCGCACCGAGCCGAGCCCGATGCTCTGCGCGTAGACGGTCGCCTTGTTCACGGCATCCTTCACGGCGCGCGAGCGCACCTCCGTCGTGACCGAGGTCTTGCGCGCCTCGGTGAGCGCCCACTCGATCGAGCCGATCGTCACCCCGTCGCGCGCGGCGAGCTCCTCGAGGAACCGTGCGAGCGCGTCGAAGTCGCTGAACTTCACCGAGAAGCCGATGCGCGCGTGGTACACGACGGGCAGCTGCTTGCCCTCCTGGTTCCACGGCCGGTCGCCCCAGACCTGCACGCTGTCGCTCGACCACCAGGTGACCGGACCGGCCTTGCCGTCGTGGAGCGCCGTCACGCGGCCCCGGACATCCTCGGCCGCAGCGTTCGCCACCGCGAAGACCGGCTCGCGCCGCGGGCCGTCGAAGTGGATGCTCAGGCTCACGGTCGCGCGCTCGGCCGGGTAGAAGGCGGAGTGCTGCCCCTGGACGGTGATCACGGTCTCGGTCATGCCGAAACACTACCCTCCACCCGGCGCGGTCGCACCGGCCACGACCCCGCTCAGCCGATGCGGATGAGCTTCTTGTTCACGAACTCGCCGGCGCCGAAGCGGCCCATCTCGCGGCCGATGCCACTGCGCTTGACGCCGCCGAAGGGGAGCTCGGGGCTGTCGGCGAGCACGACGTTGACGTAGACCATGCCGGCGTCGATCCTGTCGGCGACGCGCTGCGCCTGCTCGGGGTCGGTCGTGAAGAGGTACGAGCCGAGGCCGAAGGGCGTGCCGTTGGCGACCTCGACCGCCTCGTCCTCGTTCGAGACCTTGTAGATCGAGGCGACCGGTCCGAAGAACTCCTCGTGGTAGGCGTCGGCCTCCGGCGAGATGTCGGTGAGCACGGCCGTCGGGAAGAAGGCCCCGTCGCGCTCGCCCGAGGAGGTGACCGTCGCGCCCTGCTTCGCCGCACGCTTGACCTGCTCCTCGAGGCCCTCGGCCGCGCCGAGTGACGACAGCGGCCCGTAGCCGGAGTCCTCCGCGAGGGGGTCGCCCGGACCCACGCCGAGCATCCTCGCCGTGAACTTCTCGCGGAACTCGTCGTAGAGCGAGTCGATCACGATGAAGCGCTTCGCGGCGTTGCAGGACTGGCCGCTGTTGTCGAGGCGCGCGGAGGCGGCGGCCTCGACCGTCGCATCCATGTCATCCGTGCTCAGGAGGATGAACGGGTCGGAGCCGCCGAGCTCGAGCACGACCTTCTTGAGGTGGCGCCCGGCGACCTCGGCGACGGCCGAGCCGGCCGCCTCCGAGCCGGTGAGCGAGACGCCCTGCACGCGCGGGTCGGCGATGATCGTGGCGATCTGGGAGCTCGACGCGTAGACGTTCGTGTAGGCGCCCTTGGGCGCACCGGCGTCGTGGAATATCTGCTCGATCGCGGCCGCCGACTCGGGGCACTGGGACGCGTGCTTGAGGATGATGGTGTTGCCGACGACGATGTTGGGGCCGGCGAAACGGGCGACCTGGTAGTAGGGGAAGTTCCACGGCATGATGCCGACCAGCACCCCGAGGGGGGCGGTGCGCATGACGGCCGTGCCCTCGCTGCCCTCGACGAGGTCGATCTTCTCGTCGGCGAGGAACTCGTGGGCGTTGTCGGCGTAGTAGCGGTAGATGTCGGCGGCGAAGTCGACCTCGCCGAGCGCGTCGCCGATGGGCTTGCCCATCTCACGCACGATGATGGCCGCGAGCTCCTCGCGACGCTCGGAGTGCAGGTCGCCGACCTTGCGGATCACGGCGGCGCGCTCGTCGATGCTCGAGGTGCGTCCCCAGGTGCGGTAGGCGGTCTCCGCGCTCTCCACGACCTTCGCGAGGTCGGCATCCGAGATCTCGGGATAGGTCTTGACGGTCTCGCCGGTAGCGGGGTTGACGACGGCGTAACGGCTCACGGGCTATCTTCCTTCCGTCGGGCGACATTGCCCGATCTATTCGTGGTACTAGCTAATCATGCTGGATGCCGGCTCGCTCGGGGAATGGGGCAGAAGAGAGCGGGGAGTATTGACCTGTCGTGTTCACGTTTATACGCTCACATGAAGTGTGAATCTGTCGTCTAAACGCTTTCGAAAGTAGAGTGAGAGATGGGCATTCGCAAAAAGGTGCTAGTCGCTGGCATCCTCGGTTTTGCTGTCGGTGCGAGTGCGCTGGGCTTCGTTGTTGTTGCGACTCCAGCGGGATCCCCTGAGTTTCCCGCTGACAGCGACGCAGCAACTTTCAATTTTGGGCAAGAGGGAATCAACGCGCATGGCGAGTCGTTCGGACCCCTCGAGTCTTATGACAATCCACCAGATTTGTTCGAGGCCGCTGCTACGAACAACAAGATTGGTTACATCCGTTGGAGTGAATTCTGGGCACAAATCAAACCTGCCGACAGCCTGCAGGATGCTCTAGCCACAACCGGAAGACAAACCACATACGTATTGCAAGTTTACGAATCTGATGGTGAAACCGTTATCGGCGAGTATGTCGGCACGTCGGGCGGGCAATGATGTTGGATTCTATGCCGAGCAGGCTCAGGGGGCGACTAGCGATTTGCGGGTCTCTTGTCGTGGGGATGGTTTTGGGTGTCGGAGTCACGGCCGCGTTTGCCGCGCCGGTATACAGCACCTGGCAACAATGGACTGTTTACGGCACCAACTATCAAACTCGGGCCTATATTGCTGACGACGGCAACTACGGAACTCAAACGCGACGAGTTGATGGTGCTTCGTCGGCCGCTGGCTACCTAGGTTCGTACACAGCAATCTATGCGGGGACTACGTTCTGTGGAGGCAAAGGTCCTGAATACAACGCGGCCCCCAAAGTAGTTCAGATTACGTACCAGAAGCAGCGAACTGGCCCGGCGGTCTGTGTGCTCCCTGGATACTACAGTTCAAAGGGGCTTGGTTATGCTTACAACCCGTCCACTGGGCTCTATGTGACTAAGTCGACGCTCAACACGCCTTTGAAATATCTTTAGGCCCTACGCGCGCCGGGCTCAACCCCAGCCGTTTCATTTTTCAGGTCGGTTCATGCTTGCATTGCTTGGTGTAGAATAGAAGGCTCCCATAGGGGAGCGTTTGACAACTCCACAGCGCGCGACAGTGGCCGGCTTCCTCCACCACCAGTGATGGGGAGGCTCGAGCATGGGGATGATCGGTTTCGACATTGCCTGCGAGAGTGTGAGAAGCGGGTCGAGGATGCAGGGTTATCTCGTTAACGATCCCCGCAAAAAACAAGTGCCAATGCAAAGCGCACTGACTTCGCCCTCGCTGCCTAAGCGAGCGCACTAAAGAAGTCCGTCAGGCCGGGAATGCTCCCTACCCGGATTCCTGACGTCAGCTAGGGAGCTCGCTGCGGCGTTACGTCTTAGGGCGTCGCGGGACTTGCACTAGGACTGGGCTCGTCGGATTAGGTGCCAGTGGCAAATTCCGGAGCCGAGCAGAACGCCTGCACTGGCTACACCCGTAGAAGGCATACGACCACAGCAGTGGACGGGGGTTCAATTCCCCCCATCTCCACCACGGATGCCCTGTTGGGCACGGCACTGTCGCGCGTTGTCGGACTCTTCGGATCGTGCGAGACCCGTGTCGGCTCGGCTCGCCCACGGCCGCCACCCAGCCCTGTCGACACGGCGTCTAACCTAGGTTAGGCTAACCTTAGTTTTCGGCCTGCGGGCGGCATCGCCCGGCTGCGAGGAGGATGCGTGACCACCGTGAGCAACATCGCCGTCACCCACGCTCCGTCAGGGCTCGTGCAGGCCGAGGTGCTCCGCACCGAACGAGTGACTCCGAACATGGTGCGCGTCACCCTGGGCGGCGGCGACCTCGAGAAGTTCGAATACCAGGGCTTCGACCAGTGGTTCCGGCTCGCGGTGCCGGTCGGCGACGACTCCCGGCTGGACAACCTGCCGGACCGGTTCGGCATCGGCGGATACCTCAGGTACCTCACGCTGCCGAAGGGCACCCGTCCGGTGATCCGCAACTACACCGTGCGCTCCTACCGGCCCGACCCCGTCGAGCTCGACATCGACTTCGTGGTGCACGGCAGCGAAGGGATCGCCGCACCCTGGGCGGCATCCGTCGACCCCGGTGCGGCGGTCGCGTTCATCGACCAGGGCCGCGGATTCAAGCCCGTCCCGGCGGACTGGACGCTTCTGGTCGCGGACGAGAGCGGCCTTCCGGCCGTCGCCGGAGTTCTCCGTGACCTCCCGCGGGAGACGACCGGTCACGCGATCGTGGAGCTCTTCGACTCCGCCGACCGGCAGGAGCTCGGCGAGCCCGACGGCGTCACCGTCCACTGGGTCGAACGAGCGCCCCACGCGGAGCCGGGCTCGGCTGCGCTGCCCGCGTTGCGTGCGCTCCAGTTCCCGGCAGGGTCGGTGTATGCCTTCGCCGTGGGGGAGTCCGCCGTCGCGACCGGCGCGCGTCGCCACCTCGTGGGCGAGCGTGACGTCCCCAAGGCGAACGTCACGTTCTGCGGCTACTGGAAGCTCGGGCGCGTCGCCGGCAGCTAGCCAGCCAGCCGTCGTGCTCGGCGCGTGGCTGGCCGGCTTGCCCTCGATGGTGCCGAGGGGCTCAGCGCGGGTGCCGGGTGCGGTGGCGTGTGATCGATGCCAGGGTGAAGGCCAGGCCGGCCAGGATGAGCAACCCGCCGACCCCGGCGGCGTAGGTCGAGTCGACCCCCGTGGAGGCCATGCCCGTCGGTGCCGAGGATGCCGCGGCTTCGATGTCCAATGCGAGCGTGATGAGCTGGAGGGCGCCGTCCTCGAGGTAGGAGATCGTCACCGTTCCGCTGAACGCGCCCTTCGGGGTTCCGGACAGCAGGCCCGTCGTCGGATTCAGGCTGAGTCCCGCCGGCAGGCCGGTCGCCGACCAGACTCCGCCGCCGCCGGCACCGGCGACCACGAGCTGCTGACTGAACGGCGAGCCTGCACGAGCGGCGTCGAGCGCTGTGGTGGCGATCTGGATGATGTGGAAGGAGCGGGTCACGTCGCTGGCGGCAGAGCGCGTGCCGTCGCCCGGCTGCGAAGCGGTCACCGTGCAGACGCCGGGATCGAGGAACGTGACGGTGAGCCCCGAGACTGTGCACACGGTGGGAGTGCTCGACGTCAGCGTCACCGTCAGGCCCGCGGCGTTCGTCGTGGGCGAGAGCGTGACGGATCCGTCGTCGATCGTCATGGTGGCGGGCGGCGCGAACGTGATCGCCTGCGCGATCTTCTGCAGCGTGAAGGTCTGGGAGACCGGGGACGCCGGACTGTAGGTGCCGTTGCCCGGCTGGCTCGCCCGCACGTTGCACAGACCAGGGCTCACCGGCTGGATGTCGAGGCCGGAGACGGTGCACACCGTCGGGGTGAGGGAGCTCAGAGTGACGGCGAGCCCGGAGTCGCTCACGGCCCCGCTCGCGATCGGAGCGGGGTCGAAGGCGCGATTGCCCGGGTTGGCGAAGGTGATCGTCTGCGCCAGGAGCTTGGTCACCGAGAACTGCTGCGTGACGGCCTCGGCACGACCGTAGCTCGCATCGCCGTCCTGGGTCGCGACGATCACACAGGTGGCGGTCGTGACGCCGGAGGGGAGCGCGAGCGTCGTGATGTCGAGCCCGCTCACGGTGCAGACGCCGGGAGTGAGCGAGGTCAGCGTCGGAGTGAGGCCCGAGGATGCGCTCGCACCGGAGGCGAAGGTCCGCTGGGCGTTACCGTCCTGCGTGGCCGGCGTGGGGAAGTCGATGGCCTGGGCGTTCTCCGGGGCGAAGAAGGTCAGGGTTGCGGGGGAGCTGAAATCGAGCCCGTCGTATACCTTGAAGGTGAAACTCCCTCCGGTGGCGGTGGGAACGAGGCGCAGCACGCCCAGGTCGAGATCGCTCGTCGCGATGACCTGCCCCGCGGTGGCCGGCACCCAGTCGGCCCCGTCGAAGTACTCCAGGACGCCCTCGCCCGCCGCGGGCAGCGACACGATCTGCACGGCCGCGAAGGCGTTGTCGTCGACATCCTCGTAGGGGAAGTCGGCGGCGCGGAAGACGTATCCGGTGCCCTGGGCCGCGTAGAACGTCGTGATGTTCTCCGTCGTCGGTGGCGTGTTGAACGGGTTGTCGTGCTCCTCCGGGGTCACCGGGGTCGTGCCGTTCGTGGTCCAGATCCCTCCGGCGCTGAAGTCGAGAGCGAAGAACGCGCCCTGGCTGCCGATGACGCCGAGACGAATGGTGAGGGTCGAGATCTTGTCGTAGTTCACCTGGACGCGCGACCAGGAGTACGATCCGCTGGTCGTGGTCGCGCCCAGCGAGGCGCTCTTGCTGATGAAGCGGACCAGGCCGCCTCCCTGATCGAGAACCGCAAGGCCCTTGTTGCTCGGGTCGCCCGGATCGGTGTAGACCTTGTACGACTGGAAGCCCCGGAAGTCGGTGAACTGCTTCGAGTTGACGAGGCCGTCGATGTCATAGGAGTTGATCGCGACGTTCGCGAGGGTGACCGGAACGCCGGTTCCGGCACCCGTGTAGGTGCCGCCCTCGTAGAAGCTGAACTCGAAGGTCACCATGGGCTCGGAGCCGGTGGGCGTGTTGATGTCGGTGAGCAGGAGGTCGCCGACGGACTGGCTCGAGCCGGGCGGCGGAGCGTTGACGGCGCCGCCGCCGTCGAAATTGGTGATCGACACCTGCTGGATGGCGACGGTGCGCACGACCGCGTCGATGACGATGCCGTCGATCGTCGTCACTCCATTGAAGCGGACGACGTCCCCGACGGACTTACCGGTCGCGCCCGAGGTGATCGGAGTGGGGTTCACCGGGCTCGTCGTCGATGCGAACTTGAGCGGGTAGGTGGACGCGTCGTAGATCGCGGCGGCCGCCGGCGAGGTGTCGCCGGCGAAGCTCAGCTGACCGATCCCGAGCAGGGCGAACACCGTGGCGATCGCGACGAAGCGCCCGGCGCGACGGCGGGTGAGAATAGGCAGAGAGGACGGCGCAGATGCGGCCACGATCGAGTATCCATTCGGGTTCGGGCGATGGTCCCTGTTCGGGCCAGGCTCGACGCTAACGTCTCGTCGTCGCCATGGATACCCCCTGACGCCAGAATCTGGTCGAATCGCCCTCGATTTGGGGGTCGATCATGGCGTGATTCACCCCGATTCGGGGGTCGTGACCCGCGCTCTCAGGTCTCGATCGCGCTGCCGGTGTCCTGCAGATGGCGCCGCAGCGTCATGCCCGGATCGGCCTCCTGCTTGCGCCGGTAGCCGGCGAAGTCGAGCTGGGTTCGCAGGTCGGTGCCGGTGCGCATCCGCTCGGCCTGCGCGGTCTCCGTGGCCAGGATGCCGCGAGCCGTCTCGTAGAGCTCCTCGCGCCGCTCCGGCCCGACGACGAGCACTCCGTCGTCGTCCGCCACGATCTCGTCGGCCTCGGTGACCGGTGCGCCGTCGAGGAAGGCCGAGGCCATCCGCCGGCCGGCCGGCGGCACCCGGCGCGGTCCGTAGGGGTATGCGCCCAGGCTGTGCACCGGAAGCCCGATCTGCAGCAGTTGCGCGGTGTCGCGGTGACGCCCCCAGACGACGACTCCGGCGAGCCCGGCGAGCTTCGCCTCGAGCACGATGAGATCGCCCACGCAGGCCTCGTCCTCGCGCCCGCCGTTGTCGACCACGAGCACACCTCCTGCGGGGGAGTCGTCGATCGTCTCGAGGATGACGTCGACGCTGCCGAGGTGGGTCACCGGCATCGCCGGGCCGGAGAGGATCCTGCCGGGCAGGAGCGGTCGCAGGGCGGCCGGCGCGGTCGCGACGGGGATGCCGAGTCGTACCGCGGCATCCGCGATCGCCGCCGTGGGGAGCGCGGTGGTGGGTTCGGGCATGATCGGCCTCCTCGGTGCGCTGGTGAATTCGTCGTGCGCGGGTCCATTCTCACCCGCGCGCGACGGTACCACCCGCGCGAAAGGGACTACGGCAGGTCGATGACCGTCATTCCCGGATGGGCGCCGCTCTCCATCGTGGCGAGCGCTTCGGGGGCCTCCTCGAGCGTGATCGTGCGGCCGACGAGCATCCGCGGGTCGATCTCGCCGCGTGCGATCCTGGCGAGCATCTCCGGGTACTCGTGGGCGGCCATGCCGTGGCTGCCGAGGAGCTCGAGCTCGTTCGCGATCACGAGGTCCATGGGGATGGGCGCGCTCGCGTGGTCGGCGAGCATGAGGCCGACCTGCACGTGGCGTCCGCGCTTGCGCAGGCTGCGGATCGAGTTGTCGCAGGTCGCGGTGCTCCCGAAGGCGTCGAGCGAGAGGTGCGCTCCGCCGTCCGTGGCCTCCCGCATCGCCCTCGCGACATCCCCGGTGCCGGGCACCGCGACGGCACCGAGTTCGACGGCGAGCGCGAGCGCCTGCTCCGAGACGTCGACGGCGACGACGCGCGCGCCCGCCGCGACGGCGATCATGACGGCCGAGAGGCCGACTCCGCCGCATCCGTGCACCGCCACCCACTCGCCGGGCCGCACGCGACCTTGCGTCATGACGGCGCGGTAGGCCGTGGCGAAACGGCAGCCCAGAGCGGCAGCCGAGACGAAGTCGAGGTCGGCCGGCAGCGCCACGAGGTTCGCATCGGCCTCGGCGATGGCGACGAGCTCGGCGAACGACCCCCAGTGCGTGAACCCAGGCTGCTCCTGGGCGTCGCAGACCTGCTGGTTCCCGAGCAGGCACTGCTCGCAGCGCCCGCACGCGCACACGAACGGCACGGTGACGCGGTCGCCCGGCTTCCAGTTCCGGACCTCCGCGCCCACCTCGTCGATCACCCCGGCGAGTTCGTGGCCGGGCACGTGCGGCAGCCGGATGCCGTCGTCGTGTCCCATCCAGCCGTGCCAGTCGCTGCGGCACAGGCCGGTCGCCCGCACCCGGATGACGGCGCCGCGAGGCGGGCATCGCGGTGCCGGAACCTCAGCGAGCTCGGGGATGGCGCCGAACTCGTGGAACAGCACTGCCCGCATGGTCTCGCCCGTCATGCCGCCAGCCTATTCGCGGGCGCGGACCGCATGGCCTCCGAGCGCCCGGCTACTCCTCGTCGGCCGTCACGAGCAGGTTGCCCTCGGCGACCGAGTTCTCGATGACCGTGTCGCGGTCGATCGTCGTCGCGAGCGGCACCTCCTTGACGAAGCACAGCAGCACGAAGGCGGCGAGCGCGAGCGGCACCATCCAGAGGAAGAGCGGGGTGAGCGCGTCGTTATAGGCCTGGTCGATGACCGTGCGGATGGCATCCGGCAGGTGCTTGACGGCCTCCGGGGTGAGCGAGTGGGCGCTCCCGGCGACGTTGCCCGTCATGGGCAGCCGCTCGCCGAGCAGGTCGAACAGGCGCGTCGCGAACAGGCTCCCGACGAAGGCGCTCCCGAGGGTCGCCCCGATCTGGCGGAAGTAGTTGTTCGACGCCGTCGCCGTGCCGACCATGCGCACGTGGAAGGTGTTCTGCACGATGAGCACGAGGATCTGCATGCTCGTGCCGAGTCCGATGCCCATGACCGCGAGGTAGCTGCAGAACACCCACAACGGGGTCTGAGGCGTCATGGTGCTGAGCAGGGCGAGGCCCGCGGCCACGAAGAGGGCGCCGACCATGGGCATCCACTTGTACCGGCCGTAGCGGCTCACAAGCCAGCCGGTCACGACCGAGGTCACGAGCAGCGCTCCCATCATCGGGATCATGAGGAGGCCCGCGATCGTCGCGTCCTCGCCGAAGGTCATCTGCAGGTAGGTGGGAAGGTAGCCGATGGCGCCGAACATCGCGACGCCGGTGAGGAGGCCGGCGATCGTGGTGAGGGTGAAGTTGCGCTCGCGGAACAGGCTCATCGGGATGATGGGCTCCGGGGTGCGCAGCTCGACGAGCACGAAGGCCGCTCCGGTGACGAGGGTCCCTGCGACGAGCAGGAGGATCTGCAGCGAATCCCAGTCGTAGGTGCTCCCGCCCCAGCTCGCGATGAGCACGAGGCAGGTCGTGGCGGCGGCGAGCAGGGCCATGCCGGCGACATCGATCCTCGGGCGCACGGTCGTGTCGTGCTTCGGCAGGTGCAGGAACGCGACCGAGGCGGCGAGGGCGAGGATGCCGAGGGGGATGTTGATCCAGAAGGTCCAGCGCCAGCCGATCCCCTCGGTGAACCAGCCGCCGAGGAGCGGCCCGGCGACCGAGGAGACCGCGAAGACCGCGCCCATGACGCCCATGTACTTGCCGCGCTCGCGGGCCGGGACGACATCCGCGATGATCGCCTGCGAGAGGATCATGAGCCCGCCGCCGCCGATGCCCTGCACGACGCGCGCGACGATGAGCAGGTTCATGTCGCCGGCGAGGCCGCCGAGCACCGAGCCGGCCATGAACGCCACGATCGCGAAGAGCAGGAGGCCCTTGCGGCCGATGAGATCGCCGACCTTGCCGTAGATCGGCATCATGATCGTCGAGGCGAGGATGTAGGCGGTCATGACCCAGAGCATGAGGTCGACGCCATTGAGCTCGCCGACCATCGTGGGCATGGCGGCGCTCAGCACGGTCTGGCTGAGCGAGGCGAGCAGCATCGCGAGCATGAGCCCGACGAAGAGCAGGATGAGACCGCGGGTGGATTCGTGGGAGCGCGCGCGTTCGGGGCGTGCCCGGTCGGTTCTGGGCACAGCAGGAGAAGTCATTGCCTCATTTTTGCACAGTATGCAAAAATGTGGAAATCACCGGCGAGCGGGTCAGCCCGCGGCGTTCTCCAGGCTGCCGATCGTCTGCCCCGCATCGTCGTAGACGTAGCAGAGGATCTCGCGATCCCCGGCGTCCCAGCTCTCCGCCGTCGGGAAGAAGGCCGAGTAGTTGAGCGTCCCGGCATAGTCGGATGCCGCCCCGATGAAACTGAGGAAGCGCGAGCCGCAGGCATCCTCGGCCTGGTCGACGGTGGCGTCGTCGCCCGGGAACGCGGCATCCGACATGAGCACGCTCGCGTAGGCCTCGTTGTCGTGCGCCGCGGAGCACTCGACGAAGCTGATCTCGCTCACGGTGTCGTCGTCGGCGAAGTCCGGCTCGGCGAAGCAGTCGCCGACCTTGATCGAGAAGGGGTCGGTGTTGTTGAAGGGGTCGCTGCCGGTCGCCTCCTTGATGATGCCGCCGATGGCGCTGCATCCGGCGAGCATGACGGCGACGACGAGAACGGCGCCGACACTCGTGAGCCTTGCGATGGTGGTACGCATCTGCCTCCCTCGGATGACGTGCGCTGTGCACGGCTGGCAGCAGTGTACTGCCCGGGGTCAGGGCGTGAGAACCCCCCGCACGGCGTCGTGCAGGAGCCCGTTGGTCGCGAGCGCCGAGCCGTGCCACGGCCCGGGCTCCCCGTCCATCGCGGTGAGCGTTCCGCCGGCCTCGGCGACGATGGGGAACAGGGCGGCCATGTCGTAGGGCTGCAGACCGTACTCGCCCGCGACATCCACGACGCCCTCGGCGACCATCATGTAGGGCCAGGCATCGCTGTAGTCGCGGGTGCGCCAGACCCGCCGGGCAAGGTCGAGGTAGTTCTCGAGCCTGCCCTCCTGCTCGAAGCGGTCGAGCCCGCTCAGCGCGATCGACGCGTGCTCGAGGTCGGCGACCCCGGAGACCCGGATGCCGCGCTCGCTCCCGTCGAGGTCGCGCGTGCGGGCGCCGAGCCCGTCGGCGCCCCACCAGCGTCGCCCGAGGGCGGGGGCGCTCACGACGCCGAGCACGGGCACCTCCTCGATCGCGAGTGCGATGAGCGTCGACCACACGGGCACCCCGCGCACGAAGTTGGCCGTCCCGTCGATGGGGTCCACGATCCACTGCCGGGCGGAGTCGCCGATGGTTCCGTACTCCTCGCCGTAGATCGCATCGCCGGGCCGGTTCCGCCCGATCGACTCGCGGATGCTCGCCTCGACGGCGCGGTCGGCATCCGTCACCTGGGTCATGTCGGGCTTCATCGACACCTCGAGGTCGGCCGCGCGGAAGCGGTCGTACGAGATCGCGTCGGCCAGGTCGGCGAGCGAGAGCGCGAAGTCGAGATCGGAGGCGAGGGTCGGAGTCGTCACCCGTCAAGGCTAGCCCCGGCTCCGAGCCCTGCCAGGCCGCCCGGCTTCCGCCACCCCGCAAAAGGGGGGTAGACCGAGGGGTTGTGAAGCTTGCTCGGGTGGGTGTACGTTTCGAGCGCCGACTCGGTGTCAGAGGGTTCGCGAACGGGCATTC
>JBIQHP010000043.1:0-1720 GCA_044508495.1 Clavibacter sp.
ACGGCGCCGGTCGCCGGAAGCGGGCCGTCCGCCGAGGGGCCGGTGACATCCGGGTTCGTGATGATGAAGCGCGAGCCGGCGTTGATGAGGCGGATGGCGCGCGTGATCGCCTCGAAGGAGTAGCTGCGCGTCTCGCCCACGACGACGAAGTCCGGCTCGGTCTCGGTCATGACGAACCCGGCCTCGTGCAGGGCGGTCGTGATGCCCGACTCGCCGATCACGAAGGCCGTGCCGCCGGGCTTCTGCTTGGCGAGGAAGTCGGCGGTCGCGAGGGCCGAGGTCCAGATCGACTGCTCGGGGACGTCGAGTCCGCTCGCCCTCAGCCGCGCGCTCAGGTCGCGAGGCGTGTAGGTCGAGTTGTTGGTGAGCACGAGGAACGGCGTTCCCCGCTCGCGCCACTGCCGGATGAGCTCCGGCGCCCCTGGGAGCGGGATGTTCTCGTGCACGAGGACGCCGTCCATGTCGGTGAGCCAGCACTCGACCTCGGCTCGGTTGCTCATGGGGCAAGCCTATCGAGGGGGTTCGCCGCGCAGGGCGGCGGCCACGAGGGCGACGGCCTCCTCCGTGCCGACCCCCAGCTTGCGGATGCGCTGGGCGAAGTCGGCGGCCGCCTCCTGTGCCTGCCGCTCGGCGGGGTCGCCGTGCGCAGCCACGAAGGATCCGTGCCGTCCGCGCGTCTCGATGATCCCGTCGGTCTCGAGCTCGCGGTAGGTGCGCGCGACCGTGTTCGGGGCGATCCCGAGATCCTCGGCGAGCCGGCGCACGGTCGGCAGGCGGGTGCCGGGGGCGAGCTCTCCGCTGCTCACGAGCTCGAGCAGCTGCACCCGCACCTGCTCGAAGGGCGGGGTCGCCGAGCGCGGGTCGACCGAGAGCCTCACGGTGCAGACACCTCCACGTCTGGTCGCGCCGGGAGATCCGACATCCGCCGCAACGTACCAATACCCGACGCCGCCGTCAACGACTGGACCGAGCGCGCTTGACCCGAATCAAGGAGATCCAGCCGATACCCAGCGCACTATCGGCCTATTCGGGCAGACGCAGCAGAAACTCCTTGAGATGGGTTAAGCGCGCTCGGTCTCAGGCATCGGGAGCGGCGTGGACCCGCTCGCCGCCGACGAAGGTCTGCAGCACGCGGGTCAGCCCGATCTCCTCGGCCGGATGCGTGAAGGGGTCGCGGTCGAGCACGACGAGGTCGGCGAGCTTGCCGGTCTCGATCGTGCCGCACTCGTCGAGGTGGTTCACGAACGCCGAGCCCGCCGTGTACGCGGTGATCGAACTCGCGAGATCGACGGCCTGCTCGGGCAGGAACACCTCGTACGACTCCTCCTCGCCGCCGGGCGCGGCGAGCCGGTTGACGGCGACGTGGATGGCGGCAAGCGGGTTCGGGGTGCTGACCGACCAGTCGCTTCCCGCGGCGAGCGTCGCCCCGCTGCGCAGCAGGTCCCCGAAGGGGTATTGCCAGGAGCTGCGCGGCTCACCGAGGAATGGGAGCGTGAGTTCGACCATCTGCGGCTCGAGGGCGGCCCAGAGCGACTGCATGTTCGCGGTCACGCCGAGCGCGCGGAACCGGGGCACGTCATCCGGATGCACGACCTGCAGGTGGGCGATGTGGTGGCGGTGGTCGTTCCGGCCGTTGGCGGCGATCGCCGCCTCGATCGCGTCGAGGCTCTCCCGCACCGCGCGGTCGCCGATGGCGTGGAAGTGCAGCTGGAAGCCCAGC
>JBIQHP010000043.1:1820-17582 GCA_044508495.1 Clavibacter sp.
CGCACCTCGTCATGACCGACAGCCATGATGCGCCCTCCCCGCACGGCGACGGCGGTCGCGGTGGAGTGGACGGCGTTCGCCGTGAAGACGGCGCCTCCGGCGAACACGGTGTCGGCGAATTGCATGGCGTTCCCCTTCCTCCCCGGTCAGCCGCCGGCCATCGTCCTGGCGATGTCGGTCGCGGAGTCGCCCGAGCGCCTGAGCACCCAGGCCACGACGCCGAGGGCCACGAGCGTGAGGAGCAGCATGAGCGCCGACACCGAGGCGATCTCGGGGCGCAGCCCGCTCCGCACCGCGCTCAGCACGTAGACCGGCCACGGGGTCGAGCCGGAGACCTGCACGAAGGAGGCGATGACGGTGTTGTCGAGGCTCAGCGTGAACGACAGGAGCCCGCCGGCCAGGACCGCGGGCATGGCGAGGGGGAGCGTGATCCTCCAGAAGGTGCGGGCCGGCGGGGCGTACAGGTCCGCCGAGGCCTCCTCGAGGCTCTCGCTGATGCCGACGAGCCGCGTCCGCACGATGTAGCTCACGACCGCGATCGAGAAGAGGGAGTTCCCGACGACGAGACGGAAGATCCCGTCGTTGAAGATCGAGAGCCCGAGGTCCTGTCCGAGGAAGACGACCCAGGGAAGCAGGGAGACGGCGTCGACGATCTCCGGGGTCACCGTCACAAGCACGAGGAGGCCGAGGAACCAGCCGACCCACTTTCCCGGGCGCCGTGCCATCGCGACACCGGCGAGCGTTCCGATCACGGTCGCGAAGAGCGCGGAGAGCACGCCGGACCGGAGGGAGACCCACACGGCGTTCTGGATGGCCGGCTTGTTCAGGATCGTCAGGTACGGGTCGATGCCGAAGCCGTCGAAGGCGATGAGCAGGCGCCCGGTGTTGAACGAGTAGATGAGGATCACGATGATCGGGGCGAACAGGAAGAGCAGCACGAGCACGCCCCAGATCCCGAACAGCCGGTCGGAGAGACTGCGCCGTGACCGGACGCGAGGCCCCGCAGCCCCTTTCGCCCCGGAGCGGGCCGAAGCCGAGCGGGCCAGCGCGATGCGCTTGGTCGCGGTCTCGCTCACGTTCCCGCCCCCAGACGCAGTCGGTAGTGCGCGCGGAAGGGGAGTGTCGCCAGCCAGATCAGCAGCCCGAGCACGGCCGCGCTCAGCAGGATGGTGAGGATGAGCACGACCGCCATCGCGGAGCCGAGCGCCCAGTTCTGCGCGGTCTGGAACTGGCTCGCCACGAGCTGCCCGGCCATGTTCCCCTTCGCGCCGCCGAGCACCGTGGCGGTGATGTAGTCGCCCATGAGCGGGATGTAGACGAGCAGCAGTCCGGCGATGATCCCGGGCCGGGCGAGCGGCAGGGTGACCCGCAGGAAGGTGCTCAGCCTGCCGGCGCCGAGATCCTTCGAGGCCTCGCGCAGCGGCTCCCCGACCCGGTCGAAGGCGACGAAGAGCGGCAGGATCATGAGCGGCAGGTAGTTGTAGACGACGCCGATGAGCACGGCCGTGCGGGTGTAGAGCACCTCGAGGGGACCGTCGATGACCCCGACCGACTGCAGGCCCTGGGACAGCCAGCCCTGCGGGGCGAGGATGATCTGCCAGCCGATCGTGCGGACCAGGAAGTTCGTCCAGAACGGGATCATGATGGCGGCGATGAGGAGGCCGCGACGGGAGGGCGGCACCTTGACCGCCATCCAGTAGGCGACCGGCATGCCGATCAGGAGGCACAGGGCGGTGCCGACGACCCCTACCCAGAGCGTGTTCGAGAAGGTGGTGAAGAAGGTCGGCGAGAGCGCCTCGGCGTAGCGGTCCAGCGACAGGATGTCGGTGGCGTGCGTGCCGAAGATCCCCGGCTTGTAGCCGAAGCTGTACCAGACGATGAGGCCGACGGGCGCCGCGAAGAAGGCCAGCAGCCACACCCACGCCGGAAGCGCGAGCGCGGCCTTCGGCATCCGCGGTTCAGGCACCCGCGGCGGCCTTCATGGTATTCCAGATGGCCACCACCCGATCCTGCGCCTCGTTGAGCTCCCCGTTCTTCATCGTGCCGAGCTGCTCCGGCGTGAAGAAGACCATGTCGAGCATCTCGAGGCCCTCGTCGTTCGCCGCCTCCTCGATGCCGGTCGCTCCCGTGTGGTAGCCGATGTAGTCGAGCTGGATGAGCTGGGTCTCCGGGACCATCGTGTAGTTGATGAAGGCGTGGGCCGCCTCGGGACTCTGCGCACCCGCCGCGATCGACCAGTTGTCCATCCACAGCTCGGTGGCCGGCGAGCCGAGCCTCCAGGCCCAGCGCTCGGGCTCACCGCCCTCCATGATGCCGAGGCGCGCGTCGCCGTTCCAGGCCTGCATGAGCACCTGCGTCCCCTCGGGGATCGCCACGCCGCCGGGGTAGGAGTCGAAGGCGGCGATGTGCGGGGCGAGGGTGTTGACGAGGTAGTCCTCCGCGGCGTCGAGGTCGGCGGGGTCCGTGGTGTTCCAGTCGATTCCGTTCGCCCAGAAGTAGATCCCGGTGATCTCGGCCGGGTCGTCGAGCACGGTCGTCTTGCCGCTCGCCTCCTTCTGGGCGGCGTCCAGGAAGTCGTTCCAGGTCGTCAGCTCGCGGGTGATGACGGTCTTGTCGTAGACGAAGCCGGTCGTTCCCCAGGCCTTGCAGACCGAGTACTTGTTCTCGGGGTCCCACTCCTGACGCAGGAAGGCGGGGTCCATGTACTGCAGGTTGGGGATCAGCTCGTGGTTGAGCTCGACGAGCAGCCCGTTCGCCGCCATCTGCGGGATGAAGACGCCCGTGGGCACCACGATGTCGTATCCGCTCGTGCCCTTGGCGGCGATGAGCTTGGAGATCATCTCCTCGTTCGAGCCGTAGGAGTCGAAGGTGACCTTGGGGCCGAGCTCGTCGGTGAAGCTCTGCACGACGCCCGGGTCGTCGTAGTCTCCCCAGGAGTAGATGTTGAGTCCCGGCTCGAGCGGGCCGCCCGAGGCTGCAACGCCCGTGGACGGCTTGGTCCCGCCGGGGGTGCAGGCGGCGAGGGCTGCGGCGGATGCCGCGGCCGCCGAGAAGGCCAGGAACCTCCTGCGCGACAGCTCGCGCTTGATGATCGGGACGGCGTTCCGCGACGCCAGGATTCGGATCGGCTCTTCGCTCATGATGTCGTGACTCCTTAGACTCTGCTCTGCTTGCGTGAGGGGTGATCGGAGGGGAAGAACTGGACGCTGTCCGGCGAGAAGCTGACGACGGCCTCGTCGCCCTCCCGGAGGCCCGGAGCGGTCGGCGTGGGCAGACGGGACTGCATCGAGACCCCGTCGCCCAGTTCGACGAGGAACTGCACGGTCTCGCCGAGGTGGGCGGTGCTGAGGACCGTGCCCGCGAAGCGGTTGGGGCCGGTGACGCTCTCGCCGGAGCGGTGTAGCTGCACGAACTCGGGGCGCACGGCGGCGACGACCGCCTCTCCGTCCCGCACCTCCTCGTTCCTGCCGGACGTGACGACGTCGCCCACCGCGGTCTCGGCGACGCCGGCCTTGCGAGCGGTGCCGGCGAGGAAGTTCTGCTGCCCGACGAAGCCGGCCACGTAGGCGTTGGCCGGCGAGGCGTAGATGGTGTCGGCATCCGCGAGCTGTTCGATGCGGCCCTCGCGCATGATGGCGATCCGGTCGCTCATCGACAGCGCCTCGTGCTGATCGTGGGTGACGAAGATGAAGGAGATGCCCACGCGCGACTGGAGGAGCTTGAGCTCGAGCTGCATCTCCTCGCGGAGCTGACGGTCGAGCGCGCCGAGCGGCTCGTCGAGCAGCAGGACCGAAGGCCGGTTCACGAGCGCGCGGGCGAGGGCGATGCGCTGCTGCTGGCCGCCGGAGAGCTGCTGCGGCTTGCGGTCGGCGAACTGGCGCATCCGGACCATCTCGAGCGCGTCGGAGATGCGGGTGCGGATCTCGTCCTTGGGCACGCGCGTCTGCTGGAGCCCGTAGGCGACGTTCTCCGCCACGCTCAGGTGCGGGAAGAGGGCGTAGGCCTGGAACACGGTGTTGACGTTGCGCTTGTAGGGCGGGATGCCGAGGACGTCCTGGCCGGAGATCCTGATGGAGCCGGCATCCGGCTGCTCGAAGCCCGCGAGCATGCGCAGCGTGGTCGTCTTGCCGCAGCCGGAGGGCCCGAGGAGCGAGAGGAACTCACCGGGCTCGACCCTGAGGTCGATGGCGTCGACGGCGGTGGACGAGCCGAACCGCTTGGTGACCGCTTCGAGCACGACGGTGCCCTGGGGTTCGTCCGGTGCGCGGTCGGCCACCGGGGCGGTCTCTGTCGATACGGTCACGTCGTCGTGTGCCTTTCGAGGCGCGAAGCGCGCTTCGCGGGTTCTAGGCAGTCAATCGGAATTCTCCGAGGTTTGCAACGGTTTCCGCTTCGAAATTGACCATTCCGCCACGGAATCAGCGGCTGGCGGCGAGATTCGTCGTGTAAACCGCCGCGGATGCAGCGGATCGGCAGGTCGGCGGTATCCTGCCGAGGTGAACCTGCTGTGGCGTACCCTCCTGCACTTCCTCTCCCCGATCCGCTCGGTTCCCGGCCCCTTCGAGGTCGTCGTGAGCCGGTTCCGGGTGCTGCCGACCGACCTCGACGTCAACCGCCACATGAACAACGGCCGCTACCTCTCGATCTCCGACATCGGGCGGTTCGATCTGCTGCGCGCATCCGGTCTCTGGAAGGAGCTGCGCCGTCGCGGCTGGTACCCGGTCGTCGCGAGCTCGACGATCAGCTACCGGAAGTCGCTGAAGCCCTGGCAGCGCTTCGACGTGGAGAGTCGCTTTCTCGGGGTCGACGATCGCAATGTCTACCTCGAGCAGCGCTTCGTGGTCGGCGGGGAGATCTACGCGCGCCTCTACGTGCGGGGGCGATTCCTCGAGGATGCCGGCGGGCACGTGCCCATGGGCGACCTGCTCGGGCTGCTCGGCGAGCTGCCGCCCGGGATGCGGGTGCCGGGGTGGCTGCTGGCCTGGGGGTCGGATGTCGCCCTCCCCTCCACGAAGTCGCCTGCGCCGAGCGAGTGGGACTGAGGGCTCCCTCAGGACGCCTCGTCGCAGTCCGGCGGGTTGACGGCGCGCGGTTGAATGGCACCGAGCACCCGCTCGGAGACGGCGTGCAGCGAGACGAGCTCCTCGGGCGTGAGCACGTCGAAGAACAGGCTCCGGATGGCAGTGGTGTGCTGGCGCATCGCCCCGAGCACGGCCCGCCGGCCGTTCGTCGTGAGGCCGATCCAGGTTCCCCGCAGGTCATCGGCGCACTCGGAGCGCTCGACGAGCCCTCGCGCCTCCATGCGGGTGGCCTGGTGCGAGATGCGGCTCTTCTCCCAGCCGATGCGCGCGGCGAGGTCGCGGCTGCGCATCCGGCGCTCCGGGGCGCGGAAGAGGCTCAGCAGGATCTCGTAGTCGGCCATCGAGATGCCGGAGTCCTCCTGAAGCTGGTTCTCGAGGGCGCGGTCGAGCTGCCGTCGCATGGCGTAGAAACTGCGCCAGACAGCCCATTCCTCTTCGCTGACCTCGGATACCTCGGACATCCTGAACATTCTACTCAATTGTTGACACATCAACCAATGATTAGTTATGGTGATGTGTCACCAAGTTTGATGGGAACAGGCTTTCAGCGAAAGGGAACGAGTGTCGCACCTCAGGATCGGAATCATCGTCGGCAGCACGCGGCCGGGGCGCAAGGGGCGCGCCGTGGGCGAGTGGGTTCAGGCCAACGCGAAGGCGGACGGTGTCGAGTTCGAACTGGTCGACCTCGCCGACTTCGCGCTCCCGGTGCTCGACGAGGCGCTGCCGGCCGGCAGAGGACAGTATCAGCATGCGCACACGAAGGCATGGGCCTCCGCGGTCGACGAGTTCGACGGCTACATCTTCGTGACCGCCGAGTACAACCACTCCATTCCCGGCGCACTCAAGAACGCCATCGACTTCGTGGCGGCGGAGTGGCACAACAAGGCTGCCGGCATCGTCAGCTACGGGAGCATGGGCGGCGTGCGCGCGAACGAGCACCTGCGGCAGGTCCTCGCCGAGCTCGAGATCGCGGACGTGCGCCAGAACGTCTTGCTCTCGCTCTTCACCGACTGGAAGGACTTCACGACCTTCGCGCCCGCCGAGCTCCACCTCGCGGAGCTCCAGAAGCAGGTCGACCAGGTCGCGGCGTGGGCGGGCGCCCTCAAGCCCCTGCGCGAGAAGGCGGCGGCGATCGCCGCCTGACGCCGGGGGGCTCTGCGCTGTGCCGGCTACTGCGCGGTGTCAGCTACTGCGCTGTGCTGGCTACTGCGCGGTGCCGGCTACTGCTCGTGGGTCCGGTGGATGAGCTTCGACAGGACGATCGCCGAACGGGTGTGATCGACGTTCGGCGCGATCCTCACGCGTTCGAGGGCGACCTCGAGGCTCGCGATGTCGCGTGAGCGCATGTGCACGATCGCATCCGCGCTCCCCGTGACGGTGCCTGCGTCGACGACCTCCGGGACCGCGGCGAGGATCCGGCGAAGCTCCTCCGGCGCGACCGTGCCCCGGCAGAACAGCTCGACGTAGGCCTCGGTCGCGAGCCCGTCGACGTTCGGGTCGACCTGGATCGTGAACCCCCGGATGACCTTGTCGGCCACGAGCCGGTCGACGCGGCGCTTGACCGCCGAGGCCGAGAGGCCGATGACCTCGCCGATGTCGCCGTACCCGGCACGGGCGTTCTGGCGCAGGAGATCGATGATGCCGTAGTCGAGGCTGTCCATGTCCACACTGTACGGCGAATCGTTGTGTCAGGACCAGTCACCACGCAGAATCGGTGCGCTCTTCGACGGGAAGCGTCAGAAACCTACGTGACACACTGGAATCGGCGTCCCGCGTCGGGGCTCGAGTGAGCGACAGTGTCCGCCGGAACCCATCGGAGGCCCCTATGAGCGACACGCTCGTCGACAACCAGAGAGCCGTGCCGGAGCGGCACGCGTCCCGGCGCACCATCCTGATGTGCCGCCCGGACTACTTCACCGTGAGCTATCGGATCAACCCGTGGATGCATCCGGAGACCCCGACGGACACCTCGCTCGCCGTCGCGCAGTGGGAGGTGCTCTACGAGACGTACCGCGGGCTCGGCTTCGACGTGCAGCTCATCGACCCCATCGAGGGGCTGCCGGACATGGTCTACGCGGCCAACGGCGGCTTCGTGCTCGACAACATCGCCTACGGCGCGAGCTTCACCTACCCTGAGCGCCAGCCGGAAGGCCCCGCCTACATGGACTGGTTCCGGGAGCAGGGCTACGACGTGCGGGTTCCGAAGGAGGTCAACGAGGGCGAGGGCGACTTCCTGCTCGTCGGCGACGCGATCCTCGCCGGCACCGGCTTCCGCAGCGACTCGGACAGTCACCGCGAGGTGGCTGAGATCTTCGGGCGCGAGGTCGTCACGCTCGAACTCGTCAACCCCAGCTTCTACCACCTCGACACCGCGATCGCCGTTCTCGACCCCGCCCCGGCGAGCGGTGAGAGGGCGAACATCGCCTACCTCCCCTCCGCCTTCAACGAGGCGGGGCTCGCCGTCCTGCGCGAGCGATACCCGGATGCGATCCTCGTCACCGAGGAGGACGCCGCCGTGCTCGGCCTCAACTCCTACTCCGACGGGTACAACGTCGTGATCGCCTCCCGGGCGAAGGACTTCGAGCGGCAGTTGCGCGAGCGCGGCTACAACCCGATCGGCGTCGATCTCTCCGAGCTGCTGCTCGGCGGCGGCGGCGTCAAGTGCTGCACCCTGGAGCTGCGTCGTTGATCGCTACGTTGTAGCACAACTGTAGCAACTCAGGTAGAATCGGTGGATGAGCACCGTCATCTCCCAGCGCGAGCTCCGCAACGACAACGCCGCGATCATGCGTCGCGTCGAGCAGGGTGAGCGCTTCACCGTCACCCGGCACGGCAAGCCGATCGCGAGCGTCATCCCGCTCGAGGACCTGCCGCCGGAGACTCGCCGGATGACGATGGGCGAGATCCAGGAAGTATGGCGAAAGCTTCCTCCCATCGACACCGACGCCTGGTGGGCGGAAATCCTGGCTATGCGGCGGGCCTACGATGAGGGTGTCCCGGATGACGTCGACGAGGATGCCTGGGCAAGGCAGGCTCGGAAGAATCGGGAGCGCGAGGCACGAGAGGCCAATGCGCAGTGACGCAGATCATGCTCGACACCTCCGTGGTCATCGATGCGGCGGACCTCGATCTCAGCCCATGGAAGTCCATGACTCCTCTGATCAGTGCGGTGACTCTGGCCGAACTCCACAGCGGGCTTGACGTCGGCGACGTTCTGGAGCGTGCTGAACGGCGGCAGCGGTTGAGCTTCGCCCGCGCCGGCTATCGGGTGCTTCCTTTCGGGGAGGATGAAGCGGAGGCGTTCGGCCTGCTCTGCAGCCTCGTGCGGGAGGCTGGTCGCCAGCCCCGGCGCTGCGCCCTGGACCTGCAGATCGCGGCGACCGCGATGGTGCACGACCTCCCGTTGCTGACCTGCAACGCCATCGACTTGGCCGGCATCGAGCGGGCTGTGAAGATCGTGGCGGTGTGACCCGGCGACCCGTGCGCTCCATGCCGTGGCTCAGAGCCGCCGGCCGAGCACGTAGCGCTGGATGGCGATAACGGCGGCGCCCCGGCACCACTCGGTGTCGTCGCCCGGTGTCGTCACGAGGTCGACCTCGTGAGTCCTCGGGTCGCGATCCTCGGAGATCCCGCGGCGGATGGCCTCCTCGGCGACATCCACGAGACGCACCCCCTCCCCGCCGAGGATGACCCGTTCGGGGACGGCGAGGTTGGCTATCGCGGCGATCATCCGGCCTAGTCCGCGCCCGGCGTCGTCGACGACCCGTCGGGCGGCAGGCTCGCCGGCGAGGGCGAGGTCGAGCGCCTCATCATAGCCGACCTCGCGCGCGAGCGCCGTCGAGACGGCCTGGGTGATCGCCGCCTGGGTCAGCATGCTGCGCGCGCAGCCGCGGTGCCCGGCGGGGCACACCGGCCCGAAGGGGTCGATCGGCCAGTGCCCGACGAGACCGATTCCGGAGTCCTGGTCCACGACGAGCCGATCGTGGACCACGAGCCCGTAGCCGATTCCGGCTCCGAGGGTGAGCACGGCGAAGCGGTCGAGGCCCCGCCCCGCTCCGAACCAGTGCTCGGCCTCCGTGAAGGCGACGACGTCGTTCTCGATCACGGTGGGGATCCCGGTCGCATCCTCGAGCAGGCCGCCGAGAGGGACATCGTTCCACTCGAGGAACGGCGCGCTCGCGACGACGGCATGGCCGGAGACGAGTCCTCCGATCCCGACGCCGAGGGCGGTGACCGAGGGCGCGCTCTCGGCGAGCTGGAGCGCCAGCCTTGTGAGCACGGCCGAGACGGCATCGGGGGCCCGGGAGGTCAGCGCCGCGGAGGCGGTGGCGATGACGTTCGCCCGGAGATCGGTCGTGACCCCGAGCACGCCGTTGCCGGTGAGCTTCATCCCGATGAAGTGCCGTGAGTCCGCGACGACGTCGAGGGGCCGTGACGGTCTCCCGGCGCGGCCGTCGACACGCTCTCCGACCTCGACGAGCAGTCCGGCGTCGAGCAGCGGGGTGCTCAGGCGGGTGAGGGACCCTGGCGAGAGGTCGAGGCGCCGGGCGATCTCGCTGCGCGAGAGGGGTCCGTTGATGAGGACCTCGAGCGCGACGGATTGCGAGGGCCCGGACGATGGCGTCCAGGGCGGCGTTGCGATCCTCACGGTCCCTCCTTCCGGGCGGCATCGACATGGCGTCGAGTTTCTTTTGCCTTTCAAGATACTACGGGCAATCACCTCGAGATATGGGCCTGTTGACATCGAATTACTTTTGCGATAAAACTAACTCCAGGCACCACTCCCTCCGCACTCGTTCCCTGGAGGCGGAGTATCGAACACGATAGGAGTATTCGCAATGAAGCGTTCCAGCAAGCTCGGATCGGCGGTGGCGATCGCGGCAGCGCTCGCCATCGTGGCGACCGGCTGTTCCGCCGAATCGGGCGGGGGCGACGGCACGGCCGACAGCCCTGTCACCATCACGTTCTGGGGTGCCTACGGCAATGGAGGCAACTCCACGCAGCAGGATGCCCTCAACAAGACCCTGATCCCCGCCTTCGAGGCGGCGAACCCCGGTATCAAGGTCAAGTACGTCGACATCCCGTATGACGACCTGCTCCAGAAGCTCACCACGAGCGCAGCGGGCGACGCCCTCCCCGATCTCGTGCGGGCCGACCTCGGCTGGGTGCCGCAATTCGCCGACCTCGGCGTGCTCGTGCCGCTCTCCGACGCCATGGACGACTTCCAGAAGCTCGCCGACGCGACCTACCCCGGCTCACTGTCCACCAACCTGTACCAGGGCAAGTACTACGGGCTGCCTCTCGACACCAACACCCGGGTGCTCGTCACGAGCCAGGCCGCGCTCGACGCGGCCGGGCTGAGCGCGCCGCCGGCGACCTTCGACGAGTTGAAGGCCATGGCGGCCGCGCTCAAGGGCACGGGGATCTCGATCTTCGCCGACAGCAAGCTGCAGGCGTGGAACATCTCCCCGTGGATCTGGTCCGGCGGCGGGGCGATCACCAACGAGGACCTCACGAAGGCCACCGGCTACCTCGACAGTCCAAAGAGCGTCGCCGCGGTGCAGATGCTCGTCGACTTCTACCAGGAGGGCCTCATCCCGAATCTCATCACCGGGAACGAGGGCGCGACGGGGACCTCGGACGGGCTTCCAGGAGGCCAGTACGCGACGATCCTCGACGGGCCGTGGATGCAGGGCGTCTGGAGCGGGCAGTACCCCGACTTCAAGCCCATCTATGCACCGATCCCGGCCGGTCCCGGCGGATCGGTCAGTGTCGTCGGAGGGGAGGACATCGTCCTCACGGCGAGCTCGCAGCACCAGGACGCGGCGCTCAAGTTCATCCGCTTCACCCAGACCGAGCAGTTCCAGATCGAGATGGTGAAGACCGGGCAGATGACGGTGATCCCCGCGTTCGCGGATCAGCAGACCGGGATCTCGAGCTTCTTCTCCACGTTCTCCGACCAGCTGAAGACCGCCAAGTCGCGGCTCGCGATCCCGCAGTCCTCCAAGGTCGACGTCATCCTGGAGACCGAGCTCACGCCCGCGTTCGAAGGTACGATCTCGGTCAAGGATGCGCTCAGCAAGGCCGCGGCCCAGATCGACGAGCTGCTGGCAGGAAACTAGGCGGTCTTGACCACCATCGCAAGGGATGACACCGTGACGGGTCGTGCAGCGGGGCTCACCCCCGCTGCACGGCCCGGATCGGGACGACCCAGGCCGTCGGGCCGGCGGCTCCGTGCCGGCCTCACCCCTTACCTCTTCATCGCACCGGGGGCGATCCTGTTCGGCCTCATGATCGTCTACCCGATGGTGCAGGCCGTGCAGATGAGCTTCTTCGACTGGAAGATCGTCGCGAGCGCGACGAGCGAGTTCCTCGGACTCGAGAACTATCTGCGGGCCTTCCAGGACGACCACTTCTGGCTGAGCCTCTCCAACAGCGGCATCTACATGCTGTTCACCGTCCCGCCGCAGATCGTGCTCGGACTCGTGGTCGCGATGCTCCTCAAGAAGAAGAGCCCCGCCCAGCCGCTGTTCCGGGTGCTCTTCTACCTCCCGGTCGTCACGAGCTGGGTCGTCGTGTCACTCCTGTTCAAATACCTCTTCGCCGACCAGGGGCTCATCAACTTCACCCTCGGCGACTTCCTCCACCTGACGACCGGTGAAACCTCCTGGCTCGCCGGACGGTGGACCGCCCTCGCCGCCATCTGCGCCCTCGGCGTCTGGAAGGGGATCGGCTGGGCGATGATGATCTTCCTCGCCGGGCTGCAGGGGGTCCCGCAGGAGCTCGAGGAGGCGGCGACCGTCGACGGCGCGAACCGCTGGCAGCGCTTCCGCGCGGTCACGCTCCCCGCGATCTGGCCGGCCATGCTCTTCGTCGTCGTCATGCTCGTCATCGGCGGCTTCAACGTCTTCACCTCCGTCTTCCTCATGACCGGCGGCGGCCCGGTGGGCCAGACGGATGTCGTGCTCACCTACATGTACCGGCAGGCGTTCACGTTCCTCGACTTCGGCTACGGGTCGGCCCTGTCGGTCATCCTCACGGTCATCGTGTTCGTCGTCGCGGTCATCCAGCTGCGGCTGTTCCGCGACCGGAGCGGGGAGAGCCTCGCATGAGCCGCAGCACCTCGACGCGCGGCCTGGCCGCCACGTTCCGCTACGCCGCCCTTGTGGTCGGCGCTCTCGTGATGGTCACGCCCTTCGTCTACATGGTATCGACGAGCTTCAAGGCGCAGGCCTACGTTCTGACCTTCCCGCCCCAGTTCATCCCCGACCCGGCGACGACCGACAACTACCTGCAGGCGCTCACGACCCAGAACTTCGGGCTGTACTTCCTGAACTCGATCATCGTCTCGGTCGTCGCGACCGCGGCATCGGTGCTCGTGAGCTCGATGATGGCGTACGCATTCGCCCGGTTCCGGTTCCCGGGGCGCGAGCTCATCTTCCGGATCCTGCTGCTCGGGCTCATCGTGCCGGCGATGATGCTCATCATCCCGCAGTTCATCCTGGCCAAGCAGCTGCATCTGCTCGACTCGCTCCTCGGCCTCATCGTCTTCTACACCGCGGGGACCCTCGCGCTCAACACCTTCCTGCTGCGCGGATTCTTCGAGTCGATCCCGGGGGAGCTCGACCAGGCGATGCAGGTCGACGGCGCTGGGGCGTGGACCCGCTACTGGCGGCTCGCGCTCCCGCTCGGGAAGCCAGCGCTCGCGACGGCGACGATCTTCACCTTCCTCTCCTGCTGGGACGAGTTCGCCTGGGCGCTCACGATCATCAACACCCCGGAGCATCTGACGCTCCCGGTCGCGATCCAGCTCTTCCAGGGCCAGAACGCGACCCAGTGGGGTCTCGTGTTCGCCGCTTCTCTCATCGCCGTCATCCCGGTCATCATCGTCTTCCTCGTCTTCCAGCGCTACTTCGTCCAGGGCCTCACGGCCGGGGCAGTCAAAGGATGAGAATGACCGCAACGCTCTCTTCGCAGACTCTCGTCGATCACGGGGTCCGGATCATCGCAGAAGGACAGGCGCCCTCCGGCGCCTACATCGCGAGCCCCAACTTCCCGCAATACCACTTCGCCTGGCTGCGGGACGGCGCGTTCTGCGCGCTCGCGATGGATGCCGCGGGCGAGCGCTCCTCGGCCGGGGACTTCCATGACTGGGTTGCGGGCGTGGTCGAGGCGCAGGGGGCGCGCATCCGCTCGGTCGTGGGCCGGGTTTGCCGGGGGGAGACGCCACGGAGCGACGAGCTCCTCCCGACCCGATACACGCTCGAGGGCGAGGAAGAGCATGTCGATGGGGAGGCGTGGCCGAACTTCCAGCTCGACGGCTACGGGACCTGGCTCTTCGCGCTGCACTCCCACTACGGGGCGGAGCTGCCGATACGGCTGCTCCCTGCCGCCGAGCTCGTGGCCGACTATCTTCAGACGACCTGGCGACTTCCCTGCTTCGACTACTGGGAGGAGTACGGCGACCGCCAGCACACCTCGACGCTCGCGGCCATCGCGGCCGGGCTGCGCGCGGCGAGCCGGATGCTCGGGCGGGCGTCGCTCGACGGGGCGGCGGACGAGATCGTCGCATTCATCCTCGCGAGCTGCGTGACGGACGGCACCCTCGGCAAGGGGCCGGACGATCCCCGGGTCGACGCGAGCCTGCTCTCGCTCGCCACGCCGTTCGCCCTTCTCGACGCGGCGCATCCGGTCATGCTGGCCACGGTCGAGAGGATCCGGGGCGAGCTCGCCTCGACGACCGGCGGCATCCGCCGCTATCGAGGCGACACCTACTTCGGCGGCAACCCGTGGCTGCTGCTGACCGCGTGGCTGGGCTGGCACGACCGACTGGCGGGCGATGAGCTCGGGCACGCGGCGGCGCGCAACTGGGTGGTCGATCACGCATCGAAGGTCGGAGACCTGCCGGAGCAGATCCTGCACGAGCCCCAGGACGCGGCCTCCGTCGGCCCGTGGCTCGAACGCTGGGGGCCGGTCGCCAGCCCGCTCCTGTGGTCGCACGCGAAATTCATCCTCATGGAGTCGGACGCGCGGGCGGCGACATGGGACTGATCCCCGACCGCGCGACGTACCTGCCCGGCCAGCCGGTCGTCATCGAGCTCTCCGCGCCCGCCCCGTTCGACGGCATGGCCGTCGTCTCGAGACTGAACGAGACCGTCCGCACGGTGCCCGTCGCCGCCCTGGCGACCATGGTCGATCTCGGCAGCTTCGACCGGGGCGGGTACGGAGTCCGGATCGGTGAGGAGACGACGGCGTTCGACGTGCTGGAGGATGCCTTCGAGCGCCCGCGCTACGGGTTCGTGGTGAACCTGACCGACCAGGTGGATGTCCCGGCCGTGTCCCGGTTCTTCCGCCGCCTGCACCTGGATCTCGCCCAGTTCTACGACTGGGCCTATCGGCACTCGCAGCTCATGCCGCCGGAGGATCACTACGTTGACCCGCTCGGGCAGGAGCGGGACCTCGGAACCGTCGACCGGATGGCCGGCACGCTCGCCGACGGCGGTACCATCCCGCTCGGCTACAGCGCGGTGTACGCGATCGGCAGCTCTGAGGTCGCCGACTGGAGCGACTCCCTTCTGCTGCGCTCCGACGGCGAGTCGTACCGGCTCGGCGAGGACTTCCTCGTGCTCGTCGATCCCGCCGAGCCGCGCTGGCTCGAGCACTATCTCGGCCAGCTCGAGTCCGTGCTGGAGGGGACCGCGCTGCGGGGCTTCCACCTCGACCAGTACGGCTGGCCGAAGTTCGCGACCCGCGGCGACGGAGCCCGCGTCGACCTCTCGGCATCGTTCGTCACACTCATCGACGCGGTGCGCAAGCGGATGCCGCACGCCCGCTTCATGTTCAACAACGTCAACGACTTCCCCACGCCGGTCACGGCGCCGGCGCCGCAGGACGCCACCTACATCGAGGTGTGGGCCCCGCACACCGAGCTGCAGGACCTCGCCACGCTCGCGACGGGCGCGCTCGCGGCACGGCCCGAGCATCCGCCGATCCTCTCCGCCTATCTGAGCTGCTACCGGGAGGACGAGGCGCGAGCGAATGAAGCGGCCGCCCTCGTCATGGCGACGGCCTTCTCGCACGGGGCGAGCCACCTCCTGCTGGGGGAGGACGGCCACGCCCTCATCGACCCGTACTATCCGCGCAATCACCGCCTCGCCGAGTCGAGCGTCGACCTCTTCGTGAGGTGGTACGACTTCGCGGTGCGCTGCGGCGATCTGCTGTTCGATCCCGCCGCTCAGGATGTCACGGGATCGTTCACCGGCGGGATCAACGAGGATGTCGTGCTCACCGGCGCCGAGACCTCGACCAGGGCTGAGCCGGGGACGGTCTGGACGCGCGTCGTGCGCACTCCGCTCGGGCTCGTCATCCACCTCGTCAATCTGGTCGCACAGACCGAGACGGTGTGGGATGCCGGCAAGAACCCGACTGTTCCGCAAGCCGGTCTGCGGCTGGCGCTCTCCCTCGTTCGCGAGGGAGCGGCGGTCTGGTTCGCTAGCGTCGAGGAGCCGGATCTGATCGAACTTCGGGCGGCGGGGATGGCGCTCTCCCAGCAGACCGACGCTCTCTCCGCCGGCCAGTCGAGTGCGGTCTTCGCTCTCCCGCCGGTGTCGGCGTATTCGATCGTGCTCGTGCCCGCGGCGGAGCTGGGGTAAGGAAGCTATTCGAATCGGTACCGAGGCGG
>JBIQHP010000044.1:0-16014 GCA_044508495.1 Clavibacter sp.
AAGGCGAGGCCGACAGGCGTAGTCGATGGACAACGGGTTGATATTCCCGTACCCGCGAAAGAGCGCCCATGGCGAGCCCGGTAATGCTAAGCGCCCGAGCCGGCGGACTCCTTCGGGAGACCAATGGTGAGCGCGCGACCCGAACCGGTAGTAGTCAAGCGATGGGGTGACGCAGGAAGGTAGCTCCGCCAGTCAGTGGTAATACTGGTGTAAGGGTGTAGGTAGTTCCGGTAGGCAAATCCGCCGGGATGTTGATCTGAGACCTGACGCATAGCCGATTGAGGCGAAGTGAGTGATCCTATGCTGCCGAGAAAAGCCTCTAGCGAGCTCTGAGCGGCCCGTACCCCAAACCGACACAGGTGGTCAGGTAGAGAATACCAAGGTGATCGAGCGAACTATGGTTAAGGAACTCGGCAAATTGTCCCCGTAACTTCGGAAGAAGGGGAGCCGAGGTGCGTGAAGCCCCTTGCGGGTGGAGCGCGTTTCGGCCGCAGAGACTAGAGAGAAGCGACTGTTTACTAAAAACACAGGAGCATGCTAAGTCGCAAGACGACGTATATGCTCTGACGCCTGCCCGGTGCTGGAAGGTTAAGAGGACCGGTTAGCTCTTCGGAGCGAAGCTGAGAATTTAAGCCCCAGTAAACGGCGGTGGTAACTATAACCATCCTAAGGTAGCGAAATTCCTTGTCGGGTAAGTTCCGACCTGCACGAATGGCGTAACGACTTCCCAGCTGTCTCAACCGCGAACTCGGCGAAATTGCACTACGAGTAAAGATGCTCGTTACGCGCAGAAGGACGGAAAGACCCCGTGACCTTTACTACAGCTTGGTATTGGTGTTCGGTGTGGCTTGTGTAGGATAGGTGGGAGACTGTGAAGCGGGCACGCCAGTGTTCGTGGAGTCATTGTTGAAATACCACTCTGGTCATATTGGATATCTAACTTCGATCCGTAATCCGGATCAGGGACAGTGCCTGGTGGGTAGTTTAACTGGGGCGGTTGCCTCCTAAAAAGTAACGGAGGCGCCCAAAGGTTCCCTCAACCTGGTTGGCAATCAGGTGTCGAGTGTAAGTGCACAAGGGAGCTTGACTGTGAGACTGACAAGTCGAGCAGGGACGAAAGTCGGGACTAGTGATCCGGCAGTGGCTTGTGGAAGCGCTGTCGCTCAACGGATAAAAGGTACCTCGGGGATAACAGGCTGATCTTGCCCAAGAGTCCATATCGACGGCATGGTTTGGCACCTCGATGTCGGCTCGTCGCATCCTGGGGCTGGAGTAGGTCCCAAGGGTTGGGCTGTTCGCCCATTAAAGCGGTACGCGAGCTGGGTTTAGAACGTCGTGAGACAGTTCGGTCCCTATCCTCTGCGCGCGCAGGAAATTTGAGAAGATCTGTCCCTAGTACGAGAGGACCGGGACGGACGAACCTCTGGTGTGTCAGTTGTTCCGCCAGGAGCACCGCTGATTAGCTACGTTCGGAGTGGATAACCGCTGAAAGCATCTAAGCGGGAAGCCAGCTTCAAGATGAGATTTCCATCCCTTAGGGGGAGAGGCTCCCGGCTAGACTACCGGGTTGATAGGCAGGATGTGGAAGCGAGGACTAACGACTCGTGCAGCTGACCTGTACTAATAAGCCGATAACTTGATAACACTCCATTCGCTGTGCTGTTCAACAGCGCGGGAATGAATGAGAAAGATTTGCCTTAAATGCGCAAGCTCGCGTCCACTTTGTGGTTCCCGATTTACGGTCGGGGATCATCCAGCATCCGCTGGTCGAGTAGGCCCTTTTGGCCGTATCGAGACCCGAATGCTGCTATGAACTGATACATAAATCAATAGTGTTTCGGCGGCCATAGCGAGAGGGAAACGCCCGGTCACATTCCGAACCCGGAAGCTAAGACTCTCTGCGCCGATGGTACTGCAAGGGGGACCTTGTGGGAGAGTAGGACACCGCCGGACTTCTTTGTGAAATGGCCACCACTGTGTTGATGAAACGCAGGGGGTGGCCATTTTGCGTTAACCCACTACCGTCGGTTGAGTAGCGCCGATGGCGCGTATCGAAACCAGGAGTCAAGGAGACCGCACCAGTGCCCGACACCCCCGATCGCCCGCGCCGTCCGGGCGGGCCGCCCAACGGCAAACGCCCTGGCTCTGCGCGACCCGCCAAGGGTAAGCCGGCACAGGGTAAGCCGGCACAGGGTAAGCCAGCGCGGGGCAAGCCAGTACAGGGGAGGCCAGCACAGGAGAAGCCGACGCACGGCAGGTCCGCCGCATCCGGTGGGCGGCCGCAGCGCGCAGCGGACAAGCCGGCCTGGAAGAAGCGCGACGGCGATGAGCGTCGCCTCTGGACCCGGGACGGCAGACCGGCTCGAGGCGACGCGAGCGCGAAGGAGC
This sequence comes from Clavibacter sp., assembly GCA_044508495.1. Taxonomy (GTDB): domain Bacteria; phylum Actinomycetota; class Actinomycetes; order Actinomycetales; family Microbacteriaceae; genus Terrimesophilobacter. Next base: position 2,389 of record JBIQHP010000044.1, read on the forward strand.
GCGAGACCCCGGAGGATCGCGACCCCTACGGCACGAAGTCCGTGCGTCCCCGTCACGATGCGCCCGAGATCCCCGAGGATGTCGCCCCCAACCAGCTCGACCGCGTCGCGCGCGCGCAGCTCAAGACGCTCAGCAAGGAGAACGCCGACGAGGTCGCCCGTCATCTCGTGATGGCGGCGCGCCTCATCTCCGAGGACCCCGAGCTCGCCCACCGGCACGCGCTCTCGGCGGGCCGGCGTGCCGGCCGGATCGCGGTCGTGCGCGAGACTCTCGCGATCACCGCCTACGCGACGGGCGACTACGCGCTCGCCCTGCGCGAGCTGCGCACCTACCGCCGGATCTCCGGGCGCGACGACCAGCTCCCCATGATGGTCGACAGCGAGCGGGGGCTGGGCCGGCCCGAGAAGGCGCTCGAGCTCGGCCGCTCCGTCCCCCGTACGAGCCTGGCGACCGAGGTGCAGGTCGAGCTCGCGATCGCGATGTCGGGGGCCAGGCTCGATCTCGGCCAGACCGAGGCCGCCCTCGTCGAGCTGCAGATCCCGCAGCTCGACCCCGACACTGCGTTCCCCTGGAGCCCCGCGCTCTTCGACGCCTACGCGACGGTGCTCGAGGATCTCGGCCGCACCGAGGAGGCCGAGCTCTGGTTCACCCGCTCCGACCTCGCGACGGCGGCGCTCTCCTCGGGTGACGAGGCCGACGATCTCGAGATCGAGGTGTTCGAGGAGGAGCCGGAGGACTCGCTCGAGGCCGAGACGGGCGAGGATGCCTGAGCAGACCCCGCTCGACGGCGTCGACCTTCTCCTGGCCGATCTCGACGGCGTCGTCTACCGAGGCGCCGAGGCGATCCCCCATGCCGTCGAGAGCATCAATCGCGCGCACGAGGACCATCGCGTCGCCTACATCACGAACAACGCCTCGCGCACTCCGGAGTCGGTGGCGGGCCAGTTGCAGGGTCTCGGGCTGCACGTCGCAGCGGACGAGGTCGTGACCTCGCCTCAGGCGGCCGTCCGGCTGCTCGCGGAACTCGTCCCTCCCGGGTCCCTCGTACTCGCCGTGGGGGGCGAGGGCCTGCGCTCGGAGCTCGAACGGGCCGGATTCGCGATGACCGACTCTGCGGCGGACGGGCCGGCCGCCGTCATCCAGGGCTTCGCGCAGAAGGTCGGCTGGGCGCAGCTGGCCGAGGCCGCGTACGCGCTTCAGGGCGCCGGCGCCGAGATTCCCTGGGTCGCGACGAACACCGACTGGACGCTGCCGACCGCCCGCGGCGTCGCGCCGGGCAATGGCACGCTCGTCTCCGCCGTGCACAGCGCGGTCGGGCGGCTCCCGGTCGTCGCGGGAAAGCCCGAGGTCGCGATCTTCGAGGAGGCGATCGCCCGGTTCGGCGGGGCGAGGCCGCTCTTCCTCGGCGATCGACTGGACACCGACATCCTCGGAGCCAACCGCGCCGGGATCGACTCAGCGCTCGTGCTCACCGGGATCGATCGGGCGAAGCAGGTGCTCGCAGCCGATGCGCACTCCCGGCCGACCTACCTGCTGGAGGACCTGCGGGGTCTCCACGAGCCGTACCCGGACATCCGGGAGGAGATCCTGCCCGACGGCGCGCGCGTCGTGACCGTCGGGGAGGCGATCGTCGGGATGCGCCAGAACGTCGTCTCGATCCTGCAGGCCGGAGATCGCCGGATCGACCTCCTGCGGGCCGGCTCCGCCGCGATCTGGGGGAGCGGCCTGGCGATCTACGGCATCGACGTGCCCGCAGAGCTCTACGCTTGAGTCATGGCCGACACCGACATGAGCTCGACGGAGGAACGGGATGCCCTGCTCTCGCGGCTGCGCGTGATCGAGGATCAGCCGCTGGGCGACCGCGCCCCCGCCTTCGTGCAGGTGCACGACGAGCTGCGCAGGGCGCTCGAGGGCGCCGACGCGCCGGCATCGCGTGACTGACTCCGGATCCTCTCCCGACCCGCCGTCTCCGGAGCAGGCGGGACTCCAGCGGCTGGATGCCGCTCTCGCCTCCCGCGGCCTCGCCCGCTCCAGGACGAGCGCCGCACAGCTCATCGCCGAGGGCCTCGTCACGATCGACGGGAGACCCGCGCTCAAGCAGTCCGTGCGGGTCCGGCCGGAGCAGGAGCTCGTCGTCGCCGCGACCGATCGCTACGTGAGCCGGGCCGCGCACAAGCTCGCGGCGGCGCTCGACGCCTTCCCCGTCGAGGTCGCGGGGCGCGTCGCCCTCGACGTGGGAGCGTCGACCGGCGGCTTCACCCAGGTGCTGCTCGAGCGCGGCGCCACTGCGGTCATCGCCCTCGACGTCGGGCACGAGCAGCTCGCGCCCTCGGTGCGCGCGGATCCGCGGGTCGTCGTCGTCGAAGGCGTCAACGCGCGCAACCTCACGAAGGACGCCCTGCGCGGCCTCGCCCCCGCCACCCCGCCGCCCGCCCTCCTGGTCGCCGACCTCTCCTTCATCTCGCTCGGTCTCGTGCTCCCCGCCCTCGTCGAGACGGTGGGACCGGATGCCGACTTCGTCGTGCTCGTCAAGCCGCAGTTCGAGGTCGGCCGGGGCGGCATCCGGGAGGGTCTCGTGCACGACCCCGCCCTGCGCGAGGACGCCGTCACCGGGGTGCTCTGGTCCGCCTGGGATCTCGGGCTGCCGACCGCGGGCATCCTCTCCTCCCCGATCGCCGGATCGGCGGGAAACCGCGAATACCTCGTCTGGTTCTCCACCGCGGTCGGTGGCAATCCGACAGAATGGACTGAGCAGGTCTCCGCCATCGTGCGAGCCTGACCGCGCAGCGGCGCGACGACCGGTCAAGGAGATTCAGGTGGCGGAACGGCAGGTGCCGAAGCGGAAGGCGTCCGGCCGGCGCATCCTCGTCGTCTCCCACACCGGGCGCCCGGAGACCCTGGAGGCCGCGGCGACCGTCTGCCGCACGCTCGTCGACGGAGGAGTGACCCCCGTCGTGCCGGAGGACGACGGAGATCTCGTCCGGGCGCAGGTGCCGGGCATCGCCATCGAGACGCTCGGCCAGGGCACGCCGCTCGACGACCTCGAGCTCGTCGTCGTCCTCGGCGGCGACGGCACGATCCTGCGGGCGGCGGAGCTCGCGCGAGGCTCCTCGGCGCCGCTTCTCGGCATCAACCTCGGCCATGTCGGCTTCCTCGCCGAGGCGGAGAGGGAGAGCCTCGAGGAGAGCGTGCGGCGGGCGCTCGATCGCGACTACCAGATCGAGGAGCGCATGACGCTCGCGGTCCGGGTGAAGGTGGATGCCCAGGTGGCCTACGAGACCTGGGCGCTCAACGAGGCGACCGTCGAGAAGGCGAGTCGCGAGCGGATGCTCGAGGTCGTCATCGAGGTCGACGGCCGCCCGCTCTCGAGCTTCGGATGCGATGGTGTCGTCATGTCGACACCGACCGGCTCCACCGCCTACTCGTTCTCGGCGGGCGGTCCGGTGGTCTGGCCGAGCCTCGACGCCATGCTGCTCGTGCCGCTGAGCGCCCACGCGCTGTTCGCGCGTCCACTCGTCGTCGGCCCCGAGTCGGTCTTCGCGGTCGAGGTGCTCGACCGCACGCAGGGCACGGGCGTGCTCTGGTGCGACGGGCGGCGCACACGGGACCTTCCGCGCGGCGCGCGGGTCATCGTCCGGAAGTCGGACACGCCCGTGCGGGTCGCCCGGCTCCACCAGGGGCCTTTCACCGACCGGCTCGTGAAGAAGTTCAACCTCCCGGTGACCGGGTGGCGCGGGCCCGTCGAGGGAGAGGGCGGCGCCCCGTGATCGAGGAGCTCTCCATCCGCGACCTCGGCGTGATCGGCGAGGCGACCCTGCCGCTCGGCCCGGGGTTCACGGCGCTCACCGGCGAGACCGGAGCGGGCAAGACCATGATCGTGACCGCTCTCGGCCTGCTGCTGGGCGAGCGGGCCGACAGCCAGGTGCTGCGCAAGGGCACCTCCGCCGCCGTGGTCGAGGGGCACTGGCTCGTCGACGCGGTCGGGTCGGTGGCCTCGAGGGTCGCGGATGCCGGCGGCGACCTCGATCCGACGGGCGAGGGTCGCGCCGCGCTCCTGCTCAGCCGGTCGGTCTCCGCCGAGGGTCGCAGCCGTGCGGTCGTCGGCGGGCGCACGACACCGGTCGGCGTGCTGACCGAGCTCGGCCGGGAGCTCGTCGTCGTGCACGGCCAGGCCGACCAGGTGCGTCTGCGCTCCGCGACGGCGCAGCGGGAGGCGCTCGACCGGTTCGCCGGCGCCGAGCTCGCCGAAGTGCTCGACGAGTACCAGGACACCTACCGGCGCTGGCAGGCCGGGCAGGGCGAGCTCGACGTGCTCGTCGCCGAGCGCGATCGCCGGGCACGCGAGGCGGAGGATCTGAGGATCGCGATCGAGGAGATCGAGGCCGTCGCGCCGCGCAGGGGCGAGGACACCGAGCTCGCCGAGCGCGCCGAGCGACTCGGCAACCTCGAGGAACTGCGACTCGCGGCCGCCGGGGCGCACGAGCTGCTCTCCGCGCAGACGACCGACGACGGGGGCGACGTGCTCGGCCTGCTCGACAACGCGAAGCGCCAGCTCGAGAGGGTCGCCGCCCATGATGCGGCGCTCGCGCCTATCGCCGAGGCGATCGCGAACGCCTCCTTCGCGGTCTCGGACGTCTCGGCCCAGCTCTCGAGCTACCTCGGCGGGCTCGACGCGGACGGCGCGCACGAGCTCGAGACGATCCAGGAGCGCCGGGCCGAGCTCGGCGCTCTCGTCAGGAAGCACGGGCAGAGCCTCGACGAGACGATCGACTTCCTCGACGTCGGCAGCAGCCGGCTGCTCGAGCTCGACAACGACTCCGACCGCATCGAGCGGCTGCGCGGCGAGGTCGCGGCAGACCGCGATGCGCTCATGGCCCTCGCCGACCGGCTCACCGGCATCCGCACGGCTGCGGCGAGAACGCTCTCGGGGCGGGTCACCTCCGAGCTCACGGCCCTGGCGATGGCCGACGCGACGATCACGGTCGAGGTCGACAGCAGAGGCGACTACTCGCTCGCCGGCCGCGACCAGGTGTCGATCCTGCTCAGCCCGCACAAGGGCGCCGAGCCGCGGCCGCTCGGCCGGGGCGCCTCCGGCGGGGAGCTCTCGCGCGTCATGCTCGCGATCGAGGTCGTCATCGCGGGCAGCGACCCGGTCCCCACCTTCATCTTCGACGAGGTCGACGCCGGGGTCGGCGGGGCATCCGCGATCGAGATCGGCAAGCGGCTCGCACGCCTGGCCGCGACGGCGCAGGTCATCGTCGTCACCCACCTCCCGCAGGTCGCCGCCTTCGCGACGAACCACCTGCGCGTCGTCAAGAGCACCGAAGGGGAGATCACAGCGAGCAGCGTGCAGCAGCTGCACGGCGAGGAGCGCGCCGAGGAGCTGGCCCGGATGCTCTCCGGCCTCTCCGAGTCGGAGAGCGGGCTCGCGCACGCCCGCGAACTGCTGGAGACCGCGCGATCGCTCGCCTGACGCCTCGAAACCTCACGCGGCCGAGTGTCGCGCCCTGCGACGGCGGGACTCCCGGTGATAAGCTGTAACCCCGTGGTGGTCAAACATTCTGCGGAGACAACAAAGCATATTTTCGTCACCGGGGGTGTCGTCTCGAGCCTGGGTAAAGGGCTCACGGCCGCCAGCCTCGGAAACCTGCTGACCGCGCGGGGCCTGCGCGTCGTCATGCAGAAGCTCGATCCCTATCTGAACGTGGATCCGGGCACCATGAACCCCTTCCAGCACGGCGAGGTCTTCGTGACCGACGACGGCGCGGAGACCGACCTCGACATCGGCCACTACGAGCGCTTCCTCGACATCAACCTGAGCCAGGCGGCGAACGTCACGACCGGCCAGATCTATTCGCACGTGATCGCGAAGGAGCGTCGCGGCGAGTACCTCGGCGACACCGTGCAGGTCATCCCGCACATCACCGACGAGATCAAGCGCCGGATGCGGCTGCAGTCCGAGGACGACCCGCGCCCCGACGTCATCATCACCGAGATCGGCGGCACCGTCGGCGACATCGAGTCGCAGCCCTTCCTCGAGGCCGCCCGGCAGGTGCGCCACGAGATCGGCCGGGCCAACTGCTTCTTCGTGCACGTCTCGCTCGTTCCCTACCTCAACGCGGCGGGGGAGCAGAAGACCAAGCCGACCCAGCACTCGGTCGCGGCCCTGCGCTCGATCGGCATCCAGCCGGATGCGATCGTGCTGCGCAGCGACCGCCCGGTCCCCGAGTCGATGAACCGCAAGATCGCGCTCATGTGCGACGTCGACCCTGAGGCCGTCATCAACTGCCCGGACGCGCCGAGCATCTACGACATCCCCGGCACCCTGCACGCCCAGGGTCTCGACGCCTACATCATCGAGCACTTCGGCCTCGCCGCGGGCGAGGTCGACTGGTCTGGCTGGGCCGAACTGCTCGAGGCCGTGCACGAGCCGAAGTTCGAGGTCACGATCGGCCTCGTCGGCAAGTACATCGACCTCCCCGACGCCTACCTCTCGGTGACCGAGGCGCTGCGTGCGGGCGGGTTCTCGCAGCAGACGAAGGTCGACATCCGCTGGATCGCCTCGGACGAGTGCGAGACCCCGGAGGGCGCTGCACGACTGCTCTCCGGCCTCGACGGCATCTGCGTTCCGGGCGGGTTCGGGGTGCGAGGCATCGAGGGCAAGCTCGGCGCCCTGCGCTTCGCCCGGGAGAACGGGATCCCCGCGCTCGGACTCTGCCTCGGCCTGCAGTGCATGGTCATCGAGTACGCGCGCAACGTCCTGGGCCTCGCCGGGGCCTCGTCCTCCGAGTTCGACCCCGACACGATGCACCCGGTCATCGCCACGATGGCGGAGCAGGTCGAGATCCTCGCCGACGGCGATCTCGGCGGCACGATGCGGCTCGGCCTCTACCCGGCCGATCTCGCCGAGGGGTCGATCGCGCGCGAGCTCTACGGCGAGGCGACGGTCTCCGAGCGCCACCGCCACCGCTACGAGGTCAACAACTCGTATCGCGAGCGGCTCGCGGATGCCGGGCTCGTGTTCTCCGGGACCTCGCCCGACCGCAACCTCGTCGAGTACCTCGAGCTGCCGCGGGAGGTGCACCCGTTCTACGTGGCCACGCAGGCGCATCCGGAGCTGCGGTCGCGCCCGAATCGCGCGCATCCGCTCTTCCGCGGGCTCGTCGGCGCGGCCCTCGACCGTCAGAAGGCGAGCCGTCTGTTCGAGGTGGCCGAGCCGGAACCGGCCAGTGCCTGACGGCTCCGCGTCTGAACTCCTCGCCGACGAGAGCTTCCGGGTGGCGGTCCTCGAGAGCGAGCGGGTCTTCGAGGGGGCGGTATGGGGCGTCCGGCGCGACCGCTTCGATCTCGGCGGCGCCCAGCTCGTGCGCGAGTACCAGGACCACCCGGGGGCCGTCGCGGTGCTCGCCGAGGATGCCGAGGGGCGCATCCTGCTCATCAGGCAGTATCGCCATCCGATCGGCCACCGCGACTGGGAGCTCCCCGCCGGCCTCCTCGACGTGAACGGCGAATCGCCCCTCGACGCCGCCAGGCGCGAGCTCGCCGAGGAGGCCGACCTCGAGGCGGCGGAGTGGTCGCCGCTGTGCGCGTTCTTCAGCTCGCCAGGGGGCAGCTCCGAGTCGGTCGCCGTCTATCGCGCCCGCGGGCTCGCCCCGACCGCGCACCGCTTCGACCGGACGGCGGAGGAGGCCGGGATCGAGCTGCGCTGGGCCCCGCTCGCCGAGGTGGTCGAGGCGGTTCTCGCCGGGAGCCTCCGCAACGCCATCCTCGTCATCGCCGTGCTCCAGGCCCATGCCCGCGGCTGATCCCACCCTCGAGAGCGCGCTCGCGCGCTACCTGCGGCACGTCGCCATCGAGCGGGGACTCTCGTCGAACACCGTCGAGGCCTACGGCAGGGACCTCGGCGCCTACCTCGCCATGCTCTCCGCCCGTGGAGTCGCCGGGCCGGGGACGATCGCGTCGGCCGATGTCGTGGCCTTCGTCCATGAGCTCAGAGACCGGCCGGAGCCGCTCTCGGCGACCTCGACGGCACGGATGCTGTCGTCGGTGCGCGGCTTCCACCGGTTCCTGCTCGAGGAGGGCCTCGTCGAGGAGGACGTGGCGGTCGATGCGAGGCCGCCCAAGCTCGCGAGCAGGCTGCCGAAGGCGATCACGGTGGACCAGATGGCGGCGATCCTCGCGGCGGCCGACGGGGACGACCTGAGAGCCCTTCGCGACAAGGCGCTGCTCGAGCTGCTCTACGCGACGGGCGCACGCGTCTCCGAGGCCGTCGGCCTCAACGTCGACGACGTCATCGGCTCGCAGGGGGAGGGCGCCGCCGAGGTCGTGCGCCTCTTCGGCAAGGGCGGCAAGCAGCGCATCGTCCCCCTCGGCAGCTATGCGCGCACCGCGCTCGACGCCTACCTCGTGCGTGCGCGGCCGGCCCTCTCCGCGCGCGGTGCGGCGCCCTCGGCGCTGTTCCTCGGCCTGCGCGGTCAGAGGATGTCGCGGCAGAGCGTGTGGCTCACGATCAAGGAGCGCGCCGAGCAGTCGGGGATCGGCCTCGAGGTGTCGCCGCACACCTTCCGGCACTCCTTCGCGACCCATCTGCTCGAGGGCGGGGCGGATGTCCGGGTCGTCCAGGAGCTGCTCGGTCACGCCTCGGTCGCCACGACGCAGATCTATACCCTCGTGACCGCGGACACGCTGCGGGACATATACACCTCCGCGCATCCCCGTGCGCGCTAGCGTGCCGCTCAGGGACCGCGATGGTTGCCAAGTAGACTCTCTCCGTGACCAGCAAACGGGATGAGACGGCCGCGGAACTCGCAGGCCTCGAGACCCCGGAACTGGGTCCCACCGGCCGCCCGGTCACCGAGTTCCCGCCGCCCGCTCCGCTCAAGGGGCACGGACCAGCGCGCATCATCGCCCTGTGCAATCAGAAGGGCGGCGTCGGCAAGACGACGTCCACGATCAACCTCGGTGCGAGCCTCGCCGAGTACGGCCGGCGTGTGCTGTGCGTCGACTTCGACCCGCAGGGCGCCCTCTCGGCCGGTCTCGCGGTCCCCACCCACGACGTCCCGAACATCTACGACCTGCTCGTCGGAACCGTCAAAGACCCGGCCGAGGCGATCCAGCGCACCGGCACGAAGAATCTCGACGTCATCCCCGCCAACATCGACCTCTCCGCCGCCGAGGTCCACCTCGTCAACGAGGTCGCCCGCGAGCAGATCCTCGCCCGCGTTCTTCGCAAGGTCGCCAACGACTACGACGTGATCCTCATCGACTGCCAGCCCTCGCTCGGCATCCTCACCGTCAACGCGCTCACGGCGAGCCACGGCGTGCTCATCCCGCTCGAGTGCGAGTACTTCGCCCTGCGCGGGGTCGCCCTGCTCGTGGAGACGATCGACAAGGTGCGCGACCGGCTGAACCCGGCGCTCGAGCTCGACGGCATCCTGGCGACGATGTACGACCCCCGCACGCTGCACTCGCGCGAGGTTCTCGAGCGGGTCGTCGAGACCTTCGCCGACAAGGTCTTCGAGACCGTCATCACCCGCACGGTCAAGTTCCCGGATGCGAGCGTCGCCGCCGCGCCGATCACCGAGTTCGCGCCCGACCATACGGCCGCGGAGAGCTATCGCCAGCTTGCGAGGGAGCTGATCGCGCGTGGCGCCGTCGCCTAGCGTCGCGGCCGAGGTGGAGGATCGCGGCGAGGAGGCACGGGGCGGTTTCTCGGTCAGTCTCGCGAACTTCAACGGCCCCTTCGACCTGCTCCTGAGCCTCATCGCCAAGCACGAGCTCGACGTGACGGAGATCGCCCTGAGCGTCGTGACGGACGAGTTCATCTCCTACCTGCGCGGGCTCGACGGACCGGGAACGCTCGAGGGGCCTGGCGAGCTCGACCAGGCGAGCGAGTTCCTCGTCGTCGCGGCGACCCTGCTCGACCTCAAGGTCGCCGGCCTGCTGCCGCAGGGCGAGCTCGTCGACGCCGAGTCCGTCGCGCTGCTCGAGGCGCGCGACCTGCTCTTCGCCCGCCTCCTGCAGTACCGTGCCTTCAAGGAGGTCTCGGCCTGGTTCAGCGCCGGATTCGAGGCCGAGTCGGTGCGGCACGCGCGCCAGGTGCGACTCGAGGAGAAGTACCGCGCGAGCACTCCCGAACTCGTCTGGACGCTCACGGTCGAGGACTTCGCGGCCCTCGCCGCCCTCGCGATGGCTCCGAGGGAGCTGCCCACGGTCGGACTCGCCCATCTCCACGCGCCGCTCGTGAGCATCCGGGAGCAGGCCGCCATCGTCGTCGCCGCCCTGCGCGGGGGAGGCTCGGTGACCTTCCGCGAGCTCGTCGCCGGCGCCGACCAGCGCGGCGTCGTGATCGCGAGGTTCCTCGCCGTGCTCGAGCTCTACCGGGCGGATGCCGTGGCCTTCGACCAGGTCGAGCCGCTCGGCGAGCTGAGCATCCGCTGGACCGCGGAGCACTGGTCGGATGCGAGCCTCGCCACGCTGGGCGCGGAATATGGTGGCGCCGAGTACGGGGGAGACGACGGTGGAAGCTGATCTCGAACGCCGGCTCGAGGCGATCCTCATCGTCGCCGACGAACCGTTGAGCGTCGTGAGCCTCGCGACCGCCCTCGGCGCGCCGGTTCCCGCCGTACGGCAGTCGATCGAGCGTCTCGTCGCCGACTACGACGGCCTCGGTCCGGACGGCAATGGCGTGCGCCGCGGCTTCGAGCTGCGCGAGGTCGGCGGGGGCTGGCGGGTCTACGTGCGCGGTGAGTTCGACGACGTCGTGCGCGACTTCGTGCTCACCCAGAACCCGACGAAGCTCTCCCAGGCCGCGCTCGAGACGCTCGCCGTGATCGCCTACAAGCAGCCCATCAGCCGCGGCCAGATCGCCTCGATCCGCGCGGTCAACGTGGACTCGGTCGTGCGCACGCTCGTCGGGCGCGGTCTCGTGACCGAGGCGTACACCGACGGCGAGACCGGCGCCATCCACTACGAGACGACCGAGCTCCTGCTCAGCCAGCTCGGCATCAACTCGCTCGACGAGCTTCCCCGGGTCTCGCCCCTGCTCGACGACGGCTCGGAAGGCTTCGATGGCGCCGCCTGAGCGCGACGGAGCGGATGCCTCCGCCGAGGGCATCCGCCTGCAGAAGCTCATGGCCGCCGCGGGGGTGGCCTCGAGGAGGGTCTCCGAGGAGCTCATCTCCGCGGGGCGGGTCGAGGTCAACGGCGAGGTCGTGACCGAGCTCGGCCGACGGGTGCGGGAGACCGACCTCGTCTCGGTCGACGGCACGGCGGTCCAGCTCGACACCTCGCGACGCTACCTCATGCTCAACAAACCGGTCGGCATCGTGAGCTCGCTCGCCGACGAGCGCGGCCGGCCCGACCTGTCGCGATTCGTCGCGAAGTACGAGGAGCGGCTGTTCAACGTCGGGCGGCTCGATGCGCAGACCTCGGGGCTCCTCATCCTCACCAACGACGGGGAGCTCGCCCACGTGCTCTCGCATCCGTCTTTCGGCGTCACGAAGACCTATATCGCCAAGACGCAGGGCCGCATCACACCGCAGACCGTCGCGAAGCTCAGGTCCGGCATCGAGCTCGAGGACGGCCCGATCTCCGCCGACGCGGCACGGATCGTCGGGCAGGCCGGGGCACGTGAGACGATCATCGAGATCACGCTGCACTCCGGGCGGAATCGTATCGTGCGGCGCATGCTCGAGGAGGTCGGGCATCCGGTCGTCGACCTCGTGCGACGCCAGTTCGGCCCCCTGCACCTCGGGACGCTCGTTCCGGGGGAGCTGCGCGACCTGACTAAGGTGGAACTCGGCCAGCTCCTCACGATCGCGCGGGATGCGGCCGAGCGCTCGGGGGCAGAGGCGAAAGGGCACGGATCGTGAACGGTAGCCGCGTCGTCGGCCAGGTGCGCATCGTGGGCGCCGGCCTGCTCGGCGCGAGCATCGGCCTCGGACTGCGGGCGAAGGGCGTCGACACGATCGTGCACGACTCCTCGCCCGGTGCCCTCGCTCTCGCGATCGACTACGGGGCGGGCCGCGCGGCGAAGGACACCGACGACCCGGCCCTCATCGTCGTCGCCGTGCCCCCCGACCTCACGGCCGCGGTCGTCGCGCAGGAGCTCGCCGCCTTCCCGGATGCCATCGTCACGGACGTCGCGAGCGTCAAGGCCCTGCCGCTCGCCGAGCTGCGCGCCTCGGGCGCCGACCTCGCGCGGTATGTCGGCTCGCATCCGCTCGCCGGCCGTGAGCGCGGCGGGGCGATCTCGGCGCGCGGAGACCTCTTCGTCGGGCGGCCCTGGGTCATCGCGACGGGCAACGGCGAGAGCGCGGCGACGGTCGGCGTCATCGAGGACCTCGTGCTCGACCTCGACGCGTTCCCGGTGCTCATGACCGCCGAGGAGCACGACCGCAGCGTCGCGCTCGTCTCGCACGTTCCCCAGGTCGTGGCGACCCTCCTCGCCAAGCAGCTCTCCGGCGGGAGCGAGCGCACGCTCTCGCTCGCCGGGCAGGGGCTGCGCGACACGACGCGCATCGCCGCGAGCGACCCGCAGCTGTGGATCCAGATCCTCGCGGCGAACAGCGCGACGGTCGTGGACATCCTCCGCTCCTTCCGCTCCGACCTCGATGCGCTCCTCTCGACCCTCGAGGCGCCGGCCGCGCCGGGCGCGAAGCGCGCGATTGCCGAGACGCTCGCGGCGGGCAATGCGGGCGTCGCGAGACTGCCGGGCAAGCACGGCCAGGATCGACGGTTCAGCACGCTCGTCGTCATGGTCGACGACAAGCCGGGGGAGCTCGCCCGGCTGCTGGCGGAGATCGGCGACGCGGGGATCAACCTCGAGGATCTGCGTCTCGAGCACTCGCCCGGCACGCTCGTCGGCCTCGCCGAGATCTCGGTGCTCCCCGAGGTGGAGCCGCAGCTCGTGGCCGAGCTCGAGGCGCGCGGCTGGCGCATCGCGGAGGCCTGGCGATGAGCGGCTCGCACGGTCGGCGGCGCATCGCGGTCGCCGTCGACGGCCCGGCGGGCAGCGGCAAGTCGAGCGTGAGCCGCGCCGCCGCACGCGAGCTCGGCTTCGACTACCAGGACACCGGCGCCGCCTATCGGGCGCTCGCCTGGCTCGCCCTGCAGAGCGGAGTGGACCTCGACGACGAGGATGCGGTGGCAGGGCTGCTCGACGGCTTCGACTACGAGATCGGGCTCGACCCCGACGACTACTACGTGCGGGTGGGCGGCGAGACCGTGACCGACGCGATCCGCGACCCTGCGGTCTCGTCCGTCGTGAGCCGGGTGGCTCGCGTCCCGCGCGTTCGCGAACACCTCACCGGCCTGTTCCAGGACCGGATCGCGCACGGAGATCGTCCGGGCGTCATCACCGAGGGCCGCGACATCACGACCATCGTCGCCCCGGATGCCCCGGTGCGCGTGCTGCTCACGGCGAGCGAGGCGGCGCGCCGGGCGAGACGCGCGGCGGAGCTCAGCGGGGCATCCGCGGGCGCAGCCGGTGAGCAGTTGAGCGCCCGTGACGCCCAGGATCTCAGAGTCGTCGACTTCCTGAACGCCGCCGAGGGCGTCACGACCCTCGACTCGACCGACCTCGACTTCGACGAGACGGTCGCCGCCCTCGTCGCCCTCGTCCGC
>JBIQHP010000044.1:16114-17478 GCA_044508495.1 Clavibacter sp.
CTGAACCCGGAGCTCGCCGACCGCCTGGCCGCGCTCGACGAGGAGACGGCTGCCCAGCGGGCGAGCGCGCTGCGTGCGGGACTCGACGACTACGAGCTCGACGACGAGGATCTCGGCATCCTCGACGCGGCGACCGACGACCCGGAGGCGATCCGCTACCTCCCCGCGCTCCCGGTGCTCGCGATCGTCGGCCGGCCGAACGTCGGCAAATCGGCGCTCGTCAACCGCATCCTCGGCCGTCGCGAGGCCGTCGTGCAGGACACCCCCGGCGTCACGCGCGACCGGGTCAACTACCGGGCCGAGTGGAACGACCGGCACTTCACGATCGTCGACACCGGAGGCTGGGAGCCGGATGCCAGGGGCATCCACGCAGCCGTCGCCGCGCAGGCCGAGATCGCGATCGACCTCGCCGACGTCGTGCTCTTCGTCGTCGACGCCATGGTCGGCCCGACCTCGACCGACGAGCACGTCGTGCGGATGCTGCGCTCCACGAAGAAGCCCGTCATCCTCGTCGCCAACAAGGTCGACGACGTGCGGCAGGAGCCTGAGGCGGCGAGCCTGTGGAGTCTCGGGCTCGGTCAGCCGTGGACCGTCTCCGCCGTGCACGGCAGGGGGGTGGCCGACCTGCTCGACCACGTGCTGACCGTGCTGCCGGAGGTCTCGGCGGTCGCCAGGGAGCAGGTCGGTGGACCGCGCCGCGTCGCGCTGCTCGGTCGCCCGAACGTCGGCAAGTCGTCCTTGCTCAACCGCTCGGCTGGCGAGGAGCGTGTCGTCGTCGACGAGCTCGCCGGTACGACGCGCGACCCGGTCGACGAGCAGATCCAGCTCGCCGGCAAGGTCTGGACCTTCGTCGACACCGCCGGCATCCGCCGGAGGATGAACCTGGCCCAGGGCGCCGACTTCTACGCCTCGCTGCGCACGAGCGCCGCGCTCGAGAAGGCCGAAGTGGCGGTCGTGCTCATCGACGTCACGGAGCCGATCAGCGAGCAGGACGTGCGCATCATCGAGCTCGTGCTCGAGAGCGGGCGGGCGCTCGTGCTCGCGTTCAACAAGTGGGACCTGCTCGATGACGAACGACGGCGGTATCTGGAGCGCGAGATCGAGCAGGATCTCGCACATGTCTCCTGGGCGCCGCGCGTGAACATCTCGGCGAAGACGGGGCGCCACCTCGAGAAGCTCGTGCCGGCGCTCGAGCTCGCGCTGAAGTCCTGGGACACGCGCATCCCGACCGGCAAGTTCAACGCCCTGCTCGCTGAGCTCACCGCCGAGCACCCCCATCCGGTGCGGGGCGGCAGGCAGCCGCGCATCCTGTTCGGCACGCAGGCCTCGAGCCGGCCGCCGACCTTCGTGCTCTTCACGACCGG
>JBIQHP010000045.1:0-1342 GCA_044508495.1 Clavibacter sp.
GATCTCGCCGCGTTCGTGAAGGCCTACGACGTGCGCGGACTCGTCGGCTCGCAGCTCACCCCCGAGGTCGTCGAGGCCTTCGGTGCCGCCTTCGTCGACGAGATCGGGGCGGCCGGGCAGGAGGTCGTCGTGGGCCACGACATGCGCGACTCCTCACCGGGGTTCGCCGCGGCCTTCGCGCGCGGGGCGCAGGCGAGGGGCGGGAACGTCGTCGCGATCGGCCTGTGCTCGACCGACGAGAGCTACTTCGCCTCGGGGAGCCTCGATGCCCCCGCCGCGATGTTCACGGCGAGTCACAACCCGGCGACCTACAACGGCATCAAGCTCAGCCGCTCGGGCGCCCGCGGGATCAGCATGGACACCGGGCTCGCCGGCATCCGAGATCGCGCGAGCGCATATCTCGCGAACGGTGTCGACCTCGTGCCGGCGCCCGGATCGTATCGAGAGCTCGACGTGCTCGCCGGCTACGCGGCGTACCTGCGGGGACTCGTCGACCTCTCCGGCATCCGGCCCCTTCGTGTCGTCGTGGATGCCGGGAACGGCATGGGCGGGCTCACCGTGCCCGCCGTGCTCGGCACGGCCGCGGGGCTGCCCGCGCTGCCCGTCGAGGTCATCCCGCTCTACTTCGAGCTCGACGGCACCTTCCCGAACCACGAGGCCAACCCGCTCGAGCCGGCCAACCTCGTCGATCTGCAGCGGGCCGTCGTCGAGCACGGCGCCGACCTCGGACTCGCCTTCGACGGCGACGCCGACCGGTGCTTCGTCGTCGACGAGCGCGGGGAGCCGATGAGCCCCTCGGCCGTCGCGGCCGTCGTCGCGCTGCGTGAGATTCAGAGAGTGCGCGCGCTGGAGCCGGACAGCACGCTCTACGTCATCCACAACCTCATCACCTCGCGCATCGTGCCCGAGACGATCCTGGGTGCCGGCGCCGTGCCGGTGCGCACGCGCGTCGGGCACTCGCTCATCAAGGACGAGATGGCGGCGACGGGCGCGATCTTCGGAGGCGAGCACTCCGCCCACTACTACTTCCGCGACTTCTGGGGCGCCGACAACGGCATGCTCGCGGCGATGCACCTCCTCGCCGAGCATGGCGCGCAGGACGAGCCGCTCTCCGCGCTCGCCCGCCGGTACACGCCCTACGCCTCGAGCGGCGAGATCAATTCGACGGTCACGGATGTCCCCGCCGCCTATGCGCGCATCGTCGAGGCCTATGCGGCATCCGACTTCGACGAGCTCGACGGCCTCACCGTGAGCGGTTCGACCGACGGCGTCTTCTGGTGGTTCAACGTGCGGCCGTCCAACACGGAGCCGCTCCTGCGCCTCAACGTCGAGGCCGGCACCC
>JBIQHP010000045.1:1442-4713 GCA_044508495.1 Clavibacter sp.
TGCGCCTCGCCGAGCACGAGATGCCGGGCCTCATGGCCCTGCGCGAGGAGTTCGGCGCCGCCCGGCCGCTCGCCGGCGCCCGCATCGCCGGCAGCCTGCACATGACCGTGCAGACGGCCGTGCTCATCGAGACGCTCGTCGCCCTCGGCGCACAGGTGCGCTGGGCGAGCTGCAACATCTTCTCGACGCAGGATGACGCCGCCGCCGCCGTCGCCGTCGGGCCCACGGGCACGGTCGACGCGCCCGCCGGGGTTCCGGTCTTCGCCTGGAAGGGCGAGAGCCTCGAGGAGTACTGGTGGTGCACCTCGCAGATCTTCGACTGGAGCGCCGAAGCCGCAGCGGCGGGGGCCGACTGGACCGGTCCCAACATGATCCTCGACGACGGCGGCGACGCCACCCTTCTCGTGCACAAGGGGCGCGAGTTCGAGCTCGCCGGGGCGGTTCCGGATGCTACTGCCGACGCGAGCCACGAATGGCGCGTCGTCCTCGACACGCTGCGCACCTCGCTCGCCGCCGCACCGGACCGCTGGACGCGCATCGCCGCCGGCATCCGGGGCGTCACCGAGGAGACGACGACGGGCGTTCACCGCCTCTACGAGCTCGAGAAGGCCGGCGAGCTGCTCTTCCCGGCGATCAACGTCAACGACTCGGTCACGAAGTCGAAGTTCGACAACAAGTACGGCATCCGGCACTCGCTCCCCGACGGCCTCAACCGGGCGACCGACGTGCTCATCGGCGGCAAGGTCGCCTTCGTCGCGGGCTACGGCGACGTCGGCAAGGGGGCGGCGGAGGCTCTGCGCGGGCAGGGCGCGCGCGTGATCGTGAGCGAGATCGACCCGATCAACGCGCTGCAGGCGGCGATGGACGGCTACCAGGTCTCCCGCATCGAGAGCGTGCTCGACGAGGCGGACATCTTCGTGACCGGCACCGGCAACCAGAACGTCATCACGGTCGAGCACCTGCTCGGCATGAAGCACCAGGCCATCGTCGCGAACGTCGGGCACTTCGACGACGAGATCGACATGGCGGGGCTCGAGGCGCTCGCGGGGGCCGAGAAGGTCGAGATCAAGCCGCAGGTGCACGAGTGGCGCCTCCCGACCGGGCGCAGCGTGCTCGTGCTCTCCGAGGGCCGGCTCATGAACCTCGGGAACGCCACGGGGCATCCGTCGTTCGTCATGAGCAACTCCTTCGCGAACCAGGTGCTCGCGCAGCTCGAGCTCTTCAGCACCGACTACCCGCTCGGCGTGCACGTGCTGCCCAAGCGGCTCGACGAGAAGGTCGCCCGGCTGCACCTCGACGCGCTCGGCGTCGAGCTCACGACGCTCACGCCCGCGCAGTCCGCCTACCTCGGCGTGCCGGTCGAGGGTCCGTACAAGCCGGACCACTACCGCTACTGACCCCGCTCAGCGGTCGGGGAAGTCGCGCGGGAGCCGGTCGAGCACGGGGGCCAGGGTCCCGACCAGGCGCTTCTCGCCCTGGAGGGCCGCGAACTCCCGCTCGCGGCGGATGGCCGCGACGGCGGCGAGGAACAGCTCCGGGTCGGTCGCCGGCAGCGGGGATACGAAGGGGGCGGCCTCGGTCGCGAGCTCGCGACCGACCGCGGCGCGGGACTGCGGCGTGAACCCGCTCGCCGAGGCGAGGAACTGGGAGATCCGCCGGGCGAGCGCGTCGGGCAGGCGGGCGACATCCGCGGTCCTCGACCACTCGACGAGCTCGAGCGGGACGCCGTAGACGGGCGGCGTGTAGCGGCTCACCCGCTCGTGCTGGCTGTAGGTGCCGGCGATGAGATCCCCCAGGCGCCGCGATTTCGTGTCGAACAGGGCGACGAACGTCGCGAGCCCGCCGAGCGTGCCGAAGAGCTCGAGCACTCCCGTGAGGGCGCGGATGAACGCGTGCCGGAATCCGATCGCCCCACCGTCGTCGCGGACGATCCTCGCGCCGACCGCGAGCTTGCCGAGCGAACGGCCCCGGCTCAGGAACTCGACGGCCGTCGGGACCGCGACCGTGCAGGTCACGAGCGCGACGACGATGCCGGCCTGGAGCATGGCGTCGTCGAGGAGCAGGCGCAGGAGCTCGGAGAAGAGGGCGAGGATGAGGAGGAAGAACAGGGTGAAATACGCCACGAGGTCGATGGCGGCGCCTGCGGCCCGCAGCACGTAGCCGGTCGGCCTGAGGCTGAGGGCGACGGCCTCGCCCGTCACGAGCTCGTCGGCGCCGGTCGACGAATCGACGGGTGCGGTCCCCTCCGGCGATGCCATGCCTAGTATTTAAGCAGATGGACCTCGACGCCTACTCCGCCGCCCACCGCGATGACTGGGACGACCTTGCCCGGCTCGCCTCGCGGCGGCGCCTGAGCGGCTCCGAGGCGGACGAGCTCATCGACCGGTACCAGTCGGGCGCGGGCCAGCTCTCGGCCATCCAGGCCACGGCTGGGAGCTCGGTGCAGGGCGACCGGCTCTCCCTCTCCCTCTCGAAGGCGCGGCTGAAGTTCACCGGCACGGGCACGAACGTGCTGAGCCGGATGCCCGCCTTCTTCGGCGCGCAGCTCCCGGCGGCGCTCTACCGCATCCGGTGGCTCTCGCTCGCGGTGGCCGCCGCGACGGCCCTCGTGGCCGTGCTGTACGCGGTATGGGCGCTGCAGACGCCGGGCGTGCTGCAGAACTTCGGGACCGAGGAGCTGCGTCGCCAGTTCGCCGAGGAGGACTTCGTCGACTACTACTCCGAGCACGGGACGAGCTCGTTCACCGCGCTCGTCTGGACGAACAACGCCTGGCTCGCCGCCCAGTGCGTGGCCTTCGGCATCATCGGCGTCTACGCGCCGTACCTGCTGTTCACCAACGCGCAGAACCTCGGCCTCTCGGCCGCGCTCATGGGCGCGCACGACCGGCTCGACGTGTTCTTCCTCTACATCGCCCCGCACGGGCAGCTCGAGCTGTACTCGATCTTCGTCGCGGGAGCCGCGGGCATCATGATCTTCTGGGCGTGGATCGCGCCGGGCGCTCGCACCCGGAGCCAGGCGCTCGCCGAGGACGGCCGGGCGCTCATCACCGTCGCGATCGGGCTCGCGATCGCGCTGTTCGTCTCGGGCGTCATCGAGGGCTTCGTGACCCGGCAGGACTGGCCGTGGGTCGTCAAGATCGGGATCGGGACGGTCGCCCTCGCCGCCTTCCTCGCCTATCAGTGGATCGTCGGCCAGCGCGCCTTCCGCGCCGGGGAGACCGGCGACCTCGACGAGTTCGAGGCGGGCGCCCGCCGCATCGTCGCCGGCTGA
>JBIQHP010000045.1:4813-8678 GCA_044508495.1 Clavibacter sp.
GGGGCGCTACTTGCGGGCGAAGAGCGCCTTGTAGGTCGCGCCGGCGATGAGCGCGCCGGCGACGGGGGCCGCGAGGAACACCCAGAGCTGGATGAGCGCATCCGGCCCGCCGTAGATCGCGGTCGCGATCGAGCGCGCGGGGTTGACCGAGGTGTTGCTGATCGGGATGCTCACGAGGTGGATGAGCGTGAGGGTGAGCGCGATCGCGAGCGGCGCGAGCGCGGCGTGGGCGCTGCTCTCGGTCACGCCGAGGATGACCCAGACGAAGATCGCCGTGAGCACGACCTCGGCGACGATGACGGAGACGAGCCCGAAGCCGCCGGGCGAGTGCTCGCCGAAGCCGTTCGAGGCGAAGCCGCCGGCCTGCAGCTCGGCGAGGTAACCGTCCTTGCCGCCCGCCGCGATCGCGAGCAGGATGCTCGACGCGATGACGCCGCCGACGATCTGCGCGACGACGTAGGGGAGCACGTCCTTCCACGACATCCGGCCGGCCATCGCGACGCCGACCGAGACGGCGGGGTTGAAGTGCCCGCCGGAGATCCGGCCGACCATGTAGATGCCCGCGACGAGAGTGAGGCCGACGGCGAGGGCGACGCCCAGGTAGCCCGTGTTCGAGGAGGCGAAGAGCGCCGTGCCGATGACGCCGAACACGAGGAGGAAGGTGCCGAAGCCTTCCGCGATGAGACGCGCGGTGAGCGTCGGGCCGGCGGTCGAGGTAGCCATGGTCGATCCTTTTCTGTCTGCTGGTCGCCGGGGATGACGACACTCGCAGGATAGTGGAGCGGTCGAACGAAAACGAAGGAGCTCGGCGGTGGAACGACCATGTCGGGCATCCGGATGCCGAAAAGGGCCCGATCTCCTTCGTTTTCGTTCACGCCGGAAGAAGGGGGCGGGCTAGAGGCGGCCGGCGGCCTTGAGGGCGAGGTAGCGATCGGCGAGGGCCGGCGGCAGGTCGGCGGGGGAACCCGTCACGACCTCGCCGCCAAGCTGCCGGATGGCGGCGGCGACGCGCGCCCGGTCGAGCAGGGCGCGCTCGGCGGCGGCGGCGCGGTACACCTCCCGGCGCCCGGCGCGCTCCGCTGTCGCTGCGAGCAGGTCCGGATCGGTCACCGAGGACACGACGACGGTGTGCCGCCGCGCGAGCTGTCCGAGCGCGGAGAGCAGCCCGTGCGAGGCTCCCGGCGCGTCGATCGAGGTCGCGAGGACGACGAGCGCGTGGTGGCTCGTGACCGAGCGCACGAGCCCCGGCACGGCCGCCCAGTCCGGCTCGATGAGCTCGGGGTCGACGGGCGCCATCGTGTCGACCATGCGGGAGAGCAGCTCGGACCCGCTCGCGCCCTGCACCCGGCCGCGGATCCGCCGGTCGAAGATCACGAGGTCGACCCGGTCGCCCGCTCTCGTCGCGAGCGCGGCGAGCAGGAGCGCCGACTCGAAGGCCGTGTCGATGCGCGGCTCCCCGGCGATGCGCGCCGCGGAGGTGCGGCCGCTGTCGACGACGATGACGACGCGCCGGTCGCGCTCCGGCCGCCAGGTGCGCACCATGAGCTTGTGCCCGCCCTGCGGGTCGTTGCGGCGCGCGGTCGCCCGCCAGTCGAGCGAGCGCACGTCGTCGCCGCGCACGTACTCGCGCAGGCTGTCGAACTCGGTGCCCTGTCCGCGGATCATGACGCTCGTCCGGCCGTCGAGCTCGCGCAGCCTCGCGAGACGCGACGGAAGGTGCTTGCGCGAGTTGAACGGCGGCAGCACCCGGATGGCGCCCGGAACCGCGATGGTCGCCTGCCGCGCCGCGAGCCGCAGCGGACCCCAGGAGCGGATGGTGACCTGCGCCGCTCGCCGCTCCCCGCGCCGCACCGGGGTGAGCGTCGTGCGCAGCTCCCGGCGTTCCCCACCCCGGATGGCGACGCGCGTACGGGTGGGGTTCGCGCCCGCCGAAGGCTGCCAGGCGTCCCGCACGATCCCCCGCAGGGTGCGCCGCCCGGTGTTCTCGACGAGGAGGGTCGCCACCGTCGTCTCGCCCAGGCGCACGCGCGGCGGCACGGTTCTCGCGAGGCGCACCCGCCGCGGGGAGGCCGCGAGCACGGCATCCGCCGCCGCGAGCACGACGAGGAGCAGGAGCCAGGGCCCCAGCCATCCGGGCTCGCCGGTCAGCAGGAGCGGCACGACGCCGGCCGCGACGAGCGCGACGAACCACCCGCTGATGGCCATCAGTGCCGCTCCGTCACATCGCGTGCAGGCATGTCAGATGGGGACCTGGACCTGCTGCAGGAGCGACCTCAGGATGGTGTCCGCCGAGACCCCCTCGAGCTCGGCCTCGGGCCGGAGCTGGATGCGGTGACGCCAGGTCGGGAGCGCCATCGCCTGCACGTGATCGGGGGTCACCCCGCTCGACCCGCCCAGCCAGGCCCAGGCGCGAGCTGCGGCGAGCAGGGCGTTCGCGCCACGCGGGCTCACCCCGAGCTTGACGGAGGGACTCTGCCGCGTCCCCCTGGCGAGGTCGACGATGTAGCCGATGACGTCGGCGCTCACCGTGACGGTCGCGACCTCGGCGCGAGCGGCGGTGAGCTGGGCGGCGTCGAGCACGGGGGTCACCCCGGCGGCCCTGAGGTCGCGCGGGTTGAATCCGGCGGCGCTCCGTTCGAGGATCTGCAGCTCGTTCTCGCGCTCCGGAAGGTCGAGCACGAGCTTGAGCAGGAAGCGGTCGAGCTGGGCCTCGGGCAGCGTGTAGGTGCCCTCGTACTCGATGGGGTTCATGGTCGCGGCGACGATGAACGGATCGGGCAGCGGCCGCGTCTCGCCGTCGACGGAGACCTGCCGCTCCTCCATCGCCTCGAGGAGCGCCGACTGGGTCTTGGGCGGCGTGCGGTTGATCTCGTCGGCGAGCAGGATGTTCGTGAACACCGGCCCGGCCCGGAACTCGAACTCCCCGGCCTTCGCGTCGTAGACGAGCGAGCCCGTGACGTCGCCCGGCATGAGGTCGGGGGTGAACTGGATCCGCTTGGTGTCGAGCTGCAGCGCCATGCTGAGGGTGCGCACGAGGAGGGTCTTGGCGACCCCCGGCACGCCCTCGAGCACGACGTGCCCTCCGGCGAGGAGGGCGATCATGAGCCCGGTGACGGCGCCGTCCTGGCCGACGACGGCCTTGCCGACCTCGGTGCGCACGCGCGCGAACTGTGCTCGGAGTTCTTCGGTCATGACTGCCATTCTCCACGTTCTCCGGGTGCTTCCCCGGGTCGTTCGTCCTGTCGTCCGGTGGCGCGGGCGGCCGCCGCGGGGTCTGATCCACCCGGGCGGAGTGCGGATGCCGCGCTCCGCTCGAGCGAGAGGAGCTCGTCGGAGAGCCGCACGAGCTCGGCGTCGTTCGAGGGCTCGGCCTCGCGCAGGAGGGCGGCGACCTCGGCGAGGCCCCGGCGGGTCGCTGCGGAGACCGCCCGGATGACGTCGTCGGCCGTGGCGGAGCGCGGCAGCCCGCACAGGGCGCCGAGGCGGTCGATCGTGCCGATCCGCAGCGCGTCGAGGGCGCGGAGACGGGCCGAGGAGGTCTCGTAGAGCCTTGCCCTGCCTTCCATGGTCTCGCTCGCCCGCACGACGACGGGCAGGTTCTCGACGACGAGCGGGCCGAGCCGGCGGCCGCGCCAGAAGGCGGCGGCGATCGTCGTGAGGATCGCGAGCAGCATAACGGGCCCGATCCACTCGGGGGTGAGCTCGGCGATCCCGGGGGCGGCATCCGCCTCGGCGATCGAGGGGAGCAGCCAGACGAGGTTGGGCTTCTCGCCGAGGAGACCCAGGGCGAGAGCGGCGTTCCCGCCCTCGGCGACGCGGTCGTTGGAGAAGGCGGCCCGCAGGCCGACGACGACCACCTGCTTCT
>JBIQHP010000045.1:8778-17221 GCA_044508495.1 Clavibacter sp.
GGGAGCGTCGTCGTCATCGCACCGGTTCCAGGACCTCGGATGCCGCCCCGGCCCCGGCCGAGGGCCGGGCGGTGCTCAGCTCGCGCTCGAGCTCGGCGAGCTCGCGGTACTCCGGCTCGGCCCCCTGCCCGCCGAGGTAGCGCACCCGGTCGAAGACCGCGGCGTTCGCGGCGAGCCGGCCGGCCGCATCCGGGAAGGCGACCCCGGCCCTCGCCGCGAATCCGGTCGCGGTCGTGCCGGGGTGGGTCGAGACGATCACGCGCTCGGTCAGGGCGCGCGCGAGGCAGCGGAAGAGCTCCTCGATCGCGAGCGACCAGTCGCCCGCGGCCGCGGCGGCGCTCGCGGCATCCCGGAGCTGGTCGGAGGTGCGGTCCTCGTCCTCGCCGAAGAGAGCTCCCGTGACGACGCTGCGGCGGTTCAGCCTCGGGGCGCCGAAAATGAGGAAGGCGACGACGACGGCTGCGAGGACCACGAGGACGACGACGGCGAGGAGCGGGCCCTGGAGGAGCCCCGCGCCGCTCAGGTCGAGGGAGCTCAGCCAGTCCCAGAAGGCCTGCGAGAGGAGGTCCCACCAGGTCGGCTTCGCGGCCTGGTAGGCGGGTTTCGCGAGCTCCTCGATGATCCACCGCTGCGCCTCCTCGCCGTCCGGGTCGACGGGGACGTCGCCGAGGAGCCCGGCGAGGAGTCCAGGGAGGAAGAGTGTCATGCTGCCGGCTGGTCCGCCGGGCGAAGGTAGGGGTCGGCGAGGGCGGTCGCCCCGGCCTGCCGCGCCTCGACGAACTTCGCGAGGGCGAGATCGAGGCCCTCCTTGCGCATCCGCAGATCGAGGTAGATGAGCGCGTTCGCCGCCGTCTGGATGACGGCGACGATCGCCGCCACGACGAGGGTGACGATGAGCTGCACGACGTAGACGACGAGGGCCATGCCGATCGCCCAGGACGAGCCGGTCCCGTTCGGGTCGACGAAGTAGACGAGGATCGGCGCGACGATCGAGAACGGCGCCGTGACGATGTTGCTCGCGACGCTCAGGATGACCGACACGAGCAGCTGGATGCCGAAGACCTTCCAGAAGTAGCCCCCGGTGAGCTCCCACGACCGCCGGACGCTCTCCCGGATCGACAGGCGCTCGAGCATGAGCACGCTCGGCACGAGCGAGAGCTTCGTCCCGATCCAGATCCCGAGCACGAGGAGGGCGAGCCCGCCGAGGATCCCGACGAGCACTCCGAGCCCGATCCCGAGGGCGCCGAGCGTCGCGACCATGACCCAGATGATCCCGATGAAGACGGCGAGCACGACGACGAGCACGGCCGCGAGGATGGCCGACCAGCCGATGAGCGCGCCCATCCGCCCCTTCGCGTGCCCCCACAGCCCGCGGAGCGTGAGCTTCTCGCCGAGGGTCGCACGGGCGACCTCGAGCACGATGATCCCCTGGAGCCAGGCGTTCGCGACGATGCCGAGGCACACGGCGAGCAGGGTGGAGATCGCGGCGGTGCCGAAGGTGCCGGCGAGGATCGCCGATTCGTCCCCGGGGGCAGCGCTGTCGAGCCGGAGGATCGAGGCGAGCACCGGGAGCCCCACCGCGAGGAGCGTGACGACCGAGACGATGCCCTGCACGAGGAGGGCCATCCCGAAGGTCGGGCGGGGGTTGCGCCGCAGCGTGCGGAACGAGGCGCCGAGGAGGGTGCCGAGGTCGAGCGGGCGGAGCGGGATGAGCCCGGGCTTGGGGGGCGGCGTCCAGCCGGGGGCGGCGCCCGGAGCCTGTCCGGGGGGGAGGGGCCCGTACTGAGGCGGCCCGTCTTGAGGCGGCCCATAGACCGGGCCGGGGCTCGCGAAGGAGGGCGGAGGGGGTGCGGGCGGCGTGCCGCCCGGTGCCTGCCAGGCCCGGTCGTCGGTCATGATGCGCTCATTGGCTGTCCGGCTCCGCTCGCAATAGTCTTCGCCGCCGATCGCGCGCGAAGTCGCCCCACCGCATTATCGTTTCACACTCGACTACTCTTGTGCGAGAGCATGGCAGTGCCTGAGCGCCCGCCCCGGCAGAATGCAGAGCAGGGAAGATGACCGCACGTATCCTCGTCGTCGACGACGACACCGCGCTCGCGGAGATGATCGGAATCGTCCTGCGCACCGAGGGGCTCGATCCGGTCTTCTGCGCCGACGGCGCCGAGGCCCTCTCGGTGTTCCAGGCCTCGCGTCCAGACCTCGTGCTCCTCGATCTCATGCTCCCCGGCAAGAACGGCATCGAGGTGTGCGCGGAGATCCGTACCGAGTCCGGCGTGCCCATCATCATGCTCACGGCCAAGTCCGACACGACGGATGTCGTCCGGGGGCTCGAGAGCGGCGCCGACGACTACGTCGTGAAACCGTTCAACCCCAAGGAGCTCGTCGCGCGCATCCGGGCCCGCCTGCGGCCGACGCCGGTCGGCACGGCCGACACCCTGCACATCGGCGACCTCGTGCTCGACGTCGCAGGCCACGAGGTGCGCCGGGGCGAGAAGCGCATCAACCTCACCCCGCTCGAGTTCGAGCTCCTGCTCGCCCTCGCCTCCAAGCCCCAGCAGGTCTTCACGCGCGAGATGCTCCTCGAACAGGTCTGGGGGTACCACTACAAGGCGGACACGAGGCTCGTGAACGTGCACGTCCAGCGGCTCCGCGCGAAGATCGAGGACGATCCGGACAACCCGAGGATCGTCATGACCGTACGCGGCGTCGGCTATCGTGCCGGCGCCACCGGGTAGCCCCCGGGAGGTGACCCGGATGCCGCCCGCCCCGCCGCAGGCAACCCGATCGCCGGCTCGTCCGGCCGTGGCCGGCCTCCTGCGCGACTGGCGCTCCTACCCCTCGCGGCTCCTGCACTTCTGGCGGGCGAGCCTGCAGTTCCGCACGGTCGCGATCACGGTCGTGCTCTCCGGCCTCGCGGTCGCCCTGCTCGGCACCTACATGTCGATGAGCATCGGCGGCTACCTCTTCGAGTCCCGGCTGAACCAGGTGCTCGCGGAGTCGGGCCGGGCCACGAGCCTCGCCCAGGACGTCTTCGACAGCGACCTTGCGACGACCGACACCTCGCGCACCGACCTCGAGAGCCTGAGCCAGACCGTGCAGAGCAACATCCGCGCCACGACGACGAGCCCGGGCGGCCTCGGCGTCGCGATCTACCGCTCGCCCGGCCAGCAGACCGCGGTGACGATGACCTCCTCGCAGAGCAGGGGCTTCCCCGACGAGGTCATCTCCCGCGAGCTCCAGGACGCCGTCGAGGGCGACCGCGGCGCCGACCGGGTGTGGTGGCAGTCGGTCGCGCTCGCCGACGGCGGCCCGGCGCTCGCCGTCGGGTCCCTTCTCAGCGTCCCCAACGCGGGGTTCTACGAGCTCTACCTCGTCTACGACCTCGGCGACGCCCAGGAAGCGCTCTCCTTCGTGCAGCAGACTCTCGTCCTGGGCAGTCTCGCGCTCATCCTGCTCATCGGGGCGGTCACCTACATCGTGGTCCGGCTCGTCGTCGGGCCGGTGCGGGTCGCCGCCGAGGTGAGCGAGAGGCTCGCCGCTGGCCAGCTCGAGCAGCGCATCCCGGAGAGGGGGGAGGACGTCATCGCGACCCTCGCCCGATCCTTCAACGGCATGGCGGACAGCCTGCAGGAGCAGATCACGAAGCTCGGGGAGCTCTCACGGCTGCAGCAGCGCTTCGTCGCGGATGTCTCCCACGAGCTGCGCACGCCGCTCACGACGATCCGCCTCGCCGGAGACGTGCTCTACGACCAGCGCGACAGCTTCCCGCCGGCGACGGCGCGCACCGCCGAGCTCCTGCACACCCAGGTGCAGCGCTTCGAGGTCCTGCTCGCCGACCTGCTCGAGGTGAGCCGCTACGACGCCGGTGCCGTCGAGCTCGAGGTCGAGCCGACGAACCTCGTGCGCCTCGTCGAGGATGCCGTGGACTCGATGCGCCTCGTCGCCCGCGAGCGCGGCTCGGACCTCCGCGTCGTCGCCGCGGGGGGATATTTCGACGCGGAGCTCGACGCCCGCCGCATCCGCCGCATCCTGCGCAACCTCCTCGGGAACGCGATCGAGCACGGCGAGGGGAAGCCCATCGTCGTCACGGTCGACAGCAACGAGGATGCCGTGGCGCTCGCCGTGCGCGACCACGGGGTCGGGATCGCGACCGACGACCTCACCCGCGTCTTCGACCGCTTCTGGCGCGCCGACCCCTCCCGGCAGCGGACGATCGGCGGCACGGGCCTGGGTCTCGCGATCTCGCTCGAGGACGCCTCCCTGCACAAGGGCTACCTCGACGTCTGGTCGGAGCCGGGGAGCGGGACCTGCTTCCGGCTCACGCTTCCCCGCGATCGGAACAGCTCGATCAGGGTCTCCCCGCTCGAGCTTCCGCCCTCGGAGGCCCTCGAGGAGCTCGACGTCGCCGAGCTCACCGCCCTCGTCGACGGGGGAACGGGAGGTCAGGATGACTGATCTCGTGCGTCGCGCCGGCGCCGTCGCCCTCGCCGCCGTCCTCCTCGGCGTGCTCGCGGCGTGCGGGGGCATCCCGACCTCGGGCAGCGTCCAGGCGGGCGATCCCTTCACCGAGGAGCCCGCGGGCGACTTCGTCTTCATCCCGGTCGGCCCGACGACGGATGCCGACCAGCAGGGCATCCTCGCCGGCTTCATCGCGGCCTTCACCGGCCCGCAGAGCGACTACGCGACCGCGCGGCTGTTCCTCAGCAAGGAGTTCAGGACAGAGTGGGATCCGCGGCAGAGCGTCCTCATCCGCTCGGGCGTTCCCGCCTTCCGCACGATCGACGAGACGACGGTGGAGTACTCCTTCGCGACCTCGGCCCAGCTCGACGAGTTCGGCGCGTATACGGCGGGAGCTCAGGCGACCCAGACGCTCCAGTTCCACTTCGTGAAGGAGGACGGCCAGTGGCGCATCAGCCAGGCCCCCCCGGGGATCGTGCTCGCGGAGAGCACCTTCCTCACGATCTTCAGCAAGCACGCGCTCTACTTCTACGACCTGAGCCTGCAATACCTCGTGCCGGACGAGCGGTGGTTCCCCGGCGGGACGACGGCGACGAGGATCGTGTCGGCCCTGCTCGCCGGCCCCCCGGAGTGGCTCAAGGGGGCGGTCATCTCCCAGTTCCCGGACGGCACGCGACTCTCTCCGGGGACGACCGTGACGATCGACTCGACGGTCGCGCAGATCGACCTCACGACGGAGGCCGCGGGGGCGGACGAGCGCCAGCGCCGGCTCATGCAATTGCAGCTCGCCGAGAGCCTCAGCACGGTCTCCGGCATCGCGAGCGTCGAGGTCTCGGTCGCCGGCTCCCTGCTCTCGATCGACTCCGGCGCATCGGATCTGCCGATGGCCCAGCGCACGGTCGACTCCCGTCCCCTCGTCTTCGCCGACGGCGACTTCGGCTACCTCTCGGGGGGCGAGATCACCCCCGTCGAGCAGCTGAGCTCGAAGGTCGAGGCGCTCGCGCCGCTCGCGGCCACGGTCGGCTCGCACGGGACGGCCGCCGCCGTGCTCGCGTCAGACGGCGTGTACGTGGCTCGTGCCGGCCAGATCCCGGTGCTCAGGCTCGACGACCGGCCCGGTCTCATCGCGCCGTCCTTCGACGACTTCGGCTACATCTGGTCGGTGCCCGCCCAGAGCCCTGCCGCCATCATCGCCTTCGACTTCGACGGCAACCCGCATCCGGTCGCCGCGAGCCTCCCCTCCGGCGCGACGATCGTCTCGCTCGACGTCGCGCTCGACAACTCGCGCGTCGCCATCCTCCTGCAGTCCGCCGCCGGCCCGAGGCTTCTCGTGGCGGCGATCGTCCGGGATCCCGGCCAGGGCTACATCCCGACGAGCATCGGGACCCCGGTGATCGACGCCCTGATCGGCTCGGACACCGCGATCGACGCGACCTGGGTCGACCGGTTCTCCGTCGCGACCCTCACCGCGACCGACGGCGACGCCATCGTCGCCTCCTACGAGATCGGCGGTCTCGAGGTCTCGCTCGGCCGTCCCGCCGCCTCCGTCGCGATCGTGGGCGGCAACACCCGCAGCGGGCTGCGCGTGCTCACGACGGACAATCTCCTGCAGACTCCCCGCGGGAGCAGCTGGCAGTCGGGGACGACGAGGGTCGACCTCATCGCGACGCAGCGCTGAGCCTCCTCCCCAGGATGCGGACGAGGGGCTCCTCCCCGGACCGGCCGCGCCCGCGACCGGTCGGATGCCCGCGACCGGCATGCTCGTCGGATGCGCGAACTCCTGCGCGAGGCCGTCCTCGACGCCCTCGCGGTGCTCCTGCCGGTGGAGTGCGCCGGCTGCGGGCGAGCGGATCGCGCCCTGTGCCGGGACTGCCGCGTGGCGTGCGCTCCGGCGCTCGTCGTCTCGTCGCTGGGAGAGGGGACTCCCGTCGTGAGCGCGCTGCGCTACGAAGGCGTCGTGCGGGCCGCGATCCTCGCCTTCAAGGAGCGGGGACGGACGGATGCCGCGCGACCACTCGGCCGCGCCCTCGCCGCGGCGATCGAGACGGTCGCCGCGCGGGAAGGCGGTCCGGTCGCAGGGTTGTGCGCCGTTCCGGCCACGGCCGCCGGCGTGAGGAGGCGAGGGTATCATCCGGTCGACCTCCTCGTGCGCGCGGCCGGGTTCCGCACCGAAGGCGTGCTCCGCGTCGCGACGGCGACGGCACGGCAGAAGACGCTCGGCCGGGAGGAGCGTGGGGCGAACCTGCGGGAGTCCATGGTGGCGCGGCATCCGCTCGGGGCTCGGCGGTTCGTCGTCGTCGACGACGTCGTGACGACCGGGGCGACGCTCGCGGAGGCCGTCAGGGCGGTCCGCGAGGCGGGAGGGGAGGTCGTGGGCTGCGCGACCCTCGCCTTCACTCCGCTGCTCTTCGCGGCCTCCGGGCACCTCCCGGAATCGGCACGTGACTTCCACAGGATCGACGGCTACGGTGTGTGAAAGAGGCGAGAGAGTCCGCCTGGTTCCGCCGGGCGGCGCGAAGACTGGAGGACGACATGGACGTTTCCATCAACGGGCTCGGACTGGGGATCACCGATCGCTTCCGCGATTACGCGATCGAGAAATCGGAGAAGGTCGCCCATCTCGCCGACAAGGCCCTCGCCTTCGAGGTCAAGGTCTCCCGGCACAACGAGAAGAACGGCACGAGCGGCGACGACCGCGTCGAACTGACCCTCATCGGCCCCGGTCCGCTCGTGCGGTCGGAGGCCGTCGGAACGGACAAGTACGTCGCCTTCGACCTCGCCCTCGACAAGCTCATGGAGCGCATCCGCCGTGCGAAGGACCGCGGCAAGCTGCACAAGAGCGGCAAGCGCCGTCCGGTCTCGCTGCGCGAGGCATCCTCCGACGGGTTCAAGGTCGTCGACATCACGCCGGTCGATCCCGACCTCATGGAGCGGGTGGCGACCGGATCCATCCCGGTCATCGCCGAAGCCGGCGCGGAGGCCGAGGAGGACTGGAGTCCCGTCGTCATCCGCAAGAAGGTCTTCGCGGCGACCCCCATGACGGTCGACGACGCCCTCTATCGGATGGAGCTCGTCGGTCACGACTTCTACCTCTTCATCGACGCGGAGACGGACCGCCCGAGCGTCGTCTACCGCCGGAAGGGCTGGGACTACGGGGTCATCGGGCTCGACCTCGAGCAGCAGGAGGAGCAGGGAAAGCGCCGACAGCGGCGCTGACCGGTGAGCACGGCCGGCCGGGTGCGGGTTAAGCTTTGATGTCGGCCGAACCGGTGCGCGCGAGCGTGGCGTGGAGAGCCCAGAAGACCCCGAGGAGAGTTATCCGTGGCCAATGTCCTTGAACGAGTGCTCCGTGTCGGAGAGGGGCGCCTCCTGCGCCGGCTCGAACGCTACGCCCACGCGATCAACCAGCTCGAGGACGACTTCACCGAGCTCTCCGACGAGGAGCTGCGCAACGAGACCCAGGAGCTGCGGGAGCGCTACTCCAACGGCGAGACGCTCGACGACCTGCTCCCGGAGGCCTTCGCCGCGGTGCGCGAGGCCGCCGTCCGCACGCTCGGAATGCGGCCCTTCGACGTGCAGCTCATGGGCGGCGCCGCGCTCCACCTCGGCAACATCGCCGAGATGAAGACCGGCGAGGGCAAGACGCTCGTCGCGACCCTCCCCGCCTACCTCAACGCGATCGCCTCGCGCGGCGTGCACGTCGTGACGGTCAACGACTACCTCGCGAGCTACCAGTCGGAGCTCATGGGCCGCGTCTTCCGCGCGCTCGGAATGACGACCGGATGCATCATCTCCGGCCAGACTCCCACCGAGCGCCGCGAGCAGTACGCCGCCGACATCACCTACGGCACGAACAACGAGTTCGGCTTCGACTACCTGCGCGACAACATGGCCTGGACGGCGGCGGACATGGTGCAGCGCGGCCACCATTACGCGATCGTCGACGAGGTCGACTCGATCCTCATCGACGAGGCGAGGACCCCGC
>JBIQHP010000168.1:0-2239 GCA_044508495.1 Clavibacter sp.
TGCACGAAGTATCTCCTGGTGATTGAACCGCCGGTGGCGGCGCACGAAAACGGCGCACGACCTCGTGCCTCACTGAAAAGTATTCCATTCCGAGCCGTGGGGGCGCGTACTCCGAGAGGAGTAATCGGCATGCCTCCACCACAAGCCGCACCGACCGGACCCTTCCACAGTTCGCCCCGCTTTCAGGGTGGATCGAGTTTCGCGCGCGGTACCGTTTCTGGCATCCGTGCGCCCCACACGGCACACTGGAGAGGTGGTGATCGAATTGAGTCTCGATACCTGGGTATCCCTGGCTGCGCTCGCGGCCGCCCTCATCACGATGTACGGACTCATCCGCCGAGGGGCCAGGAGCGACGCCAGGGCACTGCGCACCGAGTTCAAGGGCGAGATGAATGGCTTGCGCACCGAGTTCAAGAGCGAGATCAATGGCTTGCGCACCGAGCTCAAGGACGACATCAACGCCCTGCGCGCCGAGTTCAAGAACGACATCGCCGAGTTCCGTGCTGAGTTCAAGAGCGACATCGCCGACCTCCGCACCGAACTCAGGGGCGACATCACGCGGCTCGATGATCGCGTCTACGCGCTCGCGATCGGACTCAAGCCCTTCATCGAGCACCCGGAACAAGCAGCGGCCGCAGGGTAGTTACTGCTACACGACCTCGGCGAGATAGGTCGACTCGAGCGAGACTCCGGGGGAGAGCGAGGCCCACGCCGCCGCGAGCGCCTCGACCGCGCGCTCGGTCTCGTCGGCCGAATAGCTGAACGGGATGCGCAGGAACCGCTCGAAGGCCCCGTCCACACCGAAGCGCGGGCCTGCGGCGATCAGCAGGCCGTTCGCTCGGGCTGCGAGGGTGAGCCGTGAGCTCACGGGCGCGCCGAGGTTGACCCACACGGTCAGGCCGCCCGCGACATCCGGGATCTGCCACTCGGGGAACCTCTCCCGCAGCATCGATACGAGCCGGTCCCGTCCGGCCCGCAGCTGCTCGCGGCGCTGGGCGAGCACGGTGTCGAAGTCGGCGAGTACGTGCGCGGCGACGAGCTGCTCGAGAATGGGCGTGCCGAGATCCCCCGCCGGTCGCGAGCGCGCGAGCCGCTGGATCGTGTCGCGCTCGGCGCGGATCCAGCCGATGCGCAGACCGCCCCACACGGTCTTCGCGAGCGAGCCGACCGTGATCGCCGGACCGGAGGCGGCGAGCGGCGGAAGGGGCTCCCCGCCATCGAGCGCGAGCTCCGCCGTGGTCTCGTCGGCGACCACGACGCAGCCGGCCGCCTCGGCCAGGGTGAGGACTCGCCGGCGCAGGCCGGCATCCATGGTGCGTCCGGTCGGGTTGTGGAAGTCGGGCATGAGGTAGGCGAGGGCTGGGCCCGATCGGGCGAAGGCGTCCTCGAGCGCCGCGGTGTCCCATCCGTCGTCGGTCGTGACGTTGACGGTCGCGAGCCGGGCGCCGGTGAGACGGAGCGCCTCGAAGGCATGGGGGTAGCTCGGCGACTCCACGATCGCCGCGCTGCCCCGGGCGAGGAAGGTCCGGGCCAGGAGCGCGATCGCGTGCTGCGCGCCGACCGTGACCATGAGCTGCTCCGGGTCGGTCGGCAGACCGCGCGCCGTGAACCGCTCGGCGATCGCGGCGCGGAGCACGGGCAGGCCGAGCAGGTCGAACCCGCTCCCGCCGAGGTAGGCGGGGAAGTCGGCGGCGGCGAGCCGCGCGGCCGCGGCGAGAGTCGTGCTCGCGGGCGAGGTGGCCTTGCTGAAGTCGAGGTAACCGGCGATGGCGGTCTCCGCCGGGGGCGTGCCGCTCAGCGGGATCCTCGCCGAGCTTCCCGAACCGCGCTGGCTGTCGAGATAGCCGCCGTCCCTCAGCTCGGCGTAGGCCGCGGTGATCGTCGTGCGGCTCACGCCCAACTGGGCGGCGAGCTCGCGCTCCGCGGGCATCCGCGTGCCATAGGCGATGCGGCCGTCGAGGAGGAGCAGCCGGATGCGGTCGGCGAGCACGGAATAGGCTGGGCCGGCGGATGCCGCTCGCCACCCTCCGAGGAGCGCTGCGAGCGCGCGCGGGGAAACCCTGGCCATGAGGCCACTATAGGCAGATTGGCCTCTTGTAAGAAGGCCACTTTAGATATTGGATACTTTCATGATGCGATCGCTCGTGATGACCCGGCGCTGGGCGCAGTTGTTGCTCGGCCTCTTCCTCTACGGGATCGCGATCGCCATGATGATCCGCGCGGCCATCGGCATCTCGCC
>JBIQHP010000046.1:0-2513 GCA_044508495.1 Clavibacter sp.
CTCAAGGCGAAGCCGGGCAAGTGGTACGTCATCCACTCCTACGCCGGGTTCGAGAAGCGCGTGAAGTCGAACATCGAGAACCGCCGCGTGAGCATGGCCATGGAGGACTACGTCTTCGAGGTGCAGGTTCCCATGGAGGACGTCGTCGAGATCAAGAACGGCCAGCGCAAGCTCGTGAACCGGGTGCGCATCCCGGGCTACGTGCTCGTGCGCATGGACCTCAACGAGGACAGCTGGTCGGTCGTGCGGCACACCCCTGGCGTCACGGGCTTCGTCGGCAACTCGCACAACCCGACGCCGCTGCGCTTCGAGGAGGCCTTCTCGATGCTGCAGAGCCTCGTGCAGATCGTCGAGGCGCCCAGCAAGGGCGGCAGTGCGAAGGGCGGCAAGACGGCCGCGCGCGCGATCCCGCAGGAAGTCGACTTCGAGGTCGGCGAGACCATCACGATCAAGGAGGGCTCGTTCGCGGGTCTTCCGGGCTCGATCAGCGAGATCAAGCCCGAGAGCGGCAAGCTCACCGTGCTCGTCTCGCTCTTCGAGCGCGAGACCCCGGTCGAGCTGTCGTTCGACCAGGTCACCAAGCTCTAGTTCCGTTCGCTCTGCCGTTGGTTGAGTAGCCCGCGCAGCGGGCGTATCGAAACCACGCGTCGCGAATAGCTCGATTCGGCGATCCTTCCACTGCCGCGTCTCTCCGTGGCGTCGCTGCAGATTCGGGCGTACAATTGCTCTGCGCGTTGCAGTAGCGGCGCGAAGTGAACCCGGCAAGTCCTCCGGACGGTGGACGTGCCGGGTTTTGCGCGTTCAGGGGCGGATGACGGTCACACCGTCGACTAGTGGGTCGAGTCGCCGTAGCCACTCTGCGCCTCGGGCGTGGGACCATGCGACGGCATCCGGTATCCATAGGAGTGGCTCCGACTCCGGGCGAGAATGGCTGAAGGAAACGTCCTCGGAGCGCCGCTGCCGTCTGAGCACATCCGCGATTGCACGGCGATCTTGGGCGACGATCGACGGATCGATTTCGAGGACAACGCGCACCACATTGAGCGCACGAGGAGCCTCGAGAGCTGCTGCGAGACAGATTCGGCGTGCGTCCAGCTCAGGCAGGCCGTCGACCCGGTAGATATGGGTCGTGGTGCCCAACCCGGCGAGCTTCGAGAGGAGGAGCTTGCGTCGCCGATCACTTTCCTTCGCAAAATGGATGCGTCGCTGACCGGGTAGGACCTGATCGACAAGGACTGCTCGCGTGACTGCTGACTGAGTGTCGGCGATCAGCGTGACAGCGAGTCGATACCCCTTCGCCTTGCTCTCGTCGATGAACATCGACATCGACACAGCCCGGCCTCCTATCGGAGATCAAGCTATCCGGTCGCAAGGAACCTCGCCCGGAGTTATACACAGCTCCGCGGCCCCGCCGCCGACTCAGCCGGCGCGACGTCGGCGGTCGGGGCCAGGCGCCCCGAAGAGCTCGAGGGTGAGCCCGTCGAGCAGGTCGCCCGGCGGGATGCCGAGGCCATCCGCGATACGCACGAGGGAGTGGATGCTCGGCATCGCACGCCCGCTCTCGTAGGCGCGGATGTTCGAGGAGTCGATGCCGGTGTTCGCCGCGAGCTGGTCTTGGGTGAGTCCGGCCTGCATGCGATAGGCGGAGACGCGGCGGCCGATGTGGGCTGCGGCGTCGGAGGGGACTCGGGGCACCCGTACAGCTTGGACGTGCCCGGTGCACGGTGCCAGAGTTGAAGTCACCGGGTACTAGTACAGTCGGAATGTGCAGAGCGAGCTTGGGAGCGCGGAGCGGCTGGTCAGGTCGCGGCAGCGTGTCGCCGACCACGGCGAGGTGTTCACACCGCGCTGGCTCGTCGAGGACATGCTCGACCTCGTCGGTGCCGAGACTGAGCGCATCGACTCCCGGTTTCTCGAGCCGGCCTGCGGGTCGGGCAACTTCCTCGTGCCGATCCTCGAGCGCAAGCTCGCCGCGGTGGAGGCCCGCTACGGGCGCAGCGAATTCGAACGACGGCACTATGCACTCTTCGCACTCATGTGCGTCTACGGGATCGAACTGCTCGCCGACAATGCGGCCGAGTGCCGCGACAACCTCTTGGGTACTTTCACCCGGTTTCTGAAATCCTCAGATGATGTGTGGGCACGCGCCGCGGCGAACGTGCTGACGGCGAACATCGTGCAGGGCGACGCACTCGACATGACGGCTGCGGATGGCGCTCCCATCGTCTTCCCCGAGTGGGGCTACCTCGGCCTCGGCCGTTACCAGCGCCGCGACTTCGGCTACGCGAACCTCACCGAGCGTGCGTCGGCATCCGTGGGCCTCTTCGCCCACTTCGAGGAGCACGAGATCTTCACCCCTGTACGCAGCTACCCGCCCATGACGGTGCAGGAGCTCGCGGCATGACAGCATCCGTCGTCGAAGGCAAAGCATCCTTCGCCCTGCGTGGCCACAACCCCGACGTACTCAGCTGCATCGCGAACCTGTCGAACGACGAGGTCTTCACTCCGCCGGA
>JBIQHP010000046.1:2523-5257 GCA_044508495.1 Clavibacter sp.
AGCTCGCGAACCGGATGCTCGACACGGTCGCCGAGGCCTGGTCCGAGGCGCACGACGGCGCGAGCATCTGGGAGGACCACGACGTCACCTTCCTCGACCCGTTCACCAAGTCGGGCGTCTTCCTGCGTGAGATCACGCGTCGGCTGACGGAGGGTCTAGCCGAGCAACTCCCGGATCTCGAGGAGCGCGTCGACCACATCCTCACGAAGCAGGTCTACGGCATCGGCATCACGCAGCTCACCGCGCTGCTCGCGCGCCGCAGCGTCTACTGCTCGAAGGATGCGACGGGCGAGCATTCGATCGCCTCGAGCTTCGACCGCGACTGGGGCAACATCTGGTTCGAGCGCACCGAGCACACCTGGGCGGGCGGGAAGTGCGCGTACTGCGGGGCCGGCAAAGCCGGTTATGACCGTGAGGACGAGCTCGAGACTCACGCATACGCCTTCATCCACACGACCGATATCAAGACCCGCCTCGCGCGGATGTTCGGAGCCGACATGCAGGTCGACGTCATCATCGGGAACCCGCCCTATCAGCTCAGCACAGGTAGCTCGGGTGGCGCAGGAGTTCAGGCGAGACCCCTTTATAACGTATTCGTGGAGCAGGCCAAGAAGCTCGAACCTCGAATGCTCGCGATGATCACCCCTTCGCGGTGGTTCTCCGGGGGTATGGGACTCGATGCATTCCGCGCATCAATGCTTTCCGATCCACGACTCAGGGCTCTTGAGGACTTTCCAGACTCGAATGACGTGTTTCCAGGAACGCAGGTCAAAGGAGGAGTGTCCTACTGGCTGTGGGAGCGTGACTCCCCTGGCGATGTCCGAGTCACAACACACGACAAGGGATCTATTGTCTCGACGGCTGTGCGCCCTCTGCTAGAGCCCGGAGTTGACGTCTTTATTCGCTACAACGAGGGCGTAGAGATCCTTCGCAAGGTCGCGAGGGTTGAGAGGGGGGATGGGGGAGAATCGCTGAGTCTACCTCCAGAACGTCAGTTTCGACGGCTTGTGAGTTCGATTGGAGCATTCGGGCTCGACTCGACATTTCAAGGTGCCAAAAGGCGAACCGGCGAAGATCTCAAGGTCTATCGCAACGGTGGTATTGGTTACTTGCCACGTGAAGAACTGGCCCGTGAACAGCATGCTGTGGACCTATGGAAAGTCTTCATTCCCCGAGCAGGCAGCGGCAGTGACTCCTTTCCACACCCGATTCTCGGGCGGCCCTTTCTCGGCGAGCCAGGGTCGATCTCGTCGTGGACCTACATGTACATCGGACCATTCGAGACGGCTGAGTCCGCAAGCAACGTCATGTCTTATATCGCCACACGACTCTTCCGACTGCTCGTATTGCTGCATAAGCCCTCGCAAGATGCCACTCCCCGTGTATATACCTTCGTCCCCGTCCAGGACTTCTCGTGCCCCTGGACCGACGGCGACCTCTACGCCAAGTACGGCATCACCGACGACGAGATCGCCTTCATCGAGAGCATGGTTCGCCCCATGGAGCTTGACGATGCCGAAGTCTGAGGCTGACCTCCTCCCGCCAAAACCCGAGGCGCGCCTCCGCATCTACGCGTACACGATCGACGACGAGGCGCACGCCGGCCTCCTCAAGGTCGGGCAGACGACGCAGGACGTGAAGACCCGCGTCGCTCAGCAGCTCAAGACGGCGGCGATCGAGAACTACGAGATCGTCGTCGACGAGCCGGCGGACGGCCCCGAGGGTACGGTGTTCCGCGACTTCGAGGTGCGTGGGCGGCTCATGCAGAAGGGCTTCGCCAACCCGATGCTCGAGTGGATGCGGTGCTCTGTCGACGACGTGCTCACCGCGATCGCCGAACTGCGCGCCGGCCAGGCCTACACCGGCGCGCATCACGCGACCTTCGGCATGCGCGACGAGCAGAAGGGTGCCGTCGAGAAGACCTACGCCTACTTCCAGGACCGGTGGGCCGAAGACGCGGATGCCGTGCCCGAGTTCCTCTGGAACGCGAAGATGCGTTTCGGCAAGACCTTCGCCACCTATCACCTCGCCAAACGTCTCGAGGCCAGGCGCGTGCTCGTCGTCACCTTCAAGCCGGCCGTCGAAGACGCCTGGGAGACCGACCTCAAGGGCCATGTCGACTTCGATGGCTGGCAATACATCTCGCGCGCGACCGGGGGCGACCCGGCATCCGTCGACCCGGGGCATCCGCTCGTCTTCTTCGGCTCCTTCCAGGACCTCATGGGCCGCGACGCCGCCGGCAACTTCAAGTCGAACCATCAGTGGCTCAATGAGCTCGCCTGGGACCTCGTCGTCTTCGACGAGTACCACTTCGGAGCGTGGCGGGATGCGGCCAAGGAGCTCTTCGAGGGCGAGGACGACGCGGTGCGCAAGAAGGAGGAGGCGCTCGAGTTCACGGATGCCGAGGGCACCTTCGCCGAAGAGCTCGAGGAGCGCGGCAGCGAGGAGGACGCCTTCGTGCCCATCCGGGCGAACGCCTACCTCTACCTCTCCGGTACGCCGTTCAAGGTGCTCAAGGAGGGCCGCTTCATCGAGGAGCAGATCTTCAACTGGACCTACACCGACGAGCAGCGCGCGAAGGCGCAGTTCTCGGCGCAGCATCCGGATGAGCCCAACCCCTACGCGGCGCTCCCCGAGATGCGCCTGCTGACCTACCAGATGCCGGACGAGTTGCTCGCGATTGCGAGCCAGGGCGAGTTCGACGAGTTCGACCTCAACGCGTTCTTCGAGGCGA
>JBIQHP010000046.1:5357-6454 GCA_044508495.1 Clavibacter sp.
CTGCTGCCCTACCTGCAGCACTCGCTGTGGATGCTGCCGCGCACCGCATCCTGCGCCGCCATGGCGAACCTGCTCGCCGAACCGCAGAATGCCTTCTGGCACGACTACACGGTCGTGAACGTGTCGGCGCCCGGCGTCGGCGTCGGGCTCGACGCGCTGCCGCCCGTGCGGGAGGCGATCGGCAACGGGCACGACACCAAGACGATCACCCTCACCGTCGGCAAGCTCACGACCGGGGTCACCGTGCCGCAGTGGTCGGCGATCCTCATGCTGCGCAACCTGCAGGCGCCCGAGACCTACTTCCAGGCGGCGTTCCGGGTGCAGTCGCCGTGGGCGATCCGGAATCCGAACGGCGACGACCCGAACGCGCAGGCGATCCTCAAACCGGTGTGCTTCGTCTTCGACTTCGCGCCGACCCGGGCGCTGCGGCAGATCAGCGAGTACGGGCGCGGGCTCGCGCCCGAGAACCCCAACCCCGAGCGAGCCGTCGAGGAGCTCGTGAGCTTCCTGCCCGTGCTCGCCTACGACGGATCGCACATGACCCAGGTCGACGCCGCCGGCATCCTCGACATCGCCATGTCGGGCACCTCGGCGACCCTGCTCGCCCGCAAGTGGGAGTCGGCGGTGCTCGTCAACGTCGACAACCTGACCCTCAAGAAGATCATGGGTTCGCAGAAGGCGATGGATGCCGTCATGAACATCGAGGGCTTCCGTGCGCTCGGTGCGAGCGTGTTCGAGACGGTCGTCAACAGGTCGGAGGCGGTGAGCGCCACCAAGAAGGAGAAGGGTGACGCGATCACCCCCGCCGAGAAGAAGCAGCTCACCGCGGAGGAGAAGGAGTACAAGTCCAAGCGCAAGCAGATCCAGGAGAAGCTCATCAAGTTCGCCACCCGGATCCCGGCGTTCATGTACCTCACCGATTACCGCGAGAACACCCTCTACGACGTCATCACCAAGATCGAGCCGGACCTCTTCAAGGCCGTGACCGGTCTCACCGTCGAGGACTTCGACCTGCTCGTCTCGCTCGGCGTGTTCAACGCCGGCCACATGAACCAGGCGGTGTTCGCGTTCCGCCGCTACGAGGATGCGTCGCTGTC
>JBIQHP010000046.1:6554-9443 GCA_044508495.1 Clavibacter sp.
TCGAGCACGAACCAATCCACCACTGCCGGGATCGGCCCGGTTCGTGGGAGCGCGCCTCAGGGCGCACGAACGAAGGAAGAACGATGGCACCCAAGAAGAAGGTGACGGGGCTCATCAAGCTCCAGATCCAGGCCGGCGCCGCCAACCCCGCACCGCCCATCGGGCCGGCGCTCGGACAGCACGGCGTCAACATCATGGAGTTCTGCAAGGCGTACAACGCGGCGACCGAATCGCAGCGCGGCAACGTCATCCCGGTCGAGATCACCGTGTACGAGGACCGCTCGTTCACGTTCATCCTCAAGACCCCGCCTGCCGCCGAGCTCATTAAGAAGGCCGCCGGCGTGCAGAAGGGCTCCGGCACGCCGCACACCGTCAAGGTCGGAAAGCTCTCGAAGGACGCCCTTCGCCAGATCGCCGAGACCAAGATGACCGACCTCAACGCGAACGACGTCGAGGCTGCCGAGAAGATCATCGCGGGCACCGCCCGGTCGATGGGGATCACGGTGGAGGCGTAGACATGGCGACCAAGTCCAA
This sequence comes from Clavibacter sp., assembly GCA_044508495.1. Lineage (GTDB taxonomy): Bacteria > Actinomycetota > Actinomycetes > Actinomycetales > Microbacteriaceae > Terrimesophilobacter. The sequence goes on from JBIQHP010000046.1 coordinate 7,089, forward strand.
GGCATACCGCGCCGCCGCCGAGAAGATCGAGGCCGGCAAGTACTACACACCGCGTGAGGCGGTGGGCATCGCGCGCTCGACCGGTTCGAGCAAGTTCGACTCCACGGTCGAGGTCGCGCTCAAGCTCGGTGTCGACCCGCGCAAGGCGGACCAGATGGTGCGCGGCACCGTCATCCTGCCCCACGGCACCGGCAAGACCGCCCGCGTCATCGTCTTCGCGACGGGACCGGCCGCCGAGGCCGCGCTCGCCGCAGGCGCCGACGAGGTCGGCGGCTCCGACCTGATCGAGAAGGTCGCCGGAGGCTACACGAACTTCGACGCCGCCGTCTCGACGCCGGAGCTCATGGGCCAGGTCGGCCGGCTCGGCAAGGTGCTCGGCCCCCGCGGCCTCATGCCGAACCCGAAGACCGGTACGGTCACGCCGGATCCGGCCAAGGCCGTCTCCGACATCAAGGGCGGCAAGATCGAGTTCCGCGTCGACAAGCACTCCAACGTGCACTTCATCGTGGGCAAGGCCTCCTTCACCGAGGACCAGCTCGCGGAGAACGCCAAGGCCGCACTCGACGAGATCGCGCGCGCGAAGCCGAGCTCCTCGAAGGGCCGCTACGTGCTCAAGGGAACGGTGTCGACGACGTTCGGCCCCGGCATCCCGCTCGACGTCACGGTTCTCTAGCAGGACACCCGCGAAGGGCCTCGCCTTACGGGCGGGGCCTTTTTCGTCCGGTCGGGCGAGATCAGGCGGTGACCCGCAGCACGATCTTCCCGCGCGTGTGGCCCTCCTCGAGCAGCCGGTGCGCATCCGCGGCCTCGTCGAGCGGGAACTCGCGGTCGACGTGCACCGTGAGCTCGCCGGCGTCGATGAGGTCCGCGATGGAGCTCAGCGATGCCGTATCGGAGAGCGCCTTGATGTCGGTCGCGCGCATGCCGGCCGCGGCGGCATCCGCCCGGAACTCCGGCCAGCTGCCGGTCGGCACGTTGATGAGCAGGCCTCCCGGCCGCATCGCCCTGAGCGATCGGGTGCCGGTGTCGTCCTGCACGTTCCCGATGAGGTCGACGACGAGATCGATCTCGCCGGTCTCCTCCTCGAAGCGCGTGCTGCGGTAGTCGATGACCTCGTCGGCTCCGAGCGAGCGAAGCCAGTCCGCGTTGCGCTCGGATGCCGTGGCGACGACGTGCGCCCCGGCGCGCTTCGCGAGCTGCACGGCGAGGTGGCCGACCCCGCCGGCCGCCGCGTGGACGAGCACGCGCTGGCCCGCCTCGACCTTCCCGACCGTGACGATGCAGCCCCAGGCGGTGAGCGCCGCGCACGGGACGGCCGCGGCCTGCACGGGAGTGAGGCTGCGCGGTGCGCGGGCGATCGCGACGACCGGCACCGTGAGATACTCCGCGTAGCTGCCGCCGACCCTCGGCATGGGCACCAGCCCGTAGACCGCATCGCCTGGTTGGAACGGATGGGCGTCGAAGGCCGGCCGTTCGATCGTCCCGCTGAAGTCGACGCCGAGGATCGCCGGGTAGTCCCGGATGAGCCCCGCCGCCCCGCGCCCGGCGCGCGTCTTCGCATCGATCGGGTTCACCCCGGCGGCGCTCACCCTCACGAGTGCCTCGCCGATCGCCTGGGTCGCCATCGGAGCCGTCGCGGGGACGAGAACCTCGGGACCGCCGGCCTCGGCCATGACGACCGCATGCATCTCGTTCATTCCCCCACGCTAGCGCCTGGCCTTAGCATGGTGGGCGTGACCGACGACCTCCCTCCCGCCGGCCGCCGACGAGCGGATCCCCTGCTCGCCATCCTCGGCTGCGTTCTCGTGGCCGCGGCGCTGACCATCATCTGGGGAGCCAGGCTCACCGTCCCGCGCGTCATGTACGTGAGCGAGCTCGGGGCGACCGGCGAGCCCACGGCGGAGTGGTTCCGGGCGGCGCTCCTGCTCATCGTCGCGGGCGGGAGCCTCGTCGCCTGGGCCGGCCGCCGCATCCGCACGGTCGCGCCGCTGCTCCGCGCCTGGACGCCGGCCATCTCGCTGTGGGTCGGCTGCGCGTTCTTCCTCGTCGCCTCGCAGGTGACCTGCACGGCCCGCTGCCCGCTGCCCTACGGTCCGAGCTTCACCTGGCAGGATCTCATCCACACCTCGGTCGCCGTGCTCGCCTTCGCGGCGGCCTGCTGGGCCATGCTGCAGTGCTCCTTCGCGGTCGGGCACCGGTCGCTCCGGCGGTTCTCGCTCGCCTCGGGGATCGCCGTGGCCGTCGTCGCCGGCACCGGCGGAATCCTCTCCCTCGCCCGCTTCGGCACGAACGTCGGGAGCGTGCTCGAGCTCGTCGCGACGACGATCGCGCTCGCCTGGCTCGGGGTGCTCGGAG
>JBIQHP010000046.1:9543-14341 GCA_044508495.1 Clavibacter sp.
GTCAGCGCTTCAACAGCTCGAGCAGCCGGTCGGCGAGGCCCACGAGCTGGTGGATCTCGTTGTCGTCCCGGTCGACCCACCGCACGTGCGGCTCGGGGTCGACCGGCACGAAGTCGCGGTGCTGCTCCCAGACGACGAGCGTGCGTTCGGCACCTAGCACGTACTGCTGCCACCACACCTGCCGCAGGTAGCTGCGCGGGATGCTGCGCCAGGCGTGCGAGGTCGTCTTGATCTCGGCGAGCTCTAGCCGTGCGTCGCGCATCCGGATGCCGTCGGGCGTCGCGAGGTGCGCCGTGTTGTGCTCGGCGTGGTAGAGGTCGAGGCTCGGGTCGATCCCGTAGACGGAGCGCACCCAGCGGGCGATCTCCGGCTCGCGCGCACGACCATGGTCGGTGTAGGCGTTGCCGGTGAAGGAGCTGCCGAGGAGCTTGTCCATTGCGACGGCTCGCAGGGCTCGCTCGCTCGACAGGCGGGCGACATCCGTCGCGGTGACTCCGCGGCTGCGCGCCCGAAGCCACTCCACCCGATCGGTCGAGCGCGCGACGATGCGGCTCCGGTGATCCGGGGCGGGGTCGCCCCACAGGGCGGGCTGCACGCTCACCCGAACATTCTCTCCCCTGCCACCACCACGGCAGGCGCGCCCCGCGCAGGTGGCCCGATCAGGCCATGGCGTCGATGCTCTCCGGCGAGAGGGCGTGGTGGATGGCGAGCATGCTCGCGCCGATGACGCCCGAGTTGCCCGCCGCCTGGGACTGCACGATCGAGAGGTGCTCGGTCGCGAGGGGCATCGAGCGCGTGTAGACGACCTCGCGCACGCCCGCGATGAGGTGCTCGCCGGCCTGCGACATCGCGCCGCCGATCGCGATGATCGAGGGATTGATGAGGCTCACGCAGGCCGTGAGCACCTCGCCGATGTCGCGTCCAGCCTGACGCACGGCCTGGACGGCGTCGATGTTGCCGTGCTTGACGAGCTCGACGACGTCGTGGCCGGTCTCGACCTCGACACCCGTCTCCCGCAGCGCGCGCGCGATCGCCGGCCCCGACGCCATGGCCTCGAGGCAGCCCCGGTTGCCGCAGTGACAGGGCACACCCGCTCCGCGTGCGATCTGCACGTGGCCGATGTCGCCCGCGATGCCCTGGGCGCCGCGCTGCAGACGTCCGCCCGAGATGACGCCCGCGCCGATGCCGGTCGCGACCTTGATGAAGATGAGGTGCTCGGTCTCGGGCCAGGCGACGGCGCGCTCGCCGAGGGCCATGATGTTGACGTCGTTGTCGACGAGCACGGGGACGTTCCAGTGCTGCTGCACCCAGCCGGGCACGTCGAAGCGGTCCCAGCCGGGCATGATGGGCGGGTTGATCGGCCGGCCGGTGCTGTACTCGACGGGGCCGGGGAGGCCGATGCCGATGCTGATGAGGTCGGCCGGGTCGCGATCGATCTTCGCAAGGAGCTCGTGGCCCGAGTCGACGACCCAGCTCAGCACGCGTTCGGGCCCGTCGCTCACCGGGAGGGCCTCGCCGTGCTGGACGAGGATCGTGCCCGAGAGGTCGGCGATCGCGAGGCTCGCATGGGATGCCCCGATGTCGGCGGCCAGGACGAGCCGCGCCCCCGGGTTGAGGGCGAACTGCGAGGATGGCCGGCCGCCCGTGGAGATCGCCCCGCCGACGGGCCCGATGAGCCCGAGGCCCATGAGCGCGTCGACCCGGAGGGCGATCGTGGAACGCGCGAGCCCGGTGAGGGTGGCGAGCTCGGCTCTCGTGCGCGGCTGCCCGTCGCGGAGCAGCTGGAACAGTTCGCTCGCACCGGACGAACCGAGCGCCGACCCGCGGGCAATGTCGACCATGACGATTAGTAAAGCACACTCATTATGCGTGAGCAGGGCGCAGCTATTTGATATCGAGCAGATTACTTTTGCATGAAGACTGGCAAAAGCTGCATGTTGTGTGTCACAATCGCTCCATGACAACGTCGCCATGGAAGCCCGGTGCTCGGATCGGCATCGTCGGTGGCGGCTTCATGGGGAGCGTGCACAGTCGGGCGGCCAGGGCTGCGGGCGGTGCGATCGCCGGCGTCGCCTCATCCTCGCCCGAGAGCGCGGCGCGCGCTGCGGAGGCGCTGGGCGTCGAGCGCGGGTACGCCTCGGCCGCGGAGCTCCTCGCCGACGACACGATCGACGTCGTCCACATCTGCACGCCCAACACGACCCACGCCGAGCTCGCCTTCGCGGCCATCGCCGCCGGCAAGCACGTCATCTGCGAGAAGCCCCTCGCGACGAGTGTCGCGGATGCCGAGCAGCTCGTGAGCGACGCGGAGCGCGCCGGCGTCACGGCGACCGTCCCCTTCGTCTACCGCTACCACCCGATGGTCCGCGAGGCCAGGGCGCGCGTGGCGCGCGGCGACCTCGGAACCCTCCTGACGATCCACGGCGCCTACCTCCAGGACTGGCTGCTCTCCGAGCGGGACGACGACTGGCGGGTCGACGCGCGTCTGGGCGGGCCGTCCAGGGCCTTTGCCGACATCGGCTCGCACCTCGTCGACCTGGTCGAGTTCGTGACGGGAGACCGCATCGCTCGCCTGAGCGCGGTCAAGCGCACGGTGTTCAGCGAGCGCGCCCGCAATCGCGACATCGCGACCGAGGACACCGTCGCCCTCGTCGTCGAGACGACCACCGGGGCGATCGGGACCCTGCTCGTCTCCCAGGTCACCCCTGGGCGCAAGAACCACCTCGTCCTCGAGATCTCCGGAACGAGCGAGTCGGTCCGGTTCGACCAGGAGCGTCCCGACGAGCTGTGGATAGGTCGCCGGGCAGGCTCCGAGCTGCTCCCGCGCGACGCGGCGCAGCTGGGCGAGGATGCCGCGCGCCTCTCCGTGCTGCCGGCCGGACATCCGCTCGGCTACCAGGACGCCTTCAACGCCTTCGTCGCCGACAGCTATGCCGCCGCTGCCGGCGGGGCGCCGCACGGGCTCCCGACCTTCGAGGACGGGCTCCGCGCCGCGGTCGTGACGGATGCCGTGCTGCGGTCGGCCGAGTCCGCCGACTGGGTGGAGCTCGCCCCACGGCCGGTGAGGGCGGTGGCCCGGTGACCCAGGAGCGCACCCCGATACCCGCCACGCCCATTCTGCGGGCGGTCGGCGTGGGGAAGAGCTTCTTCGGAGTGACCGTGCTGCACGACGTCGACCTCGAGCTCTACCCGGGCGAGATCCACGGTCTCGTCGGCGAGAACGGCGCGGGCAAGTCGACGCTCATGAAGATCATCGCGGGTGTCTACCAGCGAGATGCCGGAGAGGTCGCCCTCGACGGCGAGGTCGTCGACTACACGCACCCCATCCAGGCCATGCGGGCCGGGGTCGCGACGGTCTTCCAGGAGTTCAACCTGCTGCCGGAGCGCAGCGTCGCGGAGAACGTGTTCCTCGGTCGCGAGCCGCGCAAGGCCGGCTTCGTCGACAACCGGGGGATGGCGAGGAGGACCGCAGCCCTTCTCGAGGAGCTCGGGATCGACTTCATCGACCCGACCGCACGGGTCGGCACCCTGACCGTCGCGGAGCAGCAGATCGTCGAGGTCGTCAAGGCGCTCTCCTTCGACGCTCGGGTCATCTCGATGGACGAGCCGACCGCCGCGCTCGCCGACAACGAGGTCGAGCTGCTCTACCAGATCGTCCGCAGGCTCGCCGCCCGCGGGGTGGCGGTGCTGTACGTCTCGCACCGCCTCAAGGAGGTCTTCGACCTCTGCGACACCATCACGGTGCTCAAGGACGGCGCTCTCGTCTCGAGCGGGCCGGCATCCGAGCTCGACACCGCCGAGCTCGTCCGCCGCATGGTGGGCCGCTCGATCTCCACCTTCTTCCCCCCGGCCGTGGAGGGCACGACGGTCGGCGAGACCCGTCTCGCGGTGTCCGGAGCCGGCAACGCCTACCTCGACGAGGTGACCTTCGCGTTGAGGGCGGGAGAGATCGTCGGCGTGGCCGGGCTCCAGGGCAGCGGGCGCACCGAGCTCGCCGAGGCGATCTTCGGAGCCGTCCCCTTCACGCGCGGGCGCGTCGAGCTCGACGGCCGGGCAGTGCGGGTCTCGAGCCCGCGCGCCGGCGTCAAGGCCGGGCTCGCCCTCGTCACGGAGGACCGCAAGGCTCAGGGCCTCGCGCTCGGGCAGTCCGTTCTCGACAACGCGCTCCTCGTCATCCGCGGGGTCTTCGCCCGCCGGACGGGCCCGGCCCGGCGCAGCATCCCCGGCATCCTCTCCTCGCTCGAGGTGAGCTCGCGCGGGCTCGACCAGGAGCTGCAGTTCCTCTCCGGCGGCAACCAGCAGAAGGTCGTGCTCGCGAAATGGCTCGCGACCGGCCCCAAGGTCGTCGTCTTCGACGAGCCGACGCGCGGCATCGACGTCGGGGCGAAGATCGCCGTCTACCAGCTCATGCGCGAGCTCGCCCACCGCGGCGTGGCGATCCTCATGATCTCCTCCGAGCTGCCGGAGGTCATCGGGATGTCGGACCGCATCCTCGCGATGCACGATGGCCGCCTCGTGGCCGAGCTGCCCGCCGGCTCGACCGAGGAAGCGGTGCTCCTCGCCGCGGCGGGACACGCGAGGGGGGCCGCGGCATGACGAACGGCACTCGCAGGATCCGTCTCGACAACACCGTCATCGTGCTGTTCGCGCTCATCGGCGTCATCGTCGTCGGGGCCGTCCTCGTCTCGACCGTCGGCCGCAACTTCTTCAGCGACGGGAACATCCGCGACATCCTCACCGGGATGAGCGTGCTCGGCTTCGTCGCGATCGGTCAGACCCTCGTCATCCTGTGCGCCTC
>JBIQHP010000046.1:14441-17153 GCA_044508495.1 Clavibacter sp.
TCCCGCCTCTCCGGGCTGCGCACCTGGCAGCCCGTCGTCGTCGCGCACGTGCTGTGCTCGGTCACCGCGGCCTTCGCCGGGCTCCTGCTCGCGAGCAGGCTCGGCGTCGGCAGCCCCACGGTCGGCAGTCAGGGCGGATACGACCTGCTGTCGATCGCCGCGGTCGTGCTCGGCGGGACCCTCCTGCTCGGCGGCCGCGGCTCGATCTGGGGAACGATCGGCGGCGTCGCGATCTTCGCGGTGCTCGACAACGTCATGAGCGTGCTGCAGGTCAACCCCTTCCTCAAGGATGTCGTGCGCGGCATCGTCATCGTGGCGGCGGTCGCGGTCTACACCGGTCGGGCCATCGAGCGCCGCCGGGCGCGCTTCACCTCGAAGGATGCCGTGGCGGCCCGGGTGGACGAGGAGGCGCAGGCATGAGCGAGTCCCGCACCCCGACTCCCGGCACCGTGTCCACGGGAGGCCGCTCCGGCTCCGCCGTGGCCCGTGCCGGCCTTGCCCTCGTGAGCCCGCGGGGCGCGGTGTTCCTGCTCCTGCTCGTCCTTCTCGTCTGGATCACCGTGCTCAACCCGCACTTCGCCGAGCCCGGGCAGCTCATGCGATTCATCCAGCGCGTGGCCCCGGTCGCGATCGTCGCGATCGGCCAGTACTTCGTGATCGTCTCCGGCGAGTTCGACCTCTCGATGGGATCGCTCGTGACCGCCCAGGTCGTCATCGCCGGCAACCTCATCGGCCAGGATGACAGCCGCAGCATCCCCGTGCTCGGCTTCATGCTCCTCTTCGGGGCCGCGATCGGGCTCGTGAACGGTCTCATCACGACGCTCCTGCGCGTGCCCTCCTTCATCGTCACCCTCGGCATGATGCTCGCCCTCCTCGGCGGCGTCCTGTTCTGGACCGGTGGCGCGGCGACCGGGAATCCTGCCGACGGATTCCGGCAGATTGGCCGTGGCGGCATCAGGGAGGTGCCGATCATCGATTTCCTCCCGTGGTCGGCACTTCTCCTTGCCGTCGTGCTCGCCGCGGCCATCTGGTTCTCCCGCCGGCCGTTCGGCAAGAGCCTCGTCGCCGTCGGCGACAACGTCGTGACGGCCCGCTACGCGGGAGTGCGGGTCTGGTGGGTCAAGACGAGCGCGTTCATCCTGTCGAGCCTGAGCGCCACGGTCGCGGGTGTGCTCCTCGTCGGCTACGCGGGCGTGCATCCCTCGGTCGGCCGGGGCTACGAGTTCACCGCCATCACCGCGGTCGTGCTCGGCGGGGTCGTCCTCGGGGGTGGCCGCGGCTGGGTCGTCGCTGCGGCGGCCGGGGCCTTCGCGCTCGAGGCGCTCTTCACCCTGCTCAACTTCGCCGGGGTCCCCTCCACCATGAGGGACGCGATCCAGGGCGCCATCATCATCCTCGCCGTCGCCTACTCGGCGACGACCTTCCGCGCCCGCCGCAGACGCGGGCCCACCGAGACTTCTCCCGCAACGGGGAAGCGACCCGATCCGACGCCGGATCTGGTCAGCCCTGCACGACAAGACCGCCTGCCACAAGGCCAGCGGACCGACAATGGAGGTATCTGATGCGACGTCGAACAAACGTGGCAATAGCAATGGTGGGCGCCGCGGCGCTCATCGCACTGGCCGGGTGCACCGCGGACCCGAACGTGACCCCGCCGACCGACGACAACGGCACGCCGGCGGTCAACGAGTGGTTCGACCAGGCTCAGTACGACAAGCAGTTCAGCGAGCGGACCGTGACCCCCCAGGGCCCCGCCGGTCAGCCCTACCTGCAGTACATCAACGCGGAGATGGTCGACACCTCGGCCTACGCGAGCGCGGGAGCGAAGAAGGTCTGCTTCGCGAACGCCTCGATCTCCAACCCGTGGCGCCAGACCGGCTGGATCACCATGAACCAGCAGCTCAAGGTGCTGCAGGACTCCGGGGCGATCAGCGAGATGGAGACGCGGGACGCCCAGGACAACGATGACACGCAGATCGCCGACATCGACTACTTCATCGAAGAAGGCAACTGCGACATCTTCCTCATCTCGCCGAACAGCACCGCGGCGATGACCCCGGCCGTCGAGCGCGCCTGCGCGACCGACAAGCCGGTCATCGTCTTCGACCGCGGTGTGCAGACCGACTGCCCCGTCACGTTCATCCACCCGATCGGCGGATTCGCGTGGGGCATCGACACGGCGACTTTCCTCATCGATCACCTGCAGAAGGGCGACAAGGTCGTCGCGCTGCGCATCCTGCCCGGCGTCGACGTGCTCGAGCAGCGCTGGGCCGCGGCGGACAAGCTGTTCTCCGAGGCCGGCATCGACGCGGTCGACTACTTCACCGGGGCCGACCCGGTGAAGATCAAGCAGATCATCACCGACGAGCTCGCCAAGGGCGACGTCAAGGGCGTCTGGATGGATGCCGGCGACGGCGCGGTCGCGGCGATCGAGGCGTTCGAGGACGCCGGAGTCGACTACCCGGTCATGACCGGTGAGGACGAGCTCAGCTTCCTGCGCAAGTGGAAGGCCACCGGGATCACGGCGCTCGCGCCCGTGTACTCGAACTTCCAGTGGCGCACGACGCTGCTCGCGGTGCAGAAGATCTTCGCCGGCGAGGAGGTTCCGAAGGAGTGGGTGCTCCCGCAGAGCCCGATCAAGGTGGGCGAGCTCGACGACTTCCTCGCGAAGAACGTCGGCATGCCCGACGGCCACTACGCCAAGTTCGGCGG
>JBIQHP010000047.1:0-11065 GCA_044508495.1 Clavibacter sp.
GGTTCCGTTCGAGGCTCGCCGCGCTCGCACCTCAGGGAACGGATGCGGCGAGCTGATCCCGGCGCCGGGTGAGGTATGCCACCTCCGCCGAGTTGCCCGCCAGCTCGATCGCCCGGTCGTAGGCCGCGCGGGCCTCCGTCGAGCGCCCGAGCCGCCGCAGCAGGTCGGCCCGGGTGGCATGGAAGGCGTGGTAGGCATCCAGCGCCACGGCGAGGGGCTCGACCAGGGCGAGGCCGACATCCGGCCCGTCGAGCTCGGCGACGGCGATCGCCCGGTTCAGGGCGACGACCGGGCCCGGATCGATGACCGCGAGCTGGTCGTAGAGGGCGACGACCTGCGACCAGTCGGTGTCGCGCGCATCCGGCACCGAGGTGTGCACCGCATTGATCGCGGCGAGGATCTGGTACCGACCGGGTGCAGCCTCGCCGTGGGCGACCGCCTCCAGGCGCTCGCCCACGAGGGCGATCCCCTCGGCGATGAGCGCTCGATCCCAGGCGCCGCGGTCCTGCTCGTCGAGGCGCACGAGCTCACCGGATGCCGAGACTCGCGCAGCCGACCGCGCCTCGGTGAGCAGCATGAGGGCGAGCAGGCCGACCACCTCGCCGTCGTGCGGCAGCAGGAGCCTGACGATGCGCGTCATCCGGATCGCCTCGAAGGTGAGGTCGCGGCGAACGGGCTCCGCCTCCTCGCCCGAGGCGAGGTAGCCCTCGTTGAAGACGAGGTAGAGCACGGCCAGTACGCCGGCGACCCTGACGGGCAGGTCCGCCGCATCCGGCACGCGAAAGGGGATGCCGGCGGCCCGGATCTTCGATTTCGCGCGCGTGATGCGCTGCCCCATCGTGGCCTCCTGCACGAGGAAGGCGCGGGCGATCTCGGGGACGGTGAGCCCGCCGACCATGCGCAGGGTCAGGGCCACCCGAGCCTCCATCGCGAGCGCGGGGTGGCAGCAGGTGAAGAGCAGCCGCAGCCGGTCGTCGTCGATCGCGCCCTCCGCAGCGTGCGGGCTGTCGTCGTGGAGCATGAGCGCCTCCTGGTGTTTCGAGTCGCGCTGAGCCTCCCGCCGGAGCCGGTCGATCGCCTTGCGGTTGGCCGTGGTGGTGATCCACGCTCCCGGATTCGGAGGGATGCCGTCGCGGGGCCACCGCTCGACGGCGGTCGCGAAGGCCTCGGCGGCCATCTCCTCCGCGAGATCCAGGTCGCCGAACCGGCGCGTGAGCGAGGCCACCACCCGCGCCCACTCCTCGTGGTGGACGCGGGTGATGGCGGCCTCGACGATTGCGGCGCGGGTCATCCGCCGTGCATGGGGCGCACCTCGACGCGGCGACCACAGGCGTGCGACCCCTCCGCCGCGAGCGCGAGCGCCTCATCGAGGTCGGCCGCCTCGATGATCCACAAGCCGTTCATGTACTCCTTCGACTCCAGGTACGGACCGTCGGTGAAGACCGGTATCTCACCCGTGCCGTCGACGACCGTGGCTGCCGACGCCTCGGCGAGCCCGTTCGCGTAGACGAAGCGGCCCTCGGCCTGGAGCCGCGTGTTGAAAGCGCCCGTCGCCCTCATCTGGTCGGCTCGCGCCTCGGCCGACTCGTAGCCGTCGAACTCGCCGGGCGCGCTCGGCCCCCAGACCACGATTGCGTATTGCGGCATCTGCGTTCTCCCTTCAGTGCGGCGGCCGGGTCGACCGCCTCTCACTGGTACTACGAAGAGCGTCGCACCGTTTCGACACTCTCGCACCGATTGGCCTGCTTCTCGCAGAAACCGCCTCACGCTCGCCAGGGCATGATCCCTAGAATCGAAGACGACCGCAACGGAACGAGCCCCATGACGGAACCCGCCCAGCGAGATGCGAAGCCGCCGCCGCGCGACGTGTTCCGCCATCTGGGCTTCCTGCGGTTCTGGTCGGCCGAGACGGTCTCCGGCTTCGGCGACTACGTCACGGTGCTTGCGCTGCAGGTGCTCGTCGTCGTGGTGCTCTCCGGCACCGCGGTGGATGTCGGGCTCCTGGGCGCCTCCCGCTGGTTGCCGTACCTGCTGTTCGGCCTCGTCGTCGGCGTGCTCGTCGACCGCCGGCGCCGCCGCCTGGTGCTCGTCGCCACCGACCTCGGATGCGCGATCCTGCTCGCCCTCGTCCCCCTGCTGTGGTGGCTCGGCTGGCTCAGCCTGCCGGTCGTGCTCGTCATCGTGTTCGGGTTCGGAACCCTCACCCTCGTGGGCGACTCCGCCTCGCAGTCCTTCCTCCCGCGCCTCGTCCCGCGGTCCGATCTGCTCGCCGCCAATGCCCGCCTCGACCAGAGCGGCGCGATCGCCCAGACCACCGGTCCGGTCCTCGGCGGCGCCCTCGTCTCCGCGCTGACCGCACCCCTCGCGATCCTCGCGGATGTCGCCACCTACCTCGCCTCCGCGCTCGCGATCTCGCGCATCCGGGTCGACGAGCCGGCCAGCGAACGCGGCGCGCGCCGCAGCCTGTTCGCCGAGCTCGCGGAGGGCCTGCGCTGGGTCTACCGGCACCGGATGCTCGCCCCGCTCGCCATCGCCATGCACGTCTGGTTCCTGTTCAACAGCATCCTCGGCACCGTGTTCGTGGCCTTCGTGCTCCTGAGCCTCCACCTGGACGCCCTCCACCTCGGCATCACCCTGGCGGCCGCCGGCGTCGGAGCGCTCCTCGGCAGCCTCTCCTCGACCCGGCTCGGCATCCGGTGGGGCGCAGGCCATGCCGCGATCGTCGCCAACCTGCTCATGCCGCTCGGCTGGATCGTCATCGCGGCCGCGCCGGCGATCGGCATCGCGGTTGACGGCGCAGGGGCCGGAGCGGGCGCTGTGGTCACCGTGGTCGTCGTCCTGTGCCTGGGCCAGTTCGTCTACGGGCTCGGGATGGGCCTCGAGAACGCGAACACGCTCGGCTACCGCCAGGCGGTGACCCCGGATGCCCTCCAGAGTCGCATGAACACCTCCATCCGATCGGTCAACCGGGCGATGATCGTCGTCGGGGCGCCGATCGGCGGCATCCTCGCCGAGACGATCGGCTACCGGGAGGCGCTGTGGATCGGGGTCGCCGGGTTCCTCGTCGTCGCTCTCGCACTCGCGCTCTCGCCGTTCCGGCGCGCCCGGCACGGGGACTCGGCTCGATTCTGAGGCTCGGGCGGCGCGATCACGCGATGCGGTGTTCGGTCGACGATGCGCCCGTTCGAACCACCGCATCGCGAGCAGAACCCCGCATCGCGCGTCAGCCGAGCAGCGCCTTCATCTGCTTCGCGATGAGCTCGGTCGCCCGGCGCGGAGCCAGGCGTGCGAGCCGGTCCATGAACCGCGCGTCGCCGCCGATGACGACGCGGAAAGCGCCCTTCTCGAGGCCCTCGATGATCTGGCGGCCGGCATCCGGTGCGCTCGTCGTCTTGGGAGCCTTGCCGGAGGTCATCGCGTCCATGTTCGGGATCTCGACCCCGGAGTTGCCGGTGATGTTCGTCGCGACCCCGCCGGGGAAGACGACCGTGACGGCGAGGTTCGTGCCACGCGTCTCGGCGTAGAGCGCCTCGGTGAAGAGCTTGACGGCCGCCTTGCTCGCGCCGTAGGCGGCCTGCCCGGGCACCGGCAGGAAACCGCCCATGCTCGAGACGTTCACGACCGCGGCGGCCGGCCGTTCGAGCAGGTGCGGCAGGAAGGCCTTGGTCATGTTGACCACGCCCCAGAAGTTCACGTTCATGACACGCTCGATGTCCTCGAACTCGAGCTCCTGGAGCTTCACGAACTTCTGGATGATCCCGGCGACGTTGAGAACGCCGTCCACCTGACCGTGGGCCGCGATGACGGCCTTCGGCAGGGCGAGCACCGCCTTGCGGTCGGTGACGTCGAGCGGGTGGGTCGTGAGGCGGCCATCCGGGGCCTTCGCGAGCTCGGCCGTCTCGGCGAGTCCCGCCTCGCTGAGGTCGACGGCGGCGACCCGTGTGCCGCGCGCGAGGAGGCCGAGCACGACCTCGCGACCCATGCCGTTCCCGCCGCCGGTGACGACGAACACCTTGTCCTTGACGTCCATGATCCAACCCCTTCGCCCGAGCGACCGGATGCGGTGGCTCGGTTCAATTCTCGCGCACGGAGGTACGCGCCGCTGAACCGAAGGCCGGGACAAATGCCTGCGAGACACCGCCGTCGGTGACCCCTCAGGGAGCGGTCACTCGAACTGCTCCCAATCCGGGCAGCCGTTCGTCACGAAGGTGACCGCCTCCTTGATGTCGGTGAGGAAGACATAGGAGCCCTGGTTCTCGAAGGCGGCCGAGCCGTCCGCGTCCTCGATCGACCAGGTGCATCCGTCGGGCTGCGAATCCGGCTCGCCCTTCAACTGATAGCTGCCGTACGGCGCCTCGGTGCCGATCGCATAGTGGCCGGTGCCGGGCAGGGTCACGAGCGAGCTGTCGCCGCCATCGGCCCCGCTCGGAGCGTCGCCACCGTCCGGGTCGGCGGGCGTAGTGGGCGTGCACGCCGCCAGAACGGCGGTCGTCCCGGCGAGAAGGAGGATGGCGGGGATGAGTCTCGCGCGCTGAATGAACATGATTGCTGCCTCTCGAATAGCGCGCCCGGTGGCGCTGGGCTGAGCATAGGCAACGCTCCCCCTCCGCAGTAGGAGGGTTTCGTCCTATTCACGGCCCCCGGCAAATACACTGAGCAGGTGCGGAGAACCGAGCGCCTCGAGCTCGTGCTCGCACGGATCATGGGCACCACTCCGGCCGCCGTCCCCGCCGGCGGGACCGGAGGATCCTCCGCGACCGCCCCCGACGCCTTCGGTCTCGCCCTCGAAGGGTTCGAGCACTTCATGGCCGGCGACTTCGAGCCGATCGCCGGATGCGCGGCCGCCGCGCTCGCCTCAGCACACGATCCGGACGCACTCGCCCTCGCGCGCGCCGTCGCGGGCCTCGCCGCCGCCGGCCGCGTGGATGCCGCCGGCGATCCCGCCCTCGCCGATCCGGTGACCGGGAGCGATCCCCTGCTCGCCGCCGTCGAGGACCCCGAGCCGCTCACCGGCGCCCTGCGCGCCGTCCTGCTCCATCTGCTGGCCGAGGCCGCCCTCGCCTGCGCCCGCCTGGACCTCGCCGCGCGGTTCGTCGACCGCGCCGGCCCGCTGCCGGAGACGCTCTTCGGCTCTGCGCATCCGTATCTCACGGTCATGCGGGTGCTCCGCGTGCGGGTGCGGGCCTTCCAGGGGCGCATCTCGGATGCGCGCGCCCTCGCCGACATCGCCGTCGAGAGGGCAGTCGACCCGGTCGGCTCGCTCTTCGCGACCGCCGCTGCCGGGCTCGTGCACGGCAACGCCGACGAGCGCAAGGGCACGCGGGCGATCGCCGAGATCGTGGAGTCGAGCGGCATCCGCCCCACGAGCGCGCTGACTCGCGGATGCTTCCTGCTCGCCGCCTACGGCACGGTCGCCGTCGGCGATGTCGGGTACGCCGCGAAGCTCGTGCTCGCGGCGGGCGACGGGCCGGGGCTCGAGGGGCTCATGCTCATCGACCGGGCTCTCGGTCTCGAACTGCTCGTGGCCGCCGCCGTCGCCGCAGAAGATCTCGACGCCGCGGAGTCCTGGCTCGTCCGGCTCGCTCCGCTCGAGGGACATCCGATCTGCGCCAGCACGGTCGACCGGGCCACGAGCCGGGTCGCCCTCCTCGCCGGCGACACCGAGCGCGCAGAGCGGCTCGCCGCGCGCGCCGTCGAGACCGCCAACGCCGAGGGTCGGCGGATCGAGGCGGCCGAGGGCGAGATCGTGCTCGCCCGCGCCCGCATCGCGCTCGCGCACCGGGGCGAGGCCGCCCATGCGCTCGAACGCGTGGTCACCGCCGCTCTCGGGGAAGGTCACCTCGCGGTGCGGCGCGCGGCCGCGCGCGAGCTCCGGGAGATCGGACGCCGCCTGCCACCGGCCGTCGCGAGCGGCCTCGACGGGCTCTCCTCCCGGGAGCGGGAAGTCGCGGCCCTTCTCGCCGAGGGTCTCTCGAACGCGAGCATCGCCAGGGAGCTCTTCCTCTCCCAGCACACCGTTCGCGTCCACGTCTCACGGGTTCTGCACGCCTTCGGTGTCGCGACGCGCACGGGGGTCGCCGCCGCGCTCGGCCCCGCCCTCGGCCAGCCGGGCGCATCCATCGCCGCCCCGCCCCTCACCACCCGGCAGCGCGAGGTCGCCGACCTCATCGCCACCGGGGCGAGCAACGCCGCCATCGGGGCACGACTGGGCATCGGAGTGAAGACGGTGGAGAAGCACGTCAGCGACATCCTGCGCCGGTGGAGCATAGCCTCGCGTGCGGGGATCGCGATGATCGCGGTGGCCGATCGCGGCCGTGAGGAGAGCCCGGATGCCGACTTCGCCGAACCGGTTGCAGCGAGAAATGGAAAGTGGGCGTAATCTCTCCTAGGCTCGGTACTTTGATGAACCGGAAGAGAAGAAGAGTCATCATGCCAACAGTGGAACTGACCGCCGACGACTTCGAGAAGACGGTCACCGCTCCGGGGATCACCCTCGTCGACTTCTGGGCCTCCTGGTGCGGCCCGTGCCGGCAGTTCGCACCCGTCTTCGACAAGGCGAGCGAGACCAACGCGGATGTCACCTTCGCCAAGGTCGACACGGACGCCGAGCAGGCGCTCGCCGGGGCCGCGGGCATCACCTCGATCCCCACCCTCATGGCCTTCCGTGACGGCGTGCTCGTCTTCTCCCAGCCCGGCGCCCTTCCCGGGCACGCGCTCGACCAGGTCATCACCGCCGTCCGCGAGCTCGACATGGACGAGGTCCACGCCAAGATCGCCGCGCAGCACGCCGCGGCACCCGCGAGCTGAGCGAAGCCCCTAGAGGTTCCCGCCGAAGGTCTGACAGGCGTTCGGCCCGTTCTCGTAGCCGATCGAGAACCACTTCTGCCGCTGGGCGCTCGAGCCGTGCGTCCAGGTCTCCGGATTGACCTGCCCCGTCGCCTGCGACTGGATGCGGTCGTCGCCGATGACCTGCGCCGCGTTGAGCGCGTCGTTGATCTGCTGCTGGGTGAGCGGCTGCAGGAAGGGCACACCGCTCGCATCCGGCACCGTCGAGGCGTCCTTCGCCCACGACCCGCCGTAGCAGTCGGCCTGGAGCTCGAGGCGCACCGAGTCGGAGGTCGGGCCGGTGTCGCGCAGGTCGAGGTTGTTCATCGTGCCGAGGACGTTCTGGATGTGGTGACCCCACTCGTGCGCGACGACGTACATCTCCGCGAGCGGGCCTCCGGATGCCCCGAACTGGTTCCGCAGGTCGTCGAAGAAGCCGGTGTCGACGTAGATCGACTCGTCGCTCGGGCAGTAGAAGGGGCCGGTCGCGCTCGTCGCGTTGCCACATCCGGTGCTCGTGGCACCCGTGAAGAGCACGAACTCGGCAGGCGAGCGATAGGTCAGGCCCTCCTCGGCGAACTTGCCGGCCCAGTACTTGTCCAGGGAGGCGGAAGCGCCCTTCATGCGGCACTCGACGTTCGCATTCGCGTCGGCGCCGGTCTGGCACTGCTCGAGACTGTCGGCAGGCCCGGCCTCGTACTGCCCGGCACCACCGCCGAAGAGGCCGGAGAGGCCGGTGAGGTCGACCCCGAGGAGCGGCGAGAGAAGCGCGAGGAGCACGACCGCGATGCCGCCACCGCCGACCGCGACCCCCGTGTTGCGACCACGACGGCTGACCTGGCCGCCGCCGATGTTCGAGTCCGGGTTGAACGTCATGGATAGACGTTACTACGCGGGCTGCGCCGCGAGGACTTCGAGCAGCGACTCCCCGTACTTCGCGAGCTTCGCCTCGCCGACTCCGGTGACGGTGCCGAGCCCCTCGAGCGACGACGGCCTGCCCACCGCGAGCTCGCGCAGCGTCGCGTCGTGGAAGACGACGTAGGCGGGAACGCCCTGCTCCTTCGCCTCGGCTGCCCGCCAGGCGCGCAGCGCCTCGAAGAGTTCCTGCGCCTCGGCGGGGAGGTCGGCGACGACGCTCTTCGTCTTGCGCGCGGCACGACCGGATGTGCGCTCCGGCTCGCGGCGGAGATCCACCCGGCGCTCCCCGGCGAGCACCGCAGCGCTCGCCTCGGTGAGCACGAGGGTGCCGAATCCGTCGGAGTTGACGGCGAGGAGCCCCTGCGCGAGAAGCTGCCGCACGACCCCGCGCCACTCCGCCTCGGAGAGCTCGGTGCCGATGCCGAAGGTCGAGAGCTCGTCGTGGCCGTACTGGTCGACGCGAGGCGTCTGCCTGCCGAGCAGGATGTCGATGAGGTGCCCGGCGCCGAACCTCTGATTGCGCTCGCGCTGCAGCCGCACGACCGTGGAGAGCAGCTTCTGGGCCGGAATCGTCCCGTCCCAGGACTCCGGCGGGGTCAGGCAGGTGTCGCAGTTGCCGCAGGGCGTCGAGGTCTCGCCGAAATATGCCAGGAGCTGCATACGCCGGCACTGCACCGTCTCGCACAGTGCGAGCATGGCATCCAAGTGGGCGCTCAGCCGGCGTCGGTGCGCGGCGTCGCCCTCGGAGGTCTCGATCATCCGGCGCTGCTGCACGACATCCTGAAGCCCGTAGGCGAGCCACGCCGTCGAGGGCAGCCCGTCGCGACCGGCGCGACCGGTCTCCTGGTAGTAGCCCTCGACCGACTTCGGCAGGTCGAGGTGGGCGACGAAGCGCACGTCCGGCTTGTCGATGCCCATGCCGAAGGCGATCGTCGCGACCATGATCATGCCGTCCTCGCGCAGGAACCGGGACTGGTTCGCTGCGCGCACCCGGGCATCGAGGCCCGCATGGTAGGGGAGCGCGGGGATGCCCTGCTCGACGAGGAACTCGGCCGTCTTCTCCACCGAGGCGCGGGAGAGGCAGTAGACGATGCCGGCGTCGCCGGCGTGCTCGGTGCGCAGCAGCTCGAGGAGTTGCCGCTGCGGCTGGTCCTTCGGCACAATCCGGTACTGGATGTTGGGCCGGTCGAAGCTCGCGACGAAGTGCCTCGCGTCGCCAAGCTGCAGCCGCTTCTGGATCTCGAGGTGCGTCTGCTCGGTCGCCGTCGCGGTGAGCGCGATGCGCGGCACGGCCGGCCAGCGCTCGTGCAGCATCGAGAGCGCGAGGTAGTCGGGGCGGAAGTCGTGGCCCCACTGCGAGACGCAGTGCGCCTCGTCGATCGCGAAGAGCGCGATCGTGCCCCGGTCGAGCAGCTCGGCGGTCGACGGGATCGTGAGCCGCTCGGGCGCGAGGTAGAGCAGGTCGAGCTGCCCGTCGAGGTAGGCGCGCTCGACCCTGGCCCGCTCCTCCGGCCCCTGCGTGGAGTTCAGGAAGGCGGCCCGCACGCCGATCGCGGCCAGGGCATCCACCTGGTCCTGCATGAGGGCGATGAGCGGGGAGACGACGATGCCGGTGCCGTCGCGCACGAGCGCGGGGATCTGGTAGCACAGCGACTTGCCGCCGCCCGTCGGCATGAGCACGAGCGCGTCACCGCCGCCGACGACGTGCCGGATGATCTCGGCCTGGTCGCCCCGGAACGAGTCGTAGCCGAACACCCGGTGCAGGGCGTCGAGGGCGGGGTTCGCGGCGGAATCAGTCGTCACGGTCATCGTCACAGCACCCTAACCCCGGGCGCCGACGTCGACCAGCCGAAGCCGAGTCGACCGCCTCGCCGGGCATCCGCTCGACTCCTCGTCGGGAGCGAACCAGTCGATCTGCGCGAGCTCGCCGAGCGCGCAGGGCTCTGCGGATGCCATGCTCTCATTCTGCCGCGCCTGGGTCGCATCCGTCCCTGTCCCGCCAACCTCCGTTGACTCGGGTCATTCTGCGACTTCATGCGCGGCACGACCCGCAGAATGACCCGAGTCAACGGAGATCTCAGCTGGAGGTGGTGCGGGTCGAGCGAGGGAGGCCCTGAGCAGGCGGGCGCGGTCAGCGCTTCTTCTCGGGGACGGGCGCGGTGCCGGAGGCCGCGAGCGCACGATAGTAGGCCCGCGCCCCCTCCTGCCGCTCGGCCTCGATGCCGGAGGCGATCGGCGCGCGCAGGTGCTCCTGCTCGTAGCCGAAGGCATCCACGAGATCCTGCGCGTGCGGGCGCAGGCGGGCCAGCAGGCGGTCGATGTAGGCGGTGATCGCCTGGGCGCGCTGCGGCGAGAGGCGTCCGTGGATGAGATACCAGGCCAGGTGCTTCTCGATGAGCCCCAGCCCGAACACGTCGTGCAGCCACTCGAGCACCTGGCGCGTCCCAGCATCCTCGATGCTCTCGACCCCTCGCGTGAACGCCTCCCACTGCAGCAGCTCGGCGTGAGCCCTGGCCGCCTCGATGAGCTCGTTCTGCTGCGAGTTGAACAGCTCCGCGGCATCCTTCCTCGACATCCTGGATGCCGGGCGCAGCCGGCCGGCGAGGTCCGAGATCATCGTCTCGACCCGGTCGGTCAGCAGCTCGCGCTGCACGTTCGTCTCGCGCAGCTCCTTGACGCTGCGTGCGGTCGAGCCGAAGTCCCGGATGGTCTGGGCCACCGTGCGCAGGCCGGTTCCGTGATACGCCGCCTCGGCCGCCTGTCCGACGACGTAGGCGGCGAGTGCCCCGGCATCCGCGTTCGTGAACTTGGCGCTGAAGTCGGTGAGCAGCCGCTTCGCGACGAGCTGGAGCAGCACGTTGTTGTCGCCCTCGAAGGTCACATAGACGTCGAGGTCGGCGCGCAGGCCGACGAGCCGGTTCTCCGCCATGAAACCGGCGCCGCCGCAGGCCTCGCGCGCCTCCTGCAGGGTGTCGAGGGCGTGCCAGGTGGAGAGCGGCTTGAGGGCCGCCGCGAGCGTCTCGAGGTCCTGCCGGTCGTCGTCGGTGTCCTCCCTGCCGCTGAACACCGCGTCGAACTTGCGCAGCAGCTCGTCGTGCGCGAAGGTCTGCGCGTAGGTCGTGGCGAGCCGCGGGATGAGCCGGCGCTGGTGACGCTGGTAGTCGAGCAGCACCTCCTCCTCGTCGCTCCCCGCCGTGAACTGGCGCCGCTCGTTTCCGTACCGGATGGCGATGGCGAGACCCAGCGCGGATGCCGCAGTCGCCGAGCCGTCGAGCGACACGCGCCCCTGCACGAGGGTGCCGAGCATCGTGAAGAAGCGGCG
>JBIQHP010000047.1:11165-15389 GCA_044508495.1 Clavibacter sp.
GTCACGAGCTGCGCGAAGACGACGGCGGCCTTGCCGTGCTGACCGGCGTTGCCGAGGAACTGCTTCCACGCGGCGGGGAAGGGAGTGTCGATGACGAACTCGCGGGTCTCGGGGTCGTAGGTCGCGGTCGTGGCGATGCTCGCGACATCCGAGCCGTGCCCGATCTCGGTCATCGCGAAGGCTCCGGGAACCTCGAGACTCATGATGTCGGGCAGCAGGTGATGGTGCCGCTCGGTTCCGAGCTGCACGATCGACGAGCCGAACAGCCCCCACTGCACTCCGCCCTTGATCTGCAGCGAGGGGTCGGCGGTGACGAGCTCCTCGAAGGCCGTGATGTTGCCGCCGTTGTCTTCGAGCCCGCCGACCGCCTTCGGGAAGGCGCGGTGGACCGCCCCGTGCTCGACGAGGAGGTGCAGCTGGCTCAGCACCCGCTCGCGCTGCTCTTCGAGGGTGAGCCCCTCCATCCGGTGCAGCGCGGGGTCCTTGGCGAACTCGCGGGCGGATCGGCGGATGTCGCCCCAGGTTCCCAGCAGCCGCGTCGTGAGCGACGCCACGTCGACGGATGCCCCCGCCCCCCGCTCGGCCGCGGCGCTGTCGAGGTGCTCGTCGACCTCCGCGGCGAGCTGGGCTCGCGTTGCGGCGGCGCGCTTGGCGGTGTCGGCCATGGTGTCCTCCCTGGGCTTCTGCCTCTTAACCGTATGCAGGACCCGTACCCGGGGAAAACGCCCAGTGCGGAAGCGACAAAGCCGCCTGCGGGACGGACGTGGATGCTGTCGGGTGCGTCCAATCGCGGACGCGGCGACCGAATAAGGTGGAGACTCCCCCTGCGATTGGTACTCATGCTCACGGTCGTCGTCGGCGTCGTCGCCGCGCTCACGTACGGTTCCGCCGACTTCCTCGGAGGCATCGCGTCCAAGCGCATGAGCCCGATCCGGGTGACCGCGATCGGCGCCGTCTCCGGGCTCGTCATCCTGTTCGTCGCGACGCTGTTCATCGGCGGCCGGTGGTCCTGGGAGGCCATGCTCTACGGCGGGATCTCGGGCGTCACGGGAGCGATCGCGATCACCCTCCTGTACGCCTGCCTGGCGATCGGGCCCATGAGCATCCTCTCGCCGCTCACGGCGCTCGTGTCGGCCTTCGTCCCGCTCATGGCCGGGGTCATCCGCGGGGAGCGCCTCGCCGTCCTCGGCTACGTCGCGATCGGCATCGCCCTCGTCGCCGTCGTGCTCGTCGGGTTCGTCAAGGAGGAGGGCGCCGTGCGGCCGAGCCTCAAGGCGCTGCTCATGGCGATCGGCTCCGGGGCGATGATCGGCGCGTTCCTCATCCTCATCGACCTGACCCCGGATGACGCCGGTCTCGTCCCGCTCATCGCCAACCGTGCGGTCAACGCGATCGTCATGTTCGCGGTCGTCGGCGTGCTCGCGCTGATCGGGCTTCGTCGCGCCGCCGATCGCCGTCGGTCGAGTAGCGTCTCGCACACCACCCTCCGCCGGTCGAGTAGCGCCTCGCGGAGCGAGGCGCGTATCGAGACCCCAGCGCCCATCGGCATGCTCTCCCCCGGCTGGCGCACCGGCTTCTGGATCGCCGTCGCCTGCGGCATGATCGACGCCACCGCGAACGCCCTCCTGCTCTTCGGCCTGCGCATCGGCGAGCTCACGGTCATGTCGGTGCTCACGGCGCTCTACCCGGCCGGCACCATCATCCTCGCCGCGATCGTGCTGCGCGAGCGCATCGCCCCCGTGCAGGTCGTCGGCCTCGTGCTCGCCCTCGTCGCCGCGGGGATGCTCGCCCTCGCCTAGCCTCGCCCTCGCCTCGGGCGACGCCGGCTCAGCGGTGCACGAAGCGGTCGGCCGCGGGGGCCAGCTCCCACTTGAGCCGGTCGAAGAGGGCGACGCTGCGGAAGCCCGGCCAGTCGGCGGGCAGCGCGGCCGGCTGAAGGCCGGGGTCGAGGTAGGGGATGACGCGCCAGCGATCGAGAACGGTGACATAGTTCGCGAAGGCGCTACGGGGATCGTCGACGGCTCCCCAGCCGCCGAAGGCGTCGAGGAACGAGGTGTGCAGCCCGGCGATGGTCTCGAGGTCCCACCAACGGCTGACCGCGTCCACGAGGGAGCCGGCGGTCTGCGGGGTGTCGGTGATGAACACGGTCGCCGCGTGGCGCAGTCGAAGGTCGGCGAGGATCTCCTCGACCTCGTCGGTGAGGAAGGCCGGGCAGATCCACAGGCCGGTCGCGACGGTACCGCAGCCGATCCAGCCGAGCCGCTTGCGCAGCTGATGACGCGCCGCCCGTTCGCTCTCCGGTAGGGAGAAGGAGATGAGGCACCACGGGCCGCCGTCGCGCTGCTGACGGAACCCGAAGATGCGCCGGTCGCCGCGCTCGAGCATGGGGAGGGCATCCGGGTTGAGGCGGTAACCGCTCTCGCCGCCCACCTGCTCGGCGATCAGGAGGCCCTTGGCCTTGACCCGGGAGACCGCGGTGCGGGTGTGAGCGCCCGAGACGCCCACGGCATCCATGAGCCGGATGAGCTCGGCGATCGAGACCCAGCCGTCGAGGCCGCGCAGATAGGAGCCCACGATCGTGCGGAGGAGCGAGGTGGCGCTGCCCGGCCGCGAGTCGAAGTCGTCGAGGATCATCGGGGCTCCGGGATCACGGCAGCTCGGCGGCGATGGCCTCGACGCCGAGCTGGACCTCCGCGAAGCTCGTCGTGAGCGGCGAGAGACCGAGTCGCAGCCCGTTCGGTCGGCGGAAGTCGGGGATGATCCCGCGCTTCCACAGCCGGGCGTTGACCTCGGCGAAGTCGTCGTGGTCGATCGTCACGTGGCTTCCCCGACGGGCAGGATCCCGAGGCGAGGCGAGCACGACGCCGCGCGGCGCGAGCAGCTCGTCGACGAGCTCGACCGCGAACGCGGTGAGCCTCTCCGACTTCTCCCGCACCGCCGCCATGCCCGCCTCGGCGAGCAAATCGAGCATGTCCTGCATCGACAGCATGCCCACGACCGAGGGCGTTCCGCTGATGAAGCGCCGGATGCCGTCGTGCGGCTCGTAGGCCGGCCCCATCTCGAAGGGGTTGCTCGTGCCCATCCAGCCCTGGATCGGCTGGCGGAAGCTCTCCTGATGCTCGGCGCGCACGTAGCCGAACGCCGGCGAGCCCGGTCCGCCGTTGAGGTACTTATAGGTGCAGCCGGCGGCGAGGTCGACTCCCCACTCGTCGAGGCGGGTCGGCACCGAGCCGACCGAGTGGCACAGGTCCCAGAGCACGAGCGCGCCCGCGTCGTGTGCGAGGGCGGTGATCGCGGGAGCGTCGGCGAGGAAGCCCGAGCGGTAGGCGACGTGGCTCAGGACGACGAGCGCGGTGTCGGGCCCGAGAACGGCGGCGACCTGCTCGGGGGTGACCCCGGCATCCAGCTCCGGCGTGATCCAGCGCAGCGTCTTGCCGCATTCGGCCGCGATACCCTCGAGGATGTACCGATCGGTCGGGAAGTTGTCGGTGTCGACGACGATCTCGTTGCGGTCGGGCCGGGCGGCGATCGCCGTACGCACGAGCTTGTAGAGGATGACGGTCGTCGAGTCTCCGATGAAGACCTGGCCGGGGGCCGCGCCGACGGCGACCTCGCCGATCCGGTCGCCGATCGCGAGCGGCAGGTCGTACCAGCTGTCGTCCCAGCCGCGGATGAGCCTCGCGCCCCACTCCTCGGTGGCGAAACGGGCGAGACGATCGGCGCTCGCCTTCGTCGGACGGCCGAGGGAGTTGCCATCGAGGTAGGCGACGACCTCCTCGGTGCGGATGAACCTGTCGCCGTAGGCGCGGAGGGGATCGGCGGCATCGAGGCGGGAGGCGCGGGGATCGGTCATGCGAGGTGCTCCTTGAGGTTCTCGGAATCGATGAGACGTGCGGTGGCGAGCCAGGCGGCATCGCCCTGGTCGCGGGCGGCCGCGATGAGGCTGAGGCGGCGGCCGAGGCCGCCTGCGGTGGGCCACGGCGCGATGGCGGCCGCGAGCGCGTCGAGGCCGAGGCCGGCGTGCTCGAGTGCGAGCAGCTCACGCGGGTTGACGCCGAGCGGAAGCGGGCCGTTGCCGAGGTCCGTTCCGTAGCGGATGCCGCCCCCGGCCGCATGGAAGCGCCGCACGTTGTCGCTCGCCACGACGAAGTCGGCGTCGAAGGTCCCCCAGCCGTGGATGTCGAGCGTGCTGACCCAGGACATCGTGCCGGCCATCGCCCCGGG
>JBIQHP010000047.1:15489-16981 GCA_044508495.1 Clavibacter sp.
CCGGGCGTCGCCTTCGCCATGGCACCGAGCAGGTCATCGCCGAGGCGCTCCGACCACGGCGCATGGGCGAGCACGTCGATCCCCGCCTCGAAGGCGCGGGCCGCCTGACCGACGCCCTGGGCGTGGGCGGCCACCACGACACCGCGCTCATGGGCGCGGGCGACGATCGCGGCGAGGGTGTCGTCGTCGAGCACCGGGCCGGCGTCCGAGTTGAGGGCGACCTTGACGAAGGTCGCGCCCGCCTCGAGCTGGCGGTCGACCTCGTCGGGGGCGTCGCCGGGGGCCGCGACCTCGCAGCAGGCTGTGGGCGGCGCCCATCCGCTCGTCACCGGGTAGCCACCCGGCGCGGTGAGCAACTGGCCGGCGATCGTCACCTCGGGGAAGCCGTCGGCTCCGGGCCAGGCGCGCGCTGCCTCGAGGTCCCAGCCGAAGTCGGCGACGACGGCGATCCCGCCGTCGAGAAGCGCGGCGCCGTCGACGAGCCCGAGGTGGACGTGCGCGTCGCGGAAGCCGGGGAGCACGGTGCCGGGGAGGTGGGCGTCGGGTTTCGGGTCGCCTCGCCGAGCGAGTCGGAATCCCTCGTCATCCGCAACGAGCGTCGTGCGTCCGCGCCATCGGCCGGCCCAGCACTCGTCGACGATGAAGGCGAGCGTCATCCGATCTCGGTCCTCACGGCGAACAGCTCGGGGAAGAAGGTGAGGTCGAGGGCCTTCTGCAGGAAGCCGACGCCGCTCGAGCCGCCCGTGCCGCGCTTGGTGCCGATGATCCGCAGCACGGTCTTGACGTGGCGGAACCGCCAGAGCTGGAAGTTGTCCTCGAGGTCGACGAACTCCTCGCAGGTCTCGTACTCGAGCCAGTGCTCCTCGGGGTTCTCGTAGATGCGGCGGAACGTCTCGATGAGCTCCTCGTTCATCGCGTAGCCCTGCGTCACGTCCCGCTCGAGCACGCTCGTCGGCACCTCGTGGCCGTGGCGGGAGAGGTAGCGCAGGAACTCGTCGTAGACGCTCGGCTCGTGGAGGAGCGTCTCGAGCATCTCGTGAGCCTCGGGGTTCGACTCGAAGACCTTGAGCATCCCGGCGTTCTTGTTGCCGAGCAGGAACTCGACCGCGCGATACTGGTGCGACTGGAACCCGGAGGCGTTGCCGAGGTAGCCGCGGAACTGGGCGTACTCGGTCGGCGTAAGGGTCGCGAGCACCGACCACTGCTCGGTGAGCTGACGCTGGATGTGCTTGACCCGCGCGATGCGCTTGAGCGCGATCTGCAGCTCGTCGTTCGCGATGAGCGCGCGCGCCGAGAGCAGCTCGTGCCGCATGAGCTTGAGCCACAGCTCGCTCGTCTGGTGCTGGATGATGAACAGCATCTCGTCGTGATGCTCTGGGGTGCTGATCGGCACCTGTGCCGAGAGCAGACGGTCGAGCTGCAGATAGGAGCCGTAGCTCATCCGGTCCTTGAAGTCGGTGACGATCTCGGATTCGATGGTGCGTTCATGCGT
>JBIQHP010000048.1:0-2680 GCA_044508495.1 Clavibacter sp.
ATGTCCCGACTCATCACGAAGTGGAGCTGAGGGGATTCGAACCCCTGACCCCCTGCATGCCATGCAGGTGCGCTACCAACTGCGCCACAGCCCCGTGGTTCGCGATCGCTCGCGAACAACCTCCTTAGATTACTACACCTGCGAACCGGCGACGGAACCGATCAGACATAGCCCATGCTCGTCGAGGCCGCACGTGCCACGACGAGCATGGGGTCGAGGGAGGACGTGGTCGCCTGGAGGCGCAGCTCGAACCCCTCGACGAGGATGAACGCGTTCCAGTACTCGCCGAAGTCGTCGACCACCTGCTCGTAGTGACAGGCGTCGAGGAACGGCGGGCACTCCGGGTAGCCCTCGACCTGCCACAGCCCGACCTGCTCGGCATCGGTCGCCGTCGCACGTTCCGCGACGAACAGGGAGACGAAGCCGGCATCGGAGTTCGGGATCCCCCACACGCAGGTGAGCCCGCCCCGGGACCGGAAGTCCTGCGCGACGGGGCCGCCGTCGACGAGCGTCGCGGGGATGGACTCGAAGTCGGGGGCGAACTGCTCGTGCACAACCCCGATCGGGACCAGCTCCTCGCAGCTGCCGGGGATCGCGATCACCAGCGCAGGGCTCGCGCTCGGAGAGGCGCTCGCCTCCGTGCTCGGCTCGGGGCCTGCAGAAGGAGCCTCCGGCCCTGGCCTGCATCCGGTGAGGGAAATCGCCAGGGCGGCGAGAACGGCAAGTGCGCGAATCTTCATGGGGCCCTCGTCTCACGGAGATCATGGTGCGATGCGCCCATTGTGACATGCCGACGCCAGCAGTGACAGCAGGATCAGACTCCCGAGACGAGCCTCGCGCGAAGGCGACGCATCCCGTGGATCGCCGACCGCAGCTCCTGCAGGCGATGATGCGGGAGGAAGGGCTGAGTGTCCTCCCCGAGATCGCTCGCCGTGTCGCTCACCGCGACCGTCTCGACGGACAGGCCGAACTCGACTCCGAGGATCTCGATCGCGACCGCGCCCTGGTAGGGCACGTACACCGGGGTCGTGATGACGAGCACGGAGCGCACCCCCGCCGCACGGGCCGCCCAGAACCGGTAGGTGTCCGCCGTGTTCGCGCGACGCGTGCCGGGCTCGGATGACGGGGCCGCCACGACCCGCAGGGTGCGATCTCCTGAGCTCCACGCGAGGTCCCGCCAGGCCCGGGCGTCGCTGCCGCCGGAGGAGACCGACTCGGGCTCGCGGCTCAGAGCGAACGCCTGCCGCATCCCGGCGACCATGGCATCGAACTCGTCGTCGCCGTCGACCCCGAGGCGCGGCGCGAGGTCGAGCTCGTCGCCGGCGAAGGGGCGGAATCCCCCGAGGAAGACGCCCTCGTCCCAGTCGAGCCCGGCATCCGCGAGCTCTCGCAGGTAGCGCGGCTTGACGATGCCGGCGCGCACCATCCCGCCGGTCATCACGACCGCGTCGTAGCGCGGGCGGCTCGGCGGCGGTGTTCCATCGAGACCGAGGGATGCCGTGGCGATGTCGAGCGCGTCGAGCTGCGCGCCGCCGAGCGCCGCTGCGGTGGCGAGATTGCGCTCACGCCCGGCACGGAAGTCCCAGTGCTCCGCGGCGAAGGACTCGAGGGCGTCGAGCACGTCGGAGACGGGAAGATCAGGCTCGGGAGCCTCCGCGGTCGCGCCGAAGACATCGACGATGCCGCTCGCGAGCAGCGCCGCCACCCAGGCGTCGATCGCCGCGACGCAGCGCTCGGCATCCCCCGGCAGGGCGTCCCAGCGCGGAAGCGCGACCACGGTCACGTTCCCAGCGGGAGAACCGGGCAGTCCTTCCAGAGCCGCTCAAGCGAGTAGTACATCCGGTCCTCCTCGTGGAAGACGTGCACGACGAGGTCGCCGAAGTCGAGCAGCACCCAGCGGCCCTCGGTCCGGCCCTCGCGCCGCAACGGCTTGGCGCCGTGCTCGACGAGCTTGTCCTCGACCTCGGAGGCGATGGCGAGCACCTGCCGCTCGTTGCGTCCGCTCGCGAGCAGGAAGACGTCCGCGAACGGCAGCGGGACCGAGACGTCGAGCGCCACGAGGTCCTCGGCCTGCTTCGCGTCGGCCGCGGCCGCGGCGACCGCGAGGAGCTCGCGGGCGCGATCGGATGCGGTCATCGGGGCCTGGCCGCGGTGTCGGGGAAGCTGCGCACGAATCAGAAGATCTTGAAGATCATCCCGGCGACGAACAGGACGATGACGCCGACGGCCATGATCCCGGCCGTGATGGAGAGGACCATCGGCAGGCTGTTGCCCTTGGGTCGCTTGATGTTGATCAGGCCCTGCGAGGAGGTGTGCGTGCTGACGGCGCGGATGGCGCGGACGGGAGCGGAGTCGGGCGCCGCGTCCTCGCGGTCGCCGGCGTCGATGATCGCGTCGATGTCGGGTCGGTCGTAGCGCGCCGGGTTCAGCCCGTCCACCCCCAGGCTGCGCGGCAGCTCGATCGACCCGGTCAGGAGGATCTCGCCCGTGCTGCTCAGCGGCGCGGTCAGCGACCCGGTCCGCGGAAGGGAGGGGAGCACGAGCGCGCTCGTGGTGATCGCATCGCTCGCGGCGAGATTGCGGCTGTGGCTTCCGACCGAGCCGGCGAACTGCTCGTCGATGGTCGACTGGTTGGACCAGTGGCCGACCGGTGCCGTGTAGACCTCGGGAGCCGTGACGA
>JBIQHP010000048.1:2780-6768 GCA_044508495.1 Clavibacter sp.
TTGGCGAGGAACAGGGCGTCGAACTCGGCCATCGCCGCTGCGAGCTCCGCACTCTGCTCGGGACGCGGCGCCGATGTCACAGGAGACGCGGCGAAGGGGGCGGATGCGGCCGCCGGGCTCGAGGCCGGGACGTCGACGACATCGGGCCTCGACGCGTTGCGCAACTCGCGCATCTCCCTGCGGGTGAGGGTGTGCTCGATGGGGGGCCGATGCTCGGCTGCCGGCGGCGCCTGAGGATTCGGTACCTGGGCAGTCGGTGCCAGGGGCGTCGCGGCCGCTTCCGGTGTGACCACGACTGGGGGTGCGGAACGGGAGGCCTCGAACGCTGCCGGAGCAGGTCGATCGAACTCCACTGAGGTGTGATAGTCGAGATCTCCGCTGCCCGCCGCGGGCGGAGTCCATGGCGCCGAGGCGGTCGAGGAGAAGGAGGTACCCCTGCCCTCCGGGCTGAAGTCGCGCAAGCGGTAGGAGGGTGAGTCGGAGACGCCCGAAGGCGAGCTCGAAGGGCGCGGCCGGCGCATCGGAGGCTCTTCCGCCGAGGCCGGACGACGAGCCCGAGTGGAGTAGTCGAGCGGTTCAGCGGTCAGAGGCTGTTGCCAGATTTGCTGGTCAGGGCGGATTTCTGGCGTTCCGGCACCAGAGTTGTCGGACATCGTGGCCTGGGCATGGGCGCGCTCGCTCTCGCGAAGCGCCCGCCGACTGGTCGGCTGCTGATCTTGCCAGGTTGTCACGTAGAACTCCGATACAGATGGTACTTGGAGATGTATTGAACGACCCCATCGGGAACCAGATACCATACCGGGAAACCCCGGCTGACCCGGCTTCGGCAATCAGTGGATGAGATAGCCAGCGCAGGCACTTCAAGCAAGCTTACGTGCTCCTCCGGCAATCCGGAAACGATCAGCGGATGTCCCGGCCGGCTCACAGCGACGAAGTGGGCGAGCGAGAAGAGCTCCTGCGCATCCTTCCATTCCAGGATCTGGGCCACCGCATCCGCCCCCGAGATGAAGAAGAGCTCCGCCTCCGGCCTCGCCGCGCGGAGCTCGCGGAGGGTGTCGATCGTGTAGGTCGGGCCGTCCCGGTCGATGTCGACACGACTCACCGTGAAGTCCGGATTGGACGCCGTGGCGATGACCGTCATGAGGTAGCGGTGCTCGGCCTCCGAGACGTCGCGCTTCTGGTACGGCTGACCGGTGGGCACGAAGACGACCTCGTCGAGGTCGAAGTGCTGGCGGACCTCGCTCGCAGCGACGAGGTGGCCGTTGTGGATGGGATCGAAGGTTCCGCCCATCACGCCGATGCGAACACGCTTCTGCGCGAGGGCGGCCATGGTGGAGAAGCCTAGTGGCCCGCGTGCTCGTTCGAACCGGGGTGGAGGCGGTCGGCGTGGCGGTTGGCGACGTCGCGGAAGCCCCAGGTCACGAACCCGAGCACCGCGAAGATGATGGCGGCCGTGAGCGCGAAGGCCCAGTTCGGCATCAGGAGAGGTGCGGCATGCTCCTCAGCGGCACCCACGGCAAGCAGTAGCATTTCTTCTCCATTCGACCGGCGCGACCCGCTCAGCAGCCGGCGCCTCCACCAATCTAGCGCGTTCGCACGGCCCAGCGTGGCTTCGCCGAGAACCAGGTGCCCAGTGGCTCGCCGGCCAGGGCCTCGGCGACCTTCTCCGTCGAGGTGAGCAGGACCGGCGTCCCCGCCGCAGCGGCCAGCTTCGCCGCGGACACCTTCGTGCGCGCTCCCCCGGTGCCGACCCCCGTCGATCCGATGCCGCCGAACTCGATGCCCTCGAGAGGGTCGTCGAAGGCGACCTCCCCGATGCGCTCGGCGCCGGCATCCTGCGGCGGCCTCGTGTAGAGGGCGTCGACGTCCGAGAGCAGCAGCAGGAGGTCGGCGTCGACGAGCTGGGAGACGAGCGCGGCGAGCCGGTCGTTGTCCCCGAAGCGGATCTCGTGCGTCGCCACGGTGTCGTTCTCGTTGACGATGGGCAGGATGCGCAGAGCCAGCAGCCGCTCCATCGCCCGCTGCGCGTTGCTGCGGTGCGCCGGGTTCTCCAGGTCCCCCGCGGTGAGCAGCACCTGGCCCGCGACGATGCGGTAGCGGTCGAGGCTCTCCTGGTAGCGGAACACGAGCACGTTCTGCCCCACCGCGGCGGGCGCCTGCTGCGTCGCCAGGTCGGTCGGTCTTCCATCGAGTCGGAGATAGGGCATGCCGGTCGCGATCGCCCCCGAGGAGACGAGGATGACCTCGGTGCCTCGCGCGTGAGCCGCAGCGAGAGCGTCGACGAGCGTGGCGATCTGCCCGACATTGGCACCGCTCACCGAGGAGGAGCCCACCTTCACGACGACGCGCCCGGCCGAGGGCACCTGGGCGCGTGAGGTGATCGGCTCAGTCATGCTCGGTCGGGGTGTCCTTGTCTCGTTCGATCGCGAAGCCGTCGTCGTCCGTCCACAGGCCGGCTTCGCGCTCGCGGATGAGCTCGGCGCGCGCGGCGGCCTTCGCGTCCATGCGGGCGAAGTAGTCGTCGCGGCGCTTCGCTCTGGTCGGACGCTCCGATGCGTCCAGGCGGGCATCTGCGCCGCGCGGACTCGTGATCAGCTCGGCTGTCGACGTGAGCGTCGGCTCCCAATCGAAGACGACACCGTGGCCAGCGCCTATGACCACTGTAGACCCGGCGACCGCGCCGGCCTTGAACAACTCGTCCTCGACGCCGAGTTTCGCCAGCCGGTCGGCGAGGAAGCCCACGGCCTCGTCGTTCGCGAAGTCGGTCTGGGCGACCCAGCGCTCCGGCTTGGCGCCGATCACCCGGTAGGTGTTGCCGCCCGAGCCTCCTTCGACCCGGATGCTGAACCCGCCGTCGTCGACGGCCTTCGGGCGAAGGACGATGCGGGGCTTCGCGGGCTCGGCAGCCGCGCGACTCGCCTCGACGAGTTCGGCCAGCGCGAAGGAGAGCGGTTTGAGCCCTTCCCGGCTCACCGTGGAGATCTCGAACACGCGGTAGCCGCGCGCCTCGAGGTCGGGACGCACGAGCCCGGCGAGGTCCCGCCCCTCCGGAACGTCGATCTTGTTGAGCGCCACGAGCTGCGGGCGGTCGAGGAGCGGAAGCTGACCGTCGGGCACGGGGTAGGCGGCGAGCTCGCCGAGGATCGTGTCGAGATCGCTCAGCGGGTCGCGGCCCGGTTCGAGGGTCGCGCAGTCCAGCACGTGGAGCAGGGCGGAGCATCTCTCGACGTGACGGAGGAACTCGAGGCCGAGCCCCTTGCCCTCGCTGGCACCCTCGATGAGGCCAGGGACATCCGCGATCGTGTACCTGGTCTCGCCGGCCTGCACGACGCCGAGGTTGGGGTGGAGGGTCGTGAAGGGGTAGTCGGCGATCTTGGGCTTCGCCGCCGACATCGCCGCGACGAGGCTCGACTTGCCGGCCGAGGGGTAGCCGACGAGGGCGACATCCGCGACGACCTTGAGCTCGAGCACGACGTCGCCCTCCCAGCCGGGAGTCCCGAGCAGCGCGAAGCCGGGGGCCTTGCGCTTGGTGCTCGCGAGGGCCGCATTGCCGAGACCGCCTCGTCCGCCGGCGGCCGCGACGAAGCGCATGCCCGGCTCGGAGAGGTCGGCGAGCTCGATGCCCTCGGCATCCTTCACGACTGTGCCGACCGGCACCGGGAGCACGAGGTCGGCGGTGCTGAAGCCGCTCCGATTGTCGCCCATGCCGGGCCCGCCGTTGTCCGACTTGCGGTGCGGGGCACGATGGTAGCCGAGGAGAGTCGTGACCTGCGGGTCGCTCAGGAGGACGATGTCTCCCGCGTCGCCGCCGTTGCCGCCGTCCGGGCCGGCGAGCGGCTTGAACTTCTCGCGGCGCACCGAGACACAGCCGTGGCCTCCGTTCCCGGCGCGCAGGTGGAGGGTCACCTCATCGACGAACGTCGTCATGGCAGCCTCCTTCCCGTCCCCTTAAAACACTACGAGCGAGCCGAAGCCCGCCCGCGAGATG
>JBIQHP010000048.1:6868-9829 GCA_044508495.1 Clavibacter sp.
ACGTTCACGACCTTGCGGCCGCCCTTCGCGCCGAACTCGACGGCGCCCGCCTCGAGGGCGAACAGCGTGTCGTCGCCGCCGCGACCGACGTTCACGCCGGGGTGGAAGTGCGTGCCGCGCTGGCGGACGAGGATCTCGCCCGCGTTCACGACCTGGCCGCCGAAGCGCTTGACGCCGAGGCGCTGCGCGTTGGAGTCGCGGCCGTTGCGGGTGGAGCTTGCTCCCTTTTTGTGTGCCATGAGTGCAGCCCCTTACTTGATGCTGGTGATCTTGACGCGGGTGAGCTCGGAGCGATGCCCCATGCGGCGCTTGTACCCGGTCTTGTTCTTGTAGTTCTGGATGTTGATCTTCGGGCCGCGCAGGTCGCCGACGACCTCGGCCGTCACGGTGATCTTGGCGAGCGACTTGGCGTCGTGGGTGATCGTATCGCCGTCGACGAACAGCACGGGCACGAGCTCGACGTTGCCGTCCTTGTCCGCCTTGATGCGATCCAGGACGACGACCGAGCCGACCTCGACCTTCTCCTGCCGACCGCCGGCGCGCACAACTGCGTAAACCACGTGGAACCCTCACTGTTGAAAAAGACTGTCCGGATGACGACCTCGGCGGAAAGCGGGCTCAGCCCAACACACACCAAGGGTCAATACTACTTGATTCTCCGGAGGACGGTCAAACCTCGGTGCCGGCAGCCACGCCGTCGCGCTCCTAGACTCTCACTCATGACGGTCCTCATCGACGAGCCTATCTGGCCGGCGCACGACACGCTGTGGGCGCACCTCGTGAGCGATGAGTCCCTCGAGGAGCTCCACGCCTTCGCCGAGGCGGCCGGCCTGCCGCCTCGCGCCTTCGACCTGGATCACTACGACGTCCCGGAGCATCGCTGCGCCGACCTGATCGCCGCGGGCGCGGAGCCGGTGGGCAACCGCGAACTCGTGCTGCGCCTCCGTGCGAGCGGGCTGCGGGTCAGTCAGCGCGAACGCCGCGGCCTCTCCTGACGGCTGCGGCTTCCTCTGGCCTGCGCCGCTACTCGGCCGACTTCTGCGCAGGAGCCTTCTGCGCGGCAAGGCTCGCGGATGTCGCGCGCCGCGACGTGCGCGCCCGCCCGGTCCCCGGCTGAGCGGGCTCGGGGAGGGCATCGAGCACGGAGTCGAGGAGCTGCTCGGCGTCCTTGGAGCTGATCCGGCGGGCGGGCCGCGAGGACTTCTTGACCGGGATGTCGAGGATCGCGACCGTCTCCTCCTCCGCGGCGTCCGGAGACGGCGCGACGGCCTCCTCGACGACCGGCGACTCGGCGGAACCGGCCTCCGGCAGCGACTGGTCGGCCAGCTCGACGACGGGCGCGATCGTGCTCGCCGCGATCTTGGCGAGCGCGTTCTTGACGTCCTCGGTGATGGCGTGCGTTCCGCCGTTGCCGTTCCCGTTCTTCGGAGCGGCCTGCTGCCCTCCCCGCCCCCGGCGCTTGGGCTCCGGCTGCGGCGACTGGCGGTGCCTGGTCACCGGGTCGTGGTGCACGATGATGCCCCGCCCGGCGCAGACCTCACAGGGCTCGCTGAACGACTCGAGCAGGCCGAGGCCGAGCTTCTTGCGGGTCATCTGCACGAGACCGAGCGAGGTCACCTCGGCGACCTGGTGCTTGGTGCGGTCCCGGCTCAGGCACTCGACGAGCCTGCGCAGCACGAGATCGCGGTTGGACTCGAGCACCATGTCGATGAAGTCGACGACGATGATGCCGCCGATGTCGCGCAGCCGGAGCTGACGCACGATCTCCTCGGCCGCCTCGAGGTTGTTCTTGGTGACGGTCTCCTCGAGGTTGCCGCCGGAGCCGACGAACTTGCCGGTGTTGACGTCGACGACGGTCATGGCCTCCGTGCGGTCGATCACGAGAGAGCCGCCGGAGGGAAGCCAGACCTTGCGGTCGAGCGCCTTCTCGATCTGCTCGGAGATGCGGAACTCGTCGAAGGCATCCGCCGCGCCCTCGTACTTCGCGACGCGGTCGGCGAGGTCGGGGGCGACGGCGCTCAGGTAGCCCTGGATCGTCGTCATGGCGTCGTCGCCCGCGACGACGAGCTTCTGGAAGTCCTCGTTGAAGACGTCGCGCACGATCTTGACGAGCAGGTCGGGCTCGCTGTGCAGGAGGGCGGGCGCCTGCACGCTCTCGACGGCGGTGCTGATCTCGGTCCACTGCGCGGTGAGGCGGTTGACGTCGAGGGTGAGCTGCTCCTCGGTCGCGCCCTCCGCCGCCGTGCGGACGATGACGCCGACGTTCTCGGGGAGCACCTCCTTGAGGATCTTCTTGAGCCGCGCGCGCTCGGTGTCCGGCAGCTTGCGCGAGATCCCGTTCATCGAGCCGTTCGGCACGTACACGAGATAGCGGCCGGGGAGCGAGACCTGACTCGTCAGGCGGGCGCCCTTGTGGCCGACCGGGTCCTTCGTGACCTGCACGAGCACCTTGTCCCCCGGCTTGAGGGCGAGCTCGATCCGGCGCGCCTGCTGCTTGCCCTCGGCGGAGTTCTCGGCTGCGGCATCCCAGTCGACCTCCCCCGAGTAGAGCACGGCGTTGCGTCCGCGACCGATGTCGACGAACGCCGCCTCCATGCTGGGGAGCACGTTCTGCACCCGGCCGAGGTAGACGTTGCCGATGAGCGAGGCGTCCTGGGCGCGGGCGACGTAGTGCTCGACGAGTACGCCGTCCTCGAGCACGCCGATCTGGATGCGGTCGTGCTTCGAGCGGACCACCATGATCCGGTCGACGCTCTCGCGGCGAGCCAGGAACTCGGTCTCGGTGATGACCGGGCGCCGGCGGCCGGCGTCACGGCCGTCGCGACGGCGCTGCTTCTTGGCCTCGAGCCTCGTCGAGCCCTTGACCCGCTGCGGCTCGTTGCTCGGCGCCGGCTGCTGGCGCGGCTGGCGGACCTTGACGACCGTGTTCGGCTTCGCGGCATCCGCATCGCCTTCCTCTCC
>JBIQHP010000048.1:9929-16837 GCA_044508495.1 Clavibacter sp.
GAGGTCCGCTTCTGCGCCGCCGCGGCCGCGGCCGACTTCGGGGGAGACACCCTCTTGGCCGGAGCCTTGCGCGCGCGCGCGTTCTCCGCTCCGGGCGCCGTAGCCGCCTCGGCCGTCTGCTCGCCCGCCGCCGACTTCGCCGGCTCCCCGGCCTCTACCGCCGGCCCGGTTCCGTCCTTGGACTTGCGGCCGCCGAAGATCCGGGACTTCTTCTTGTCGTTTTCGTTTGTCTCCACCATCGCTGGTGCACTCCTAGTGCCCGGTGCGGGAAACCGCGCCACCCCGCCGGGTATTGCTCTCATGCCGCCATCCGCCCTAGGCGGATCGCTGCTAATCCTTTGCGTTCGCACGCTTTCTGATGCGCACCGCCGAGCGGGTCGCAGTCGCCCGGTTCAGAGACCGGGAAGCTTTTCCTGGTCGACCCGGGCGCGGCCCGGACGACTCCCGCCATTATCGCACGCCTTCCCGGCAAACCCGCTTTCGCCGCATGCAATAATCGCGAGTGTGAGCCAGACCCCGTCGGCATCCCGCCCCCTCGCCCTGCCGATCTTCCTCATTCTGGCCGGGCTCATCGGGTTCTCCGCCTCCTGGGAGCTCACCCTCGCCAAGTTCCAGACGCTCACCGATCCCGGCACCGGCCTCGGCTGCGACTTCAGCGTCCTCGTGCAGTGCGGCAGGAATCTCGAGTCCTGGCAGGGGTCTGTGTTCGGCTTTCCGAACCCCCTCCTGGGCCTCGGCGGCTTCGTCGCGCCGGTCGCGGTCGGCGTCGGCATCCTCGCCGGCGCCCGCTTCGCGCGCTGGTTCTGGTTGCTCTTCAACCTCGGCGTCGCCGGCGCCCTCGCCTTCGTGTGCTGGCTCATCGGGCAGAGCATCTTCGACCTCGCGACGCTGTGCCCGTGGTGCATGGTCGTCTGGAGCGTCACGATCCCGCTCTTCTGGGTGGTCACGCTCCACAACCTCTCGGCGGGCAACATCCCGGTCGGCGAGGGCGCGCGTCGGTTCTTCGCCGCCGCCTACGCCTGGGTGCCGCTCATCACGATCGCGAGCTACCTCGTCGTGGCACTCATCGCGCAGGCGCGACTCGACCTGCTGAGCTACTTGGGCTGAGTCGCCGAAAACCCCTCATTCGGACGAGTGTGGCTGCCTGGGCGGGGGGTCTCGTCCGCTCGGGGGTGATTCGCGCGGAGGGTGCTCCTAGGCGAACCAGAGGGCGAGCTCGCGTGCGGCGGACTCCGGCGAGTCCGAGCCGTGCACGAGGTTCTGCTGCACCGCGAGACCCCAGTCGCGCCCGAGGTCGCCGCGGATGGTCCCGGGTGCCGCGGTCGTCGGGTCGGTCGTGCCCGCGAGCATCCGGAATCCGTCGATCACCCGGTTGCCCGCGACACGCATGGCGACGACCGGCCCGCTCTCCATGAACTCGACGAGCGGCTCGTAGAAGGGCTTGCCCTGGTGCTCCTCGTAGTGCTTCGCGAGCAGGTCGCGGTCGGCGTGCACGAGGCGGATGTCCACGAGCTGGTAGCCCTTGGCCTCGATGCGGCGCAGGATCTCGCCGGTGAGGCTGCGGGCCACGCCGTCCGGCTTGACGAGGACGAGGGTCTCTTCGACGGGCGCGTTCATGGTGTCTCCTTGATCGGGGGGTCGGTGGATGGCTCCTGGGTGGATGCGGTCCGGGCGTCGAGACGGCGCCCGGTGACGAAGCAGTAGATCCAGATGGCGGCGAACCCGGCGCCGATGAAGTACATGAGCGTGAGGATGGCCCCCGTCGCCACGAGCACGGCCTGGAGCGCCCAGCCGAGCCACACACCCGCGGGGTGGCGCACGAGCCGGGCCGTGATGAGGAGGATCGCGAAGAGCGCCGCTCCCCCGCCGAAGGCGACGGCCGGCGGCACGGCCCTGAGTCCGAAGGCCGTGACGGTCACGAAGAACATGAGGGCGGCCTCGAGCCCGAGCACGATCGACAGGAGGGACTCGGTGGCCGTGCGCACGCGGCGCGGGGCCGGCTGGCGGCTCACCGGTTCCATCCCTGTTCGGTCGCGAGCTCGATCGCCTCGCCGATGAGCGTGATGGAGCCGGTCACGAGAACCGCGCGACCGGGGGCGGCGCTCGCCCACTCGCGTGCCTCGACGAGCGCGGCGTCGAGCGTGTCGAACTCGAGCCGGGGCGCCTCGTGCGCCCATTCGGCGACACGTTCGGCGAGCTCCTCCGCCGGGATCGCCCGGTCCGACTGGGACTGGGTCACGTGGATGCGGGTGGCGAGGGGCGCGAGCTCGTCGACGATCCCGTGGGCGTCCTTGTCCTCGAGGATGCCCATGACGAGCACGAGCTCCTCGAAGTCGAAGTAGGTCCCGAGCGCCGCGGCGAGCGCTCGCGCCCCGTGCGGGTTGTGCGCCGCGTCGATGATCACGGTCGGCTCGACGCCGAGGATCTGGAGGCGGCCGGGAGAGGTCGCCGTCGCGAGCCCCTCGGCCAGGATGTCGTGGTCGAGCGGCTGCGTCCCCCCGCCCAGGAAGGACTCGACGGCGGCGATCGCGACCGTCGCATTGATCGCCTGGTGGTCGCCGAACAGCGGGAGGAAGAGGTCCGGGTAGCCTCCGGCGATCCCGCGGACGTCGATGACCTGCCCGCCGACCGCGACCGTCGTGGACTCGAGCGCGAAGCCCTCGCCCTCGACGGCGAGGGTGGACTCGGTGAGGGCGACGGCGCGCTCGATCGCGGCCAGCGCATCCGGGACCTGCTTCGCGGAGACGACGCTCGCAGCGGGCTTGACGATGCCGGCCTTCGTCGTCGCGATCTCCGCGACGGTGTTGCCGAGCCGATGCATGTGGTCGAGCGCGATGGGGGTGAGCACCGCGACCTGGCCGTCGGCGACGTTCGTCGAGTCCCACTCGCCGCCCATCCCGACCTCGAGCACGGTGACGTCGACCGGGGCGTCCGCGAAGCAGGCGAAGGCGAGCACGGTGAGCGCCTCGAAGAAGGTCACCGGCAGCTCGCCGGCCGCCTCGAGCTCGGCGTCGACCATCCCGAGGTAGGGCCGGATGTCGTCCCAGTTGGCGACGAGCGCCTCGTTGGAGATCGGCTCGCCGTCGATGACGATGCGCTCGTTCATGCGCACGAGATGGGGGCTCGTGAGGAGTCCGGTGCGCAGCCCGTGCGCGCGCAGGATGCTCTCGGCGATGCGGCTCGTGCTCGTCTTGCCGTTCGTGCCCGTGACGTGGATGACCGGATAGGCCCGCTGCGGATCCCCGAGCAGCTCGGCGACCCTGCGGGTCGGCCCGAGCCTCGGCTGCGGATTCGCCTCGCCGACCCGCGACAGGAGCTCCGCGTAGACGCGGTCGGCCTGAGCCTGGAAGAGTGCGTCGTTCCCGATCTCAGGATCCTCCTCGCGCTTCCTAGACATCGACTCCCCTGCCCTGGCGACTCAGCTCGACGAGCACGGCTCCCGCGTTCGCGTACTGTCCGGCGGGAACGAGCGAGCGGAAGGCCCCGCCCGTCCCGTGCGCGGCGGCGAGCTCCTCGAGGTTCGAGAACGCGCCGTCGAACGACTCTGCCGAGCGTACCTCGATCCCCGGTGCGAGCGTCTCCTCGGCGATCACGGCGGAGAACCCGGCGACCGACGCCGCCTCGTCGGCGGACTCGAGATACAGGCGGAGATCGATGCGGTCGCTCACGTCGAGACCGGCGGAGCG
The DNA here is from genome assembly GCA_044508495.1 of Clavibacter sp. GTDB lineage: Bacteria > Actinomycetota > Actinomycetes > Actinomycetales > Microbacteriaceae > Terrimesophilobacter. The sequence continues at coordinate 13,616 of JBIQHP010000048.1, forward strand.
GCGGGTGTCCTGCACCGCCCGGATGATGTCGCGGGCGAGGCCCTCGGCCTCCAGCTCCGGAGTCGTCGCCGTGTCGAGCACGACGAAGCCCTCCGTGTCGAGGAAGGAGATCGCGTTCGCCGGGTCGGCCGATTCGAGCACGAGCTCGAACTCGCCCTCGAGCAGCGCGGTGCCGCCCGCCGTGACGATGCCGCCGTCGACGCTCCAGTCGCCGGATCTGGACGCCTGGATGATGCGCTGGACATCCTTGCCGACGCGCGGGCCGAGCGCCCGGGCGTTGATCGAGAGCCGGCGCGTGATGCCGAAGTCGCCGAGGCTTCCCTCGGTGAGCGGAGCGAAGGCGATGTCCTTGACGTTGAGCTCGTCGCTCAGGATGTCGGCGAACGCCTCGAGCCCGGTGCTGTCCCCGACGACCGTGAGCAGCGGCAGCGGGAGCCGCACCCGCCTGCTCGTCGACTTGCGCAGCGCGAGTCCGGCCGAGGCGATCTCCCGCACGCGGTCCATGGCCGAGACGAGGGCGTCGTCCGCAGGGAAGAAGCCCGCGTCGGGCCAGTCCTCGAGGTGGACGCTGCGGCCTCCGGTGAGCCCCTTCCAGACCGTCTCGGTGACGAGCGGGGCGAGCGGGGCCGCGACGCGGGTGAGCGTCTCGAGCACGGTGTAGAGGGTGTCGAAGGCGTCGCGCCACTCGGGCGAGCCGTCGTCGCCGGCCCAGAACCGGTCACGGCTGCGCCGGACGTACCAGTTCGTGAGAACGTCGGCGAAGTCGCGCAGCTTCGCGGAGGCCATGGGCGAGTCGAGCGCCTCGAGGTCGGCGGTGACATCGACCACGAGCCGGCGGGTCTTGGCGAGCAGGTAGCGGTCGAGCACATGGGTCGAGTCGGTGCGCCAGGTGGCATGGTAGCCCTGCCCCTCCGTCGGTGGAGCAGCCGCGTTCGCGTAGAGGGCGAAGAAGTAGTAGGTGTTCCAGAGCGGGAGCAGGAACTCGCGCACGCCGGCGCGGATCGCCTCCTCCGTGACGCTGATGTTGCCGCCCCGGATGACCGACGACGACATGAGGAACCAGCGCATGGCATCCGCGCCGTCCCGGTCGAAGACCTCGGAGACATCCGGGTAGTTGCGCAGGCTCTTGGACATCTTCTGCCCGTCGCTGCCGAGCACGATGCCGTGGCTCAGCACGTTGCGGAACGCGGGCCGGTCGAAGATCGCGGTCGAGAGCACGTGCATGACGTAGAACCAGCCGCGCGTCTGCCCGATGTACTCGACGATGAAGTCGGCCGGGCTGTGGCTCGCGAACCAGTCCTCGTTCTCGAAGGGGTAGTGCACCTGCGCGTAGGGCATCGAGCCGGAGTCGAACCAGACGTCGAGCACGTCTTCGATGCGGCGCATGGTCGAGCGTCCGGTCGGGTCATCCGGGTTCGGGCGGGTGAGCTCGTCGATGTAGGGGCGGTGCAGATCCGGCTCGCCCGCGGCGTTGACCGGCAGCCGTCCGAAGTCGCGTTCGAGCTCGGCGAGCGAGCCGTAGGCGTCGATGCGCGGGTAGGCGGGGTCGTCGCTCTTCCAGATCGGGATGGGCGAGCCCCAGTAGCGGTTGCGCGAGATCGACCAGTCGCGGGCATTGGAGAGCCACTTGCCGAACTGGCCGTCCTTGACGTTCTCCGGCACCCAGGTGATCTCCTGGTTGAGCTCGCCCATCCGGTCGCGGAACTCGGGCACCCTCACGAACCAGCTCGACACGGCCTTGTAGATGAGCGGGTTGCGGCACCGCCAGCAGTGCGGATAGCTGTGGTCGTAGCTCGCGACCCTGAGCAGGCGGCCCATCGCGCGCAGCTGCTTGATGAGCACCGGGTTGGCATCGAAGACCTGGAGCCCCTCGACCCCCTCGATCTCGGGCAGGAACCGCCCGCCGTCGTCGACCGAGAGGATGACCGGGATGCCCGCCGCGGCGCACACGAGCTGGTCGTCCTCGCCGTAGGCCGGCGCCTGGTGCACGATGCCGGTGCCCTCGCCGGTCTCGACGTAGTCGGCGACGAGGATCTGCCAGGCGTTCTCGGTGCCGTGCTTTCTGGCATCCGCGTAGTAGTCCCACAGCCGCTCGTAGCGGATGCCGGCGAGCTCGCTCCCGGGGACGGTGCGCTCGATCGCCGCGCGGGCCTCCTCCGCGGAGGCATAGCCGAGCTCTTTCGCGTAGGACGCGATCGTGTCGGTCGCGAGCAGGTAGCGCACCGCGCCGTCCCCTGCCGGCACGACCGCGTACTCGATGCCAGGTCCCACCGCGAGCGCCTCATTGGTCGGCAGCGTCCACGGCGTCGTCGTCCAGGCGAGCGCGAGCACGCCGGCGAGATCGAGCACCTCGGCCCGCTCCCCGGTCAGCGGGAAGGTCACCGTCACGGACTGGTCCTGGCGCGGCTTGTAGACGTCGTCGTCCATCCGCAGCTCATGGTTGGAGAGCGGGGTCTGGTCGCGCCAGCAGTACGGGAGCACGCGGTAGCCCTCGTAGGCGAGTCCCTTGTCGTAGAGCTGCTTGAAGCCCCAGATGACCGACTCCATGAACCCCGTGTCGAGGGTCTTGTAGTCGTTCTCGAAGTCGACCCAGCGGGCCATCCTCGTGACGTACTCCTCCCACTCCTTGGTGTACTTGAGCACCGACTCGCGCGCCGCCTGGTTGAAGGCGGCGATGCCCATCTCCTCGATCTGGCTCTTGTCGGTGATGCCGAGCTGGCGCTCGGCCTCGAGCTCGGCTGGGAGGCCGTGGGTGTCCCATCCGAATCGGCGGTGGACCTGATGCCCGCGCATGGTCTGGAAGCGGGGGAAGAGGTCCTTGGCGTAGCCGGTGAGCAGGTGGCCGTAGTGCGGGAGCCCGTTGGCGAAGGGCGGGCCGTCGTAGAAGACCCACTCCTCGGCGCCCTCGCGCTGCTCGACCGAGGCGCGGAAGGTGTCGTCCTCCGCCCAGAAGGCAAGGATGCGCTCCTCGAGCTCGGGGAAGCGCGGGCTCGGGCTGAGCGGCTCCGGGTCGCTGCCGCCCTCGGTCGGCCTGGGGTAGGTCATCGGTCTCATTCCTCGTGTTGAACCTGCTGCGCTGTCTCAACACGAGGACGACGGATGCCGCGGTACCACCTCGCTTGCCGATCCTGGTCTCGATACGCGCTGCGCGCTACTCGACCGGCGGAGCGGCCACTCATTGCAGGCGATGACGGGCCCATCCGTTCGGTTCTACTGACTGCC
>JBIQHP010000169.1:0-2193 GCA_044508495.1 Clavibacter sp.
TGGGCGAAGCGGTTCGAGCCTCCGATGACGAAGTTGTCGAAGCTGTACTTCGGGTTGAGGCGGGAGTCGGACCTTCTGCCCGAATCCGCCGGAGCCGGGGTCACCTGCTGTTCGATGTAGGGCTGCTCCTGCTGATCGACCGACTGCTCGAGGTAATCCTGGGCGATGTCGGGGTTCACGACGATGGCGAAGTTCGAGACCGACTGGTCCTCGCTCAGAGCCGCGATGGCGTTGAGCAGCGGGAGCCTGATGCGCTGTTCGAGCATTCCGCGCGTGAGATCGTTGGGGACCTCGAGATAGAGGGTGCCGGCCATGACGCCCTTGGGGACGACGAGGGAGAGGAAGCCTTCGAGCTGGGGTGTTATCCGCTCGTCGCCGCGCAGGGCCTCGAGGACGGACTCCCACAGTTCGCGGGTCGGATCGAGTCCCTCTTCCATCGTTCCCCTCGCTCGGCCGGCCGGTTACTCACAGGGTTATCCACCGACTGTGCAGTGAGACCACCTTAGTTTGTCGCGGGGAGGGCGGGGCAACCCCCTTGCGCCACCTGGGGAGAACGATCGGCCCGCGAGCGCGATGGTTTGACCCTGCGACGCAAAGCCCGTACCTTTAATCAGTTGACTTCTGCCGATTCGGCTACCCTGACTTCCCAGGGCCTCAGCGTTCACGTGCTGTCCGCCCAGTGGAGATCCCAACACTGTGGAGATACGCAATGAGCAAGAGGACTTTCCAGCCGAACAACCGCCGACGTGCGAAGGTCCACGGGTTCCGCCTGCGGATGCGCACGCGCGCAGGGCGCGCCATCCTGAGCGCCCGGCGTCGCAAGGGCCGCACCGAACTCTCCGCTTGAGTCCACGGTGCTCGCGCGGGCCAACCGACTGGTCTCGGCGGACGACTTTCGCACGGTGCTGCGACGCGGCCGGCGAGTCACCACCGGCAACTGCGTCGTGAGCATCGTGGAGACCGCGAACAATGCCGACGCCCGGTTCGGCTTCGTCGTCACGAGGAAGGTGGGCAACGCCGTGAATCGCAATACCGTGCGGCGCCGGATGAAGGCGATCGCCCGGGAGTTCGTCGACGGCGGGCTGACCGGGGTCGACGTCGTCGTCCGGGCAATGCCGACGGCGGCAGCGGCGGCCTGGTCTGCGCTTCGCGCCGAGCTCGGCTCGGCGATCGGCGAGAGGGCTCCACGATGAAGACGGCGGCACTCTTCCTCTACCTGGTCCCCCGCAACCTCTGCGTACTGATTCTCCGCGGCTATCGTGCCGTGATCTCACCGCTCTACGGCGACGTGTGCCGCTACTACCCTTCATGCTCGCACTACGCGCTCCAGGCGATTCAGAAGCACGGGGTGGTCAAGGGCGTGTGGCTCGGAAGCGCGCGTATCGCGCGATGCCATCCCTGGGCGCGTGGCGGGGTCGACGACGTTCCCGAGAATTCCAGAACGAACTACGGCGTGACGAGGTTCGGCTTCGTCATCCCGCTCAACGGAAAGGCCTGACGCCGGCATGGACTTCATCGGAACAATCCTGTGGCCCATCAAGTGGGTCATCGAGGCGATCCTCGTCGCCTTCCACTGGATCTTCACGAGCATCGGGCTCGACAAGGACGCGGGGACCACCTGGGTGCTCTCCATCGTCGGCCTCGTGCTCGTCGTGCGCGCACTGCTCATCCCGATCTTCGTCCGTCAGATCAAGAGCCAGCGGAAGATGCTCGAGGTCGCCCCCCAGCTCAAGAAGATCCAGGACAAGTACAAGGGCAAGAAGGACCAGTTCTCCCGCGAGGCGATGTCCCGGGAGACCATGGAGATGTACAAGAAGACGGGGACGAACCCGCTCTCCTCGTGCCTTCCGCTCCTGCTTCAGATGCCGATCTTCTTCGGGCTGTTCTCGGTGCTGCAGAACGCACAGCACGAGGGCATCGGAGTCGGGCTGCTCAGCAAGGAGCTCTCGCGCTCCTTCGGGGAGTCCATCTTCTTCGCCGCGCCGCTCAAGCTCGCGATCAGCACGGCCGGGGAGGCGGAGGCGATTCCGGGAGCGAGCGTGGTGGCCGTGGTGGTCATAGCGTCGGTGATGGTCCTGCTCATGACCGGTTCGCAGTTCATCACCCAGTTGCAGATCATGTCGAAGAACCAGTCTCCGGAGATGAAGGCGAGCCCGATGTACAAGCAGCAGCGGATGCTGCTCTACGTACTGC
>JBIQHP010000049.1:0-2771 GCA_044508495.1 Clavibacter sp.
CGGATGCGCCCCCGCGCTTCGTCTACACCGCCCTGCACGGCGTCGGCTGGGAGACGGCGCGCCGGGTCTTCGCGGACGCCGGCTTCGGCGAGCCGATCGTCGTGACGGAGCAGATCGAGCCCGATCCCGCGTTCCCCACGGTGGCCTTCCCCAATCCGGAGGAACCGGGCGCCCTCGACCTCGCCTTCGCGACCGCGACGGCCGCCGGGGCCGACCTCATCGTCGCCAACGATCCCGACGCCGACCGCCTCGCGATCGCGGTCCCGGATGCCGCGGGCGGCTGGCGACGACTCTCCGGCAACCAGGTGGGCTGGCTGCTCGGCTGGCGCACCGCGGAGCGGCTGCGGGCCGCCGCGGAGTCCGTCGCCGCGGTCGGCGGCGATGCCGCGAGCTGCGTGAACGGCACGCTCGCCGCCTCGATCGTGAGCTCCCCCGCCCTCGCGGAAGTCGCCCGGCAATACCGACTGGACTATGCCGACACGCTCACCGGCTTCAAGTGGGTCTCCCGCGTGCCCGACCTCGCCTTCGGCTACGAGGAGGCGCTCGGCTACCTCGTGGATCCGCAGAAGGTCCGCGACAAGGACGGCATCTCGGCGGCCGTCGAGTTCCTCGCGCTCGTGGCCGAGTTGAAGGCCGCGGGCCGTTCGATCGACGACCACGAGCTCGACTTCGCCGCGCGTTTCGGCGCCTTCGCCTCGGGCCAGGTCTCGGTGCGCGTGGGCGATCTCGCGGACATCCCGCGCATCATGTCCCGGCTGCGCGCCGAGCCGCCAGTCCGTCTGGGCGAGGTCGCAGTGCGAGCGATCAACGACTTCGCGGAAGGGTTCGGCGGCTTCCCGCCGAGCGACATCCTGCGCATCCATCTCGAGGACGGCTCGCGCGTCATCGTGCGCCCGAGCGGCACCGAGCCCAAGGTCAAGGTCTACCTGGACGCCTCGAGCGCCGAGGGAACGCCCGCCGAGCGGATCGCCGCCGCGCAGGCGGCCGTCGACGCGCTCGACGCGGCCGTGCGCCCACTCCTCGCCTGAGGTCGCTACAGCAGCGAGGGGTCGGTGACTGCTCCTCGCGACGGCCGTGAAGAGCAGTCACCGACCCCTCGCAACAGGACAGAATGGGACCATGACACTGCCCGCCGCCGACACGATCGTCACCTATCCCCTCGGGGCGACGGAGGGCACCGCAACGGTGCTCCACGTCGAGCCGGTCGAGACGGAGGCCGGCAGCCGGTTCGCCGTGCTGCTCGACGCGACCCCCGTTCACCCGGTCGACGCCGGATGGCCGGACCAGCCCTCCGATCGCGCGACGCTCTCCTGGGACGGCGACCCGGCCTCCGCACGGGTGCCCGTTCTGGAGGCCGTCGTCGCAGCGACCGACGGCGCGGCGCTGCATCTGGGCAAGGACATCCCGGCGCGCAAGGGCGCAGAGGGCTGGGCCTTCGTCGTCGCCCACCTCGTGACGGATGCCCCTCCCGCCGGCGCGAGCGTGACCGTGACGGTCGATGCCGACTATCGCCGCTCCCTCTCCCTCGGCCACACCGGATGCCACCTCGCCTCACTCGCTCTCAACCGGGCGATGGCCGCCCGCTGGACGAAGGAGGTGCGACCCGACGCGCTCGGCGCGCCGGACTTCGACGCCGAGGCGAACGACACGTCCCGCATCCTCGAGCGCGGATCGCTCGACACCTACCGGCTCGGCAAGTCCCTGCGCAAGAAGGGATTCAGCACCGAGGACATCACCCTGGCGCTCCCCGGCATCCAGGCCGAGGTCGACGCGACCCTCGCCGGCTGGATCGCGGAGAACGCACCCGTGCGCATCGACCGCGACGGCGAGGGACTCACCGAGCGCCGCTTCTGGGTATGCGGGATCGACGAGGGCGAGGCGCGCATCGCCTGCGGCGGCACCCACGCTACGAGTCTCGGCGAGCTCGGCGCGCTGAAGGCGACTCTGACGCTCGAGGACGCCAACGGAACGCCCATCCTCACGATGCACATCACCCAGGGCTGATCGACCTCTTCCTCCACAGGATGGCTTGGCCTGGATACTCCACGGATGCTGGTCCCGTACGTTCGAGTGACGGGCGACTCGGCTACCGTTGCTCGCGAAGCCCGGCGGAGCTGAGGCAGAATGGAGCCATGGTCGTGTCACCGGACGTCATCGGGGTCATCCTCGGCATCATGGCGGCCTCCGCGACGATCTTCGGGGGCGTCGCCTCGCTTCTGCGCGGCCAGATGAAGAAGATCGACGAACGCTTCGACAAGCTCGAGACGAAGGTCGATGAACTCGCCGCCGGCCTCGTCGAGGTCAAGGTCGCCGTCGCGCGGCTGGAGGGACCGCAGCAGCGCCTTCAGCTACTGCGAACCTGACCCCCAGGTGAACTCCGGCGGCCGCTTGCCGAGGAACGCCTCGACCCCGATCGCCCGGTCGTCGGATGTCGTGGCCAGCCAGCGGTCGACGATCGCCCCGAGGTCGCCCCGCCCCGCCGCGATCGCGTCGACGAGTTCCTTCATGGCGCGGATCGAGTACTGGGACCGGCCGGCGAGCTGATCGGCGAAGGCGTAGGCCGCAGGCCAGAAGCCCTCGACCGGAAGCATTTTCGTGACGAGCCCCCAGCCGCGCGCGGTCTCGGCGTCGACGAGCTCTCCGCTGAAGAGGAGATGCTTCGCGACGGCCGGCCCCGCGATCGCGACGATGCGCTCGAGACCCGAGCGCGGATAGACGATGCCCAGCCGCGACGGCGTGATGCCGAAGGTCGAACGGTCGGAACAGATCCG
>JBIQHP010000049.1:2871-16729 GCA_044508495.1 Clavibacter sp.
ATCGCGTCGAGGTCGGCGATGTCCGCCCCGGCCGAGAAGTCGGTGCCGGCGCCGCGCACGACGAGCACTTTCACGGCGGGGTCGTCCGCGAGGCCATCGAGGAGCGGCCCGAACTGCGCCCACATCGCGGCGGAGACGGCGTTGCGCTTGCCCGGGTTCTCGATCACGAGCGTCGCGACCGCCCCGGTCGCCTCCACCCGCACGGCGCCCACGATTACCCCGCCCTGACGATGCCCGCGTCGAGAAGCCCCTGAACCTGCTCGGAACTGAGCCCGAGGGCCGCGAGCACCTCGCGGGTGTCCTCGCCGAGGGCCGGTGGCGCCTTCCGGATGCGCGGGGCGGCTCCGTCGATGGACACCGGCCCGCGCAGGAGCGGCAGGTCGCTCCCGTCGGCACGGGTCACGTGCTGGACCATGTCGAGGTGCTTGACCTGGGCGTCCTCGAAGACCTGGGCGTAGTTGTAGATCGGGCCGGTGGGGATGCGCGCGGCACGGAACGCCTCGACCCAGTCGAGCCCGGGGCGCGCGGCGAGGAGCGCCTCGAGCCGTTTCTTGAGCTCGGCGCGGTGCTCGGTGCGGAGCTTGCCCGTCGCGAGGTCCGGATGGTCGGCGAGCGCGGCATCCCCCACGAGCTCGCACAACTCGCGCCACTGCTTCTCGTTGCCGACGGCGATAATGACCGGGATGTCGGCCGTCGCGAAGACCCCGTAGGGGGCGAGCACCGGGTGGTCGTTGCCCTGCGGCTCGGGCACGACGCCCGTGCTGAGGTAGCGCTGGCCCTGGAAGACCGAGACCGCGAGCGCCGCCTCGAGCAGCGAGGTCGACACCGTGTGGCCGGTGCCGGTCCGCTCCCGGTCGACGAGCGAGGCGAGGATGCCGACGGCCGTGAAGATCCCGGAGATGATGTCGATGACCGGGATGCCGACGCGGTAGACGTGGTCGGCATCCGCGCCGGTCACCGACATGAGGCCGGACATCCCCTGGGCCACCTGGTCGAGGCCGGCGGTCTGGCTGAGCGGGCCGGTCGCCCCGAACCCGCTCACCGAGGCGACGACGAGCCCCGGCTTCTCGGTGAGGAGGGCCTCCGGGTCGAGGCCGAGCTCGGCCATGACGCCGGGCCGGAAGTTCTCGATCACGACATCCGAGTCGAGGGCGAGGCGACGAAGAAGCGCCTGGCCCTCCGCGCTGTAGAAGTCCAGGGCGATCGAGGACTTGCCACGATTCGTCGAGTCGTAGTACAGACTGTGGTCGCCCTCGAAGGGCGGCCAGCCCCGCGTCGAGTCGCCGCCCTTGACCGACTCGACCTTGGTCACGGTCGCACCGAGGTCGGCCAGCAGCGCCGTCGCGTAGGGGCCGGCGAGCGCCCGGGTGAGGTCGAGGACCGTGATCCCCTCGAGCGGCAGGGCGGGCTGGGAGCCCATGCTCAGGCCCGCAGCTTGACGTTGATCTGCTTGATCTGGGTGAAGCCCTCGAGCATGCCCTCGAGCGAGACCTCCCGGCCGATGCCGGACTGCTTGTAGCCGCCGTAGGACTGCCCGACGACCTGGCCGCCGCCCTGGTTGACCTGGACCCAGCCGGCCTCGAGCCGGTGGGCGGTGTTGAGGGCGTTGTCGAGGTCGTGGCTCCAGACGAAGGCGGCGAGGCCATAGTGGGAGTCGTTGGCCATGCGCACGACCTCGTCGACGGTCTTCCACGGGATCGCCACGAGCACCGGTCCGAAGATCTCCTCGCGTGCGAGCCGGAACTCGTTGCGACCGCCCGCGAAGATCGTCGGAAGGTGGTAGTAGCCCTCGGTGAGCGGGCCGACGGAGGGCGCGGCGCCGCCGAGCGCGACGGTCATGTCGCCGCTCTCGCGGCCCTCGACGAGGTACTCGTCGATCGCGTCGAACTGCTTCTGGTTGATGACGGCGCCCATGTCGGATGCCTCGTCGAGCGGGTCGCCGACGACAAGGCTCCCGAGACGGTCGACGAGCTTGCCGAGCACGTCGTCGTAGACGTCCTCGTGCAGGAAGAGGCGGGAGCCCGCCGTGCAGCTCTGGCCCTGGCGGGTGAAGCGGCTCGCGAAGAGCAGGCCGTCCACGATCTGGTCGTCGACGCCATCCGGGAACACGATCGACGGGTTCTTGCCGCCGAGCTCGAGCGACATGTGGGCGAGCCGCTCGCCGGCCTGCTTCGCGACGGTGCGGCCGACCTCGGTCGATCCGGTGAAGGAGACCTTGTCGACATCCGGATGGTCGGCGAGGGCCGACCCGATGAGGCTGCCCCGCCCGGTGAGCGCGTTGAGCACGCCCTTCGGCAGGAACTGATTGCACACGGCCGCGAGCAGAAGGATCGTGAGCGGGGCGTCGTCCGCCGCCTTGAGCACGACGGTGTTGCCCGCGGCGAGCGCCGCCGGCACCTTGAAGCCGGCGATCATGAGCGGCGAGTTCCACGGCAGGATGCACGCGACGACGCCGAGCGGCTCGCGGCGGGTGTACTGCAGCTGGGCGTCTCCCGCGGGGAGCGTGACGCCCTTGACCTCGCCCGCGACGCCCGCGAAGTAGCGGAAGAGCGCGATGAGCGTCGTGACCTCGGGGCGCGCCTGCGTGCGCAGGGCGTTTCCCGTGTCGAGCGCGGTAAGCCGCGCGAAGTCGTCGGCGCGCGCCTCGAGCTCGTCCGCGATGAGGGCGAGCGCGCGGGCCCGCTCGGTGAAGTGCGTGGCCCGCCAGGCCGGGAAGGCTGCCTTCGCGGCGGCGACGGCCCGATTCACGTCCTCGGTCCCCGCGGCCGGGACCCGGGTGATGACCTGGCCCCGGTGCGCCGGGTTGAGCACATCGCGCCACTCCCCCGTCGCCGACTCCACCTGCTCCCCGTCGATCCACATGGGCTGGTCGGGTCCGGTGAAGGTCTTCTGCGTGTCGACGCCGCTCTGCGCCACTTCCTTGGCCATCGTCTTCCTTATCGGTTCTTGAACTCGGGATCGCGCTTCTCGACGAAGGCGCTCATCCCCTCTTTCTGGTCCTCCGTCGCGAAGGTGGCATGGAACACGCGCCGCTCGAACCGGATGCCGTTCTCCAGCATCGTCTCGTACGCCGCGTTCACGGCCTCCTTGGCCATCATCGCGATGGGAAGGGACATGGAACCGATCGTAGTCGCTGTCGCCATCGCCTCCTCGAGCACGGACTCCGCCGGGACGACGCGGGAGACGAGCCCGGCGCGCTCGGCCTCCTCGGCATCCATCGTACGACCGGTGAGGATGAGCTCCATGGCCTTGGCCTTGCCGATCGCGCGGGTGAGGCGCTGCGATCCGCCCATGCCCGGGATGACGCCGAGCTTGATCTCGGGCTGCCCGAATCTGGCGTTGTCGCCGGCGACGACGACGTCGCACATCATGGCGAGCTCGCAACCCCCGCCGAGCGCGAAACCGGAGACCGCGGCCACGATGGGCGTGCGCACGGCCGTGAACCTGCTCCAGCCCTCGAACCAGTCGGCCGCGTACATCGCCTGGTAGTCCTTGTCGAGCATCTCCTTGATGTCGGCGCCGGCGGCAAAGGCCTTCTCCGATCCGGTCAGCACGATCGCGCCGACGCCGGGGTCGGCGTCGAGCTCGCCCGTCGCCGCAACGAGCTCCTGCAGCACCTCGAGGCTCAGCGCGTTGAGCGCCTTCGGCCGGTCGAGCGTCACGAGGCCGACCCGGCCGCGGCGCTCGACCCTGATGGTCGTCCAGTCGGTCATGCCGCACTCCCCTGACCGCTGGCGGATCGCTCGCGGATCGTGTTGATGATGGCCGAGAAGTCGAGTCCGGCCCCGCCCTCGTCGGCGAAGCGCCGGTAGAGGTCGGCGGCGAGCGTGCCCATGCGGGCATCCGTGCCCGTCGACTCGAGGGCGGCGACCGCGAGCCCGAGGTCCTTGGCCATGAGCTGGCCGGCGAAGCCCGGTTGGTAGTCGCGGTTGGCGGGGCTCGCCGGAACCGGACCGGGCACCGGGCAGTTCGTCGTGAGCGCCCAGCACTGGCCGGATGCCGTGGAGGAGACGTCGAAGAGCGCCTGGTTGCTGAGGCCCAGCCTCTCCCCGAGCACGAAGGCCTCCGAGACGGCGATCATCGAGATGCCGAGGATCATGTTGTTGCAGATCTTGGCGGCCTGGCCGGCGCCGGAGCCGCCGCAGTGCACGACCTTGCCGCCCATGACCGACAGCAGCGGCTCGGCCTCGGCGAAGTCGGCGTCGTCGGCGCCCACCATGAAGGTGAGCGTGCCGGCCTCGGCGCCCATGACCCCTCCGGAGACCGGGGCGTCCAGGCCGCGGTGGCCGGCGGCGATCGCAGCCTCGCGCGCAGCCCGTGCGCTGTCGACGTCGATCGTCGAGGAGTCGATGAAGAGGGTGCCCGGCTTCGCGGCCTCGAGCAGCCCCCCTCGGTAGACCTCGAGCACCTGCGCCCCGCTCAGGAGCATCGTGATGACGACGTCGGCGTCGGCGGCGGCCTCCGCCCCGCTGCCCGCGACGGCGACCCCGTTCGCGCGCGCGGCGTCGAGAGCGGGCGGGGCGAGGTCGAAGCCGGTCACGGTGTGGCCGGCCTTCACGAGATTGGCGGCCATCGGACCGCCCATGTGGCCCAAGCCGATGAAGGCGATGTTCGTCATGATGCACTCCTCTTCGATCGGGCGGAGAGCCCGAGCTCCTGTGGACCGAGATCGGCGAAGAACGCCTCGACGTCGGGGCGGGTCACCCCGCCGAGCGTCGCCGGCGACCAGCGCGGCCGGCGGTCCTTGTCGATCACCTGCGCCCGGATGCCCTCGGCCATCTCCGGGCTCTCGATGAAGCGGCTCGAGACCCGGAAGTCCTGATCGAGCGCCTCCTCGAGCGTGCCGAGCGCCCTTGCGCGGCGTACCGCCTCGAGCGCGACGCTCACCCCGGTCGGCGACTTCGTGAGGATCACGGATGCCGCCTCCTGCGCCGCCGGTACGGCCGAGTCCTGCAGCCTGCCGACGATGGCCGCCGCGTCGTCTCCCGCGTAGCACTCGTCGATCCAGCCGCGCTGGGCGGCGAGCGCCGAGTGAGGTGCCGGCAGCGCGACGGCCGCGATCGCCTCGGCGACAGGAGTCGTCTCGAGCACGGTCGCCAGCGCGGGCAGCCAGTCGCTGTGCACGTAGTGGTCGGCGAAGCCGAGGGCGAGGGCATCGGCGCCCGAGCCCATCGCGCCGGTGAGCGCGAGGTGGGTGCCGAGCTCGCCGGGGGCGCGGGAGAGCAGGAACGCGCCGCCGACATCCGGGGCGAAGCCGATGCCGACCTCCGGCATCCCGAACCGCGTGCGCTCGGTCACGATCCGCGCGCTGCCGTGGGCGGAGACGCCGATGCCGCCGCCGAGCACGACGCCGTCCATGAAGGCGACATAGGGCTTCGGGTAGCGTGCGATGCGCGCGTTGAGCCGGTACTCGTCGCGCCAGAACGACCGGCTCTGACTGCCGCCGGCGAGGGCGTCGTGGTACATGCCGACGATGTCGCCGCCCGCGCACAGGCCGCGCTCCCCCGCGCCGGTGAGCAGGACCGTGTCGACCGCGTCATCCGCCTCCCACTCGTCGAGGGCTGCGGCGATCGCGTTGACCATGGGCCGGGTGAGGGCGTTCATGGCCTTCGGCCGGTTGAGGACGAGGTGGCCGAGCCGCCCCGCACGCCTCACGAGGACTTCGTCGTCCGCGAGTTCCATCGTGTCCTCCGGCTCACTTGCCCACGAGACTGCGCCCCACGATGAGCCGCATGATCTCGTTCGTGCCCTCCAGGATCTGGTGCACCCGGAGGTCGCGCGCGATGCGCTCGAGGCCGTACTCGCTGAGATAACCGTATCCCCCGTGGAGCTGGATGGCGGAGTTGGCGACCTCGAACCCCGCGTCGGTGGCCACGCGCTTGGCCATCGCGCACAGCCGCACCTTGTCGGCGTCGCCGTCGTCGAGCGCCTGCGCCGCCCGCGCGAGGAGCGTGCGCGCCGCCTCGAGCCTGGTGTCCATGTCGGCGAGCTCGAACAGGATGGACTGCTGCTCGATGAGGGGCTTGCCGAAGGCCTCGCGGCTCGTCACGTGCGCCACGGTCTGGTCGAGAGCGGCCTGCCCGCCGCCGAGCGAGCACGCTCCGATGTTGAGGCGTCCACCGTTGAGACCGTTCATCGCGATGCCGAAGCCGTCGCCCTCGCCGGCGAGCCGGTTCGCGACCGGTACCCGGACATCCTCGAGGATGACCTGCCTGGTCGGCTGCGCATGCCAGCCCATCTTCTTCTCGAGCGGCCCGAAGGAGAGCCCTGGGGTGCCGTCGGGGACGAGGATCGCGGTGATGCCCCTGCTGCCGGTGTCGGCCGTGCGGGCCATGACGACGTAGATCGCCGAGGAGCCCGCCCCCGAGATGAACTGCTTGGTTCCGTTGAGGACGTAGTCGTCGCCGTCGCGCACGGCCCGCGTCGAGAGCGCCGCGGCATCCGACCCCGCGCCAGGCTCGGTGAGGCAGTAGCTGCCGAGCTGCTCCATGGTGCTGAGCTTCGGGATCCATTCCGCGCGCTGAGCCTCGGAGCCGTAGCCGTCGATCATCCAGGCCACCATGTTGTGGATCGAGATGTAGCTCGCGATCGTGGGGTCGCCCTTGGCGAGCTCCTCGAAGATGAGGACGGCGTCGGCGCGGGAGAGCCCGGCCCCGCCGAACTCCTCGCGGCAGTACATCGCCCCCATGCCGAGCTCGCCCGCCTCGCGCAGCACGTCGACGGGGAAGTGGTGGGTCTCGTCCCACTCCGCGGCATGCGGGGCGAGGGATTCGGTGGCGAATTGCCGAACCATGTCGACAAGGGCCTGCTGGTCGTCGCTGATGGCGTACACGCTGAGCCTCTCGGAGCCGGATGCGGATCGTGTCCTTCCCGGCATTCTACAATTTAGTTGGACATCCAACTATATCCCGGCGATTAGAGTGGTCTCGTAAATCCCCGAGGCGACCAGACACGGTGGAATGGCAGGCATGATGAAGATCGCAGTGCTCGTGAAAGAGGTCCCCGACACCTGGAGCGACCGGCGCATCGACGCCGCGACGAAGCGTGTCGACCGCGACGGCGATGTCGTGATCGACGAGATCAACGAGAAGGCCGTCGAGGCCGCGCTGCTGGTCAAGGAGGCGCAGGGCGGTGAGGTCACGGTCGTGACCATGGGGCCGGCCAACGCCCAGGATGCCGTGCGCAAGTCGCTCGCGATGGGCGCCGACTCCGGTGTCCACATCATCGACGACGCGCTCGGCGGCTCGGATGCGATCCAGACCTCGGCGGCGCTCGCGGCCGCGCTCGCCCCCCGCGGATTCGACCTCGTGATCGCCGGCAACGAGTCGACGGACGGCCGCACCGCCGCCGTCCCGGCGATGCTCGCCGAGCGGCTCGGCCTCGCCCAGCTGACCTTCCTGCGCACGCTCGAAGTGGGCGACGGCACCGTCTCGGGCGAGCGGATGACCGACGACGGCCACGTCGAGGTGCGTGCAGCGCTCCCCGCCCTCGTCTCGGTCACCGAGCAGATCGCCGAGGCGCGCTACCCCAACTTCAAGGGGATCCTGGCCGCCAAGAAGAAGCCGGTCGAGACGCTCACCCTCTCCGATCTCGGCATCACCGCCGGCGAGGCGGGTGGGGCGAACTCGTGGTCGGTCGTCGAGACGGTCGCCGCCAGACCACCCCGCGAAGGCGGGACCATCATCAAGGACGACGGAACAGCGGGCCAGCAACTGGCCGACTACCTCGCCTCGGCGAAACTGATCTAGGAGAGTCGTCATGTCACAGGTACTCGTTCTCGTCGAACTCGCAGGCGGTGCACCCGTCCAGGCGACAGCTGAGCTTCTTGCCGCGGCGGCCGTGATCGGCGAGCCGGCGGCGGTCGTCGTCGCCGAGCCGGGAGCTGCCGCGGGACTGGCGACCGCGCTCGGTTCGCTTGGGGCCGCGACGGTCTATGCGGCATCCGTCGCCGGGGCGGATTCGCTGCTGGTGACGCCGCAGGTCGCCGCGCTTCAGGCCGCCGTCGCTGCGGCGAACCCCGCTGCCGTGATCGTGGGCGGTTCGCCGGATGCTCGCGAGGCCGGCGCCCGGCTCGCCGTGCGCATCGGCGGCGCCTATCAGAGCGACGTGATCGGGGTGAGCGCGGACGGGGTGGTGACCCAGCAGGCCTTCGGCGGCTCCTTCACCGTGACGGCGAAGGCGGCGAAGGGCATTCCGGTCATCTCGCTGCGGTCGAACTCGGTCGAGGGGTCGGCCCCGGCCGCATCCGGAACGCTCGTCGAGCTCGACGTCTCGGGCGATGCGGCGCCGACGACCGAGGTCGTCTCCCGCCACGTCGAGACCGCCGCGAGCGAGCGGCCGAGCCTGCAGTCGGCGGACATCGTCGTCTCGGGCGGGCGGGGACTCGGCTCCAAGGAGAAGTTCGTGCTCGTGGAGGAGTTGGCGGATGCTCTCGGCGCGGCCCTTGGGGCCTCTCGCGCCGCCGTCGACGCCGGCTACTGCGAGCACAACCTGCAGGTCGGTCAGACCGGGACCACGGTGTCGCCCAACCTCTACATCGCGGTCGGGATCTCGGGCGCCATCCAGCACCTCGCCGGCATGCAGAGCTCCAAGACGATCGTGGCGATCAACAAGGACGCGAACTCGCCGATCTTCGACATCGCCGACTTCGGCATCGTCGGCGACCTCTTCGAGGTCGTTCCGCAGTTCATCGAGGCGGTCGAGGCGAGGAAGAAGGGATGAGCCTCGCCGAGTTCCGCCGGAACCTCTCGGATGGTCAGCGCCGCTGGTTCCGGCTGGTCTGGATCATCCCGGCGCTGCTCGTCGCGTTCGCGCTCGTCGTGCTCGCAGCCAACTGGCTGCGCGGCATGCCGGCCATCGCCGACTTCATCGCCCAGTACCCCGGCCGGGACCCCCTGCCGGAGACCGCCCCGGTCGGCTTCCCCGCCTGGCTCGCCTGGCAGCACTTCTTCAACGCCTTCCTCATCATCTTCGTCATCAAGTCCGGCTGGCAGATCCGCACGACCAAGCGGCCCGCCGCCTACTGGACCCGCAACAACACCGGCATCCTGCGCACCAAAGGCGAACCGGTGCGCATCAGCATCAACCACTGGCTCCACATCAGCGTCGACGTGCTGTGGCTGCTCAATGGCCTCGTGTTCTACGTGCTCCTCTTCGCGACCGGCCAGTGGATGCGCATCGTGCCGCTCAGCTGGGACGTCTTCCCGCACTCGGTGTCGGTCGCCATCCAGTACGCCTCGCTGAACTGGCCGTTGGAGACCGGCTGGGTCAACTACAACGCCCTCCAGGTGCTCGCCTACTTCGTGACCGTCTTCATCGCGGCACCACTCGCCATCCTCACCGGCATCCGGATGGCGCCCGGCCTCGCCGAGCGCTTCAAGCCGATCGAGCGGATCTATCCGGTGCAGCTCGCCCGGGTGCTCCACTTCCCGGTCATGGTCTACTTCGTGCTGTTCATCGTCGTGCACGTCGTGCTCGTGCTCACCACCGGCGCCCTCAACAATCTCAACCACATGTATGCCGTGCGCAACGACGAGAGCTGGTGGGGCTTCGGCATCTTCGCCGCCTCGATCGTCGTCATGGCCGTCGCCTGGGTCGCCGCGCGGCCGTCGATCCTGGGCGCGATCGCAGGGCTCAGCGGCAAGGTGCGTCGGTAGCCGCTTTCATCATTCAGGAGTCTCACCGGCAAACCTCCTGAATGATGAAAGCGAAGGGTCAGAGGCGCGGCACGAGGCAGAACTCGTTGCCCTCCGGATCGGCCATGACGATGAAGGGATCGTCCGGGTCGGCGGATTCGTGCAGCCACCGACCGCCCTTCGCGATGCCGCGTTCGACCGCCTCGAGAACACCCGTCCACTCGGGGCCGGCCATGACATCCAGGTGTACCCGGTTCTTGACGGTCTTGGGCTCGGGAACCCGCTGGAAGTAGAGCCGCGGGCCGACCCCCGACGGGTCGACGATCGTCGCACCGGCCCCGGCCTCGTCGGCTGAGACGCCGTTCTCCAGGTCATAGTCGGCCCAGGACTCGTAACCTGCGGGTGGCGGATCATTCACATAGTCGAGAATGTCGCACCAGAATGCCGCGAGCGCGACCGGATTCGCGCAGTCGATGGTCACGCCGAAGGCTCTTGTCATGCGCACAGCCTTCCACGGACCGCCGATAGAGCGGTCATCCGGCGACGAACTCCGTCACGCGCTCGAGGAGGTCGTAGGGCATCGGCTTCGCGTAGGGGAAGTGCAGCGAATCCTTGGCCGCACGGTACGGTGCGAGCTCCCGCTCGAGCTCCCCCTCCGACCTCGGCACCGGATAGACGCCGAGATGCTTCTTCCAGCCGGCGAGGTAGATCGCGTGACGGCCGGAGATCCCGAACCGGATGATGCCGTAGCTGATGCGCTCCTCGGCATCCGGGAGCACTCTCCGGATGGCCGCCCGCGCGTTTTCCAGGAGTGCGCGCACGTCGTCCGGGAACCCGGCGAGGTACTCCTCGACGGTCGTCGGTCCCGCCACGCCTCAGCTGCCGCCGCTGTCTTCGGTGCCGATGCTCATCATCCACGCCGTGCCGAACCGGTCGGTGAGCATGCCGAAGACATCGCCCCAGGGCGCCTTGTCGAGAGGCATCGTGATCGTGGCGCCCTGGGAGAGCTTCTCCCAGTAGCCGCGGAGCTCGGCGTCGTCCTCGGGCTTGCCGCTCAGCGAGATCGTGATGGCGGTGCCGGGATCGTACGACATGCTCTTGGGCGTGTCCGAGGCCATGAGGGTGAATCCGCTCGGGCTCTCGAGCTGGCCGTGCATCACGAGGTCCTGCTCGTCGACCTCCTCGCTCGCGTGGAACTCGGCGAAGGTGTGGATGCTGAGCTCACCTCCGAACACCGACTGGTAGAACTCCATGGCCTCGCGTGCGTTGTCGCGGAAGCCGAGATAGGGGTTGAGCGTCGCGGTCATGGCCGTGCCTCCATTCGTCAAGACGAGTGCGAACAGTATGCGGCACGGAGGCGGGAATCGCGAGGGTGAAGGCGACTACCGGCGAAGAAGCGGCAGTCGCCTCAGTCCACGAAGGAGGTCACCGGCGACCTCCCGAACCTCCGAACCGAGGTCCTCCAGCTCTGCGCAGGCAGACTCGAAGGCCTCGAGCATCCCGGCCCGCACCCCTTCGACGATCTCGCGTGCTTCCGAGCCGACTCCGAACTGCTGACCCGCCGCGATCAGCATCGTCTCCCCGATGTGCTCGAGTCCGTACTCGCCGCCCACGTTCATCGCGCTGTTGAGGCGAGCCTCACCGTCCCAGTAGGCGGCGTAGCTGGCGAGGTCGTAGAGCGGTGCCAGCCTCACGGATGGCCCGCTGAGCAGCAGCGAGTAGTTCTTCGCGTGCGCATCGGTGCATCCGGCGAGGATGTTGAAGACGAAGGCGCGATAGAACCCTTCCCCCGCCGCGATCCGATCGGCCTCGAACGGGAGGGAGCGGATCAGCCGGGCGATGTCGGCGAGGCCGGGTCCGCCGTAGCGATGCTGATACTTCTTGTCGGGCGCGACACTCAGCGCCTGGCAGAGGTCTTCCTGGTGGAGCCGCCGCCATTCCCCATCCCGCAGTTCCCGGTCATAGCGGCGGGTGACGAACACATTCCAGCCCTCGATGCGAACCAAAGTGGACTGGGCGACCTCATTGCCCAGTAACTCTGCCGCGCGCATCGTCAGGGTTTCCACGACATCTACACGGCGGAACGATCCGACGGCCGGCTTCAGGATGTGTGTCGTCGGCGTCGCGTCCTCGGGTATCCCCCATCCTCCGTCCGGCATCTCGTACAGGGCGATCTTGGGCTGCGCCCCGGCGAGGCTGAACCGGCCGACCTCGGCGAAGAACGGTGCTCCCTCGGTGTACTCCAGAACCGTATGCTCCAGCAGCGTCGCGACCTCCCGATCGCTCACCGCCCGCACCTGGCCTCGCGTCCCGGTGCGATCGGATGCGGGGCCGTCCTTCGCGACGAGCTGCACCGCACCCGCCACATCCGCACCCACATGTTCGAGTAGCGCGAACGGGCTGTTCGGCGACACCGAGAAGCGGGTGGCCATCGCACGAAGCGCGTCGTCGTTGTCCGGTAGCAGTCCTTGGAGGAAGGGAAGAATGGCCCTCTTCTTATGGCTCGTCGCCGCCAGCGGCATCGAGAGGGAGAGCGGAGTCACGCCTGGTGTGGTGCGATAGGCCTCGTCGTAGTCGAAGGTGAGATTACCACTCGAGGACTGCGCCACCGTGCCGCACAGGATGCCATCGAGATAGAGGTCGAGTTCCTTCACCAGCGCACCTCGCCGGTGTCCCTCGATCGCAGGGCGATCTCGAAACCGAGCGCCTGGGCGGCGTCGAACAGCTTCGAGGCCTCCACCGTCGGCTTCCCGCCCTCCAGATCGATGATGAAGGATCGGGAGACCCGTGCACGGGCCGCCAGCTCGGCCTGGGTCAGGCCTTGTCTCTCACGAGCATCGCGGATCGCTGCACCCGCCTCACGCAAGGTGAACATCTGAGCTCCTGTCGCCGAGTGGCGACATCTTGATTTGTCGCCGCTCGGCTACTTTATCAGATGTCGCCGCTCGGCGACAGGGATGAGGTGATCAGACGAGGCCGGTAGTCTGCGACGATGGCAGAAGGCCTCAAGCAAGTGCGCGTCGGCACCTGCGGATGGAGCAAGCCCGCGTGGAGGGCACGCTTCTACCGGCGAGGCCTCCCCGAGCGCGAGCAGCTCACTTACGCCTCCCGGCACCTCGCGACTCTCGAGATCAACACGACCTTCCACGGTCTCAAGACGGCCGCGGACTTCCTGAAGTGGCGAGCGGAGACGCCGGACGGCTTCGTGTTCTCGGTCAAAGGTCACCGCGGCGTCACCCACGAGAAGTCGCTCAGGAACACCGAGAAGGACGTGGCCGCGTTCTTCGCCTCGGGAGTGCTCCTCTTGGAAGAGAAGCTCGGCCCGATCCTGTGGCAGATCTCTGAGACGCTACCGTTCAGGCCCGATGTCGTGGACACGTTCCTCGCCGTCCTCCCCGACTCGGTGACCGAGGCGCGGTCGCTCATCGCCCGCGCGGGTCTCGAGACCGACCCCCGCATCCTCGCCCTGCCGGACCGCGCCCTCCGTCACGCCTTCGAAGTGCGCCATCCGAGCTTCGACAACCCGGCCTTCGTCGAGCTCCTCCGCCGCCACGATGTCGCCGCGGTCGTCACGAACACTCCGACCTGGCCCGAGCTGCGCGAGGTGACGAGCGATTTCGTCTACATCCGCTTCCACGGCGACGTCAAGCGCTTTCCCGAGGGCTACGACGACGCCACACTCGAGGAATGGGCGGAGCTCATCGACGGCTGGCGCACCGGACGGACCTGCCCCGATGGTCGCGCCCGCGAGGTCTTCGTCTACTTCGACAATCCTGACCACGCCGGTGCCGGATCGCCGTTCACCGCGCGAAAGCTCCAGCGTCTGCTCGACGGCCCGGACTCCGGCACCCCGCTGCCGGTTCAGCCGCCGCTATTCTGAGGACTCCCATGAAACTCCTTCTCACCTCCTCGGGCATCACCAACCCGAGCATCTCCAACGCGCTCGTCGAGATCCTGGGCAAGCCGATCGCCGAATCGACCGCGCTCATCGTCCCGACCGGCGCCTACCCCTTCCCCGAGGGAGCCGGAATGGCCTGGCGGGCGATCAGCGGCAGCGCATCGAGCTCCCCGGCGGACCTCGGCTGGAAGTCCGTGGGAGTGCTCGAGCTCACCGCGCTGCCGAGCATCCGCAGGGAGAGCTGGGTCCCGCAGCTCCAGGAGACCGATGCGCTCCTCGTCTGGGGCGGCGACGTGCTCTATCTCAGCCACTGGATGCGCGCCTC
>JBIQHP010000050.1:0-2272 GCA_044508495.1 Clavibacter sp.
GGCCACGAGCGGGAGCGCTCCGGGCTCGCCGCGCGCACGAGCGCCCTGTCGAGCGCCCTCGACCAGAAGGACGGATCGAGCGCGCTCGTGGCCGCGAGGCTGCGCGGCATCCGCGGCCTCATGGCCGAGCACATCCAGGTGCAGCCCGGGTTCGAGGCCGCGATCGCTGCGGCGCTCGGATCCCTCGCCGACGCCGTGCTCGCCGACGACCGGGACTCCGCCGTCGAGGCGATCGAGCGTGCCCGCTCCGACGAGCTCGGGCGGGTGGAGGTGCTGCTCGCGGATGCCGGCGCCGCGGGACCGCGCACGAGCGCGCCCGCCGGCCTGCCGGCAGGCGCCGTGGCGGCGACCTCGGTCGTCACCGCGCCGGAGGGCGTGCTCGGCGTCCTCGCGGAGGTCGTCATCGCCGAGGACCTCGACGTGGCCCGTGACGCCTGGAAGGCGACCGGGAGCGGTCCGACCGTCACCGTCATCACCAAGGCCGGCGACGTGCTCAGCCGTTACGTGCTGCGTGGCGGGTCGGGAGCGAGGCGATCCCGCGTCGAACTCGTCGCGGACCGCGATGCCGCGCAGGCCAGGCACACTGAGGTCACCGCCCTCATCGAGCGTGCCCAGTTCGCGCTCGCCGAGCAGCGCGCCGTGCTCGAGACGGCGAAGGAGCGCGCCGGCGCCGCGCTCGCGGCTCTGCGGGAGTTCGACGCCCAGCTCGCGGCACGCACCGAGAGGCTCGGCCGCGCGCGGGTGCAGGTCGAGGCCGCACAGGCGGAGTCGGAGCGTCTCGAGCGGGGCCTCGCCCTCGCCGCCGAGGCGGTCACGGATGCCGAGGCGGCATCCGAGGCGGCGATCGTCGAGCTCGAGGCGGCGCGGTCGAGGCCGCGACCCATCCTCGACGCCACGGCACGCGACGGACTCGTCGCCGAGCTCGAGTCGGTCCGCGAGCGCGAGCTCGAGGCCCGTCTTCAGCTCGAGACGGCGAGGGAGCGGGTCCGTGCCGAGGAGGAGCGCACCGAGCAGCTCGCGCGCCAGCTCGAGGAGGATCGCGCGGCGGCGCAGGAGGCCGCCCGCCGTGCCGTCATCCGCCGCCATCAGGTGGAGTCGGCTCAGCGGGTCATCGACGCGCTGCCCGCGGTGCTCGACGCCGTCGACCGATCCGTCTCCCAGGCGCGGGTCGAGCTCGCCGAGCGCGAGTCGGAGCGGTCGAGGCAGAACGAGGAGCTCGCCGCCCTGCGGCGCGACGAGGCATCCCTGCGCGAGCGGCTCACGGCCGTGAGTGAGAGCGTGCACGGTCTCGAGATGCAGATCTACGAGAAGAAGCTCCACCTCTCGACCCTGCTCGAGCGCGCCGGCGAGGAGCTCGGACTCGTCGAGGAGGTGCTCGTCGCCGAGTACGGGCCGGAGGTGCCCGTGCCGCTCGACCCTCCGGCGGAGAACGGTCTCGATACGCGGGCCGCGCCCGCTACTCAACCGGCGGAGGGGGGTGCCGGGGACACCCGCCGGTCGAGCAGCTCGGCGGAAGCCGAGCGCATCGAGACCAGCGACGGCACACCGTTCGTGAGGGCCGAGCAGGAGACGAGGCTCGCGAAGGCCGAGCGCCAGCTCGCCCAGCTCGGCCGCGTCAACCCGCTCGCCCTCGAGGAGTTCGAGGCGCTCGAGCAGCGTCACAAGTTCCTCACCGAGCAGCTCACCGACCTCACGAACACCCGCAAGGACCTCCTCACGATCATCGACGACATCGACGACCGGATGCAGGACATCTTCTCGAGCGCCTTCGACGACACGAAGGCCGCCTTCGACGAGGTGTTCCCGGTGCTGTTCCCCGGTGGCAGCGGCAGCCTCCGGCTCACCGAGCCGGACGACCTGCTCACGACCGGCATCGAGGTCGCCGTCAAGCCGGCGGGTAAGAAGATCGAGCGGCTCTCCCTCCTGAGCGGCGGCGAGCGCTCGCTCGCGGCCATCGCCCTGCTCATCGCGATCTTCAAGGCGCGCCCGAGCCCGTTCTACATCCTCGACGAGGTCGAGGCCGCGCTCGACGACGCGAACCTCGGCCGCCTGCTCACGGTGCTCGAGGAGCTCCGGGAGGGCTCGCAGCTCATCGTCATCACCCACCAGAAGCGCACGATGGAGATCGCCGACGCGCTCTACGGGGTCTCGATGCGCCAGGACGGCGTGAGCGCCGTCGTGGGGCAGCGCGTCGGCCGGGATGAGCAGGCCGGCTGACTCTTCCCACGGAGGCCGCAGATCACTACTGTGACTTCCGTGAATTCGAGTCTCG
>JBIQHP010000050.1:2372-16391 GCA_044508495.1 Clavibacter sp.
CTCTTCCCACGGAGGCCGCAGATCACTACTGTGACTTCCGTGAATTCGAGTCTCGTCTCGCGTGCCCTGCTCGGCGCGCTCGCCCTCGCGGCGGTGCTCGGCGCGCTCCTCGGTGTCGTCTTCGGCCCGACCCAGGGCGCAGCGGCGTCCGAGGCCGACTGCCGGGCTACCTACCTCGCGGAGGGCGGAAGCGAGCGGTTCGTCCCCGAGGCTCGCACCGTACCGCCTCCTCTCCGCGGGTTCCACTGGGATTGCGCCTTCCGGCTCTCGTTCGGCTCGACCGATCTCGAGGGCGACTCGCGTCACTTCGTGTTCGTCTTCACGGATACCGGGGTCGCCACGGTCGTGGACATCCTGCGCTCATTCGAGCGCGCCGGCTGGATCGTCGGACCCTCGATCGGCGGAATCGACCTCGGGCCGGGCAGCTTCCTCGAGGGCGCCGACATGACCGCGGATGACCTGGCCGCGCTTGACACGACACCCGAGTACATCCGTGCCCGGTTCGGCGATGAGAGCACGGGCGAGGACATCCTCGAGCTCACCTACACGGATGGCTCGGTCTATCAGAACGACGTGGCTCTCACGACGCCCAGCATCTTCCTCGCCTTCACCTCGAGCCGGTTCTACCCGGCGAGCGGTTTCGCCGACCCGAGCATCCTGAGTTCGCTGCGCACGATCGCCGACGCCGCGCCGAACCCGACGCAGGTCGCCGTGGTCTGCTCGGCCTCGGTCATCCTCATGCTCGTGGTCGGCTACCCGGCGTCGCTTCTCAACACGGTCATCGGCGGCCGCTACGACCAGGTGACGGCCTGGATGCGGAAGACGCTGCGGGGTCGGAGCGGGAAGCAGCCCGAGGAACGGCCCGAGAAACCGCCCGAGAAGCAGCCGACGACCTCATGGCTCGTCTGGCCGGGCTTCGTCGTCGCCGCCATCGTCGCAGGGTTCGTCGATCCCGGCTTCGGGCCGAACCTCATGTCGCTGCGCATGCTGCTGACCGGGTTCCTCAGCTTCGCGCTCTTCAACCTTCTCGGGTGGGCGATCGTGGTGCGCGTCGTGCGCAGGCTCCAGCCGGATGCCCACCCCTACGTGAAGTTCCGCTGGGGCTCGCTCGTCATCCTCCTCCTCGCGGTGCTCGTCGCCCGGCTGCTGGACTTCAGCCCCGGCGTGATCTTCGGACTCGTCTCGGGTCTCGCCTACGCCATCGCGCTGACCTCGACGCGGAAGGCGATCGTCGTGCTCGTGGGGAGCGGGTACGCGCTCGTCGTCTCGCTCGTGGGCTGGGTCGGCTACAGCATCCTGGCGCCCGTCGCCGAGCCGGGGAACGCGGTCCTGGTCCCCGTCGTCGAGTTCCTGAGCGGGGTCACGCTCGAGGGGATCGCAACCCTGCCGCTCGCGCTCCTGCCGCTCGCCTCCCTCGACGGGGCCACGCTCGTGAAGTGGAAGAAGTGGGTATGGGGGATCGCCTACGCGATCGGCCTCGCGGCCTTCGCCCTCGTGCTCTTCACGATTCCGGACAGCTTCGCGACCTACGCGGGCGACTTCCTGACCTGGACGCTCCTCTTCGGCGCCTTCGCCCTCGTCGCCGTGCTCGCCTGGTGGCTCGACGCGATGGCGACCCGCCGGACCGCGCGGCGCGTGCACGCCGGGGGTGCCGCCGCGCCCTAGACTTGCGCAGTGATCGACACGGAGCGCATCCAGAAGCGCGTCATCCGCATGCTCGTGCTCGCCCAGATCCTCGGCGGGATCGGGCTCGGCGCGACCGTCTCGGTCGGCGCCCTCCTGGCCTCGGAGGTCAGCGGCTCGCCGGCCTGGTCCGGCATGGCCGCGACCATGAGCACGCTCGGGGCGGCCCTCATCGCGGTCCCGCTCGCGCGCGCCGCGCAGACCAGGGGCCGTCGCATCGCTCTCTCGATCGGGTCGATCGTCGCCGCCCTCGGTGCGGTGCTCGCGACCTGTGCCGCCGCGCTCGGCTCCTTCCCGCTGCTGCTCGTCGGGCTCGCGCTCGCCGGGGCCGGCTCGGCGACCAACCTCCAGGCGAGGTTCGCCGCGACCGACCTCGCGGTGCCCCTCCACCGGGCGCGACAGCTCTCGCTCGTGGTGTGGTCGACGACGATCGGCGCCGTGCTCGGCCCCAACCTCATCGAGCCGGGGGAGACGGTCGGGGCGGCGATCGGCCTCCCGACCCTCACCGGCCCGTTCGTCTTCACGGTCGCGGCTCAGCTCGCTGCCATGCTCGTCTACTACTTCGGCCTGCGGCCCGACCCGCTCCTCACGGCGCTGCGGAACGCGCCGGCCCGCGAGGGGGCGCCGCCCCGCAACGGCTTCGCCACGCTGCGCGTCAACCCCCTCGCCCGGTACGCGGTCGTCGCCGTCGCGCTCAGTCACGCGACCATGGTCGCGATGATGTCGATGACGCCCGTGCACCTCTACGGGCACGGGGCGACGCTCGTGATCGTCGGGTTCGCGCTGAGCCTCCACATCGCGGGCATGTACGCGCTCTCCCCGGTCTTCGGCTGGATCGCGGACCGCTGGGGTCGCGTCCCGACGATCCTCCTCGGCCAGGGCATGCTCGTCCTTTCACTGCTCACCGCGTGGGTGGGCAGCCAGTCGCAGGTGCTCGTCATCGTGAGCGTGGTCCTCCTCGGGCTCGGCTGGTCGGCATCCACGATCGCCGGCTCGACGCTCGTCGCGGAGTCCGCCCCCGTCGACGACCGCTCGGGGCTCCAGGGCGTCTCCGACCTGCTGATGAACTCGACGGCCGCCGTGTGCGGAGCGCTCGCCGGCCCCGTGCTCGCGCTCGTGGGCTACTCGGGACTCGGCATCGCATGCCTGCTGCTCGTCGCCGTCGTCGCGCTGTGGTCGATGCGGCGGCTCGCGCCCGTGCGAGAGCCGGCGAGGTCCCGATGAGGGTGCCTTAGGATCGCAGTCATGGCGGAGAGCGCACAACCCTGGTCGCTCGGCGGCGCTCTGCGCGGCATGTTCGCGAAGAAGACGATCGATGAGGGGACCTGGGAGGACCTCGAGGACGCGCTCCTCTCGGCCGACTTCGGGCCCGACATCGCGGATGCGGTCGTGACCGAGCTGCGGGCGAGCGTCGAGCGGTTCCGCACGACGGACCCGGAGGACCTCAAGCGGATGCTGCGCGAGAGCCTCGAGGAGCGCCTGGCCCGCCTCGACCCGACCCTGCACCTCACGGCCCGCCCCGCGGTCGTGCTCGTCGTCGGGGTCAACGGCGTCGGCAAGACGACGACGATCGGCAAGTTCGCCCGGTTCCTCGCGAACCACGGGCGCAGCGTCGTCGTCGGCGCGGCGGACACCTTCCGCGCCGCCGCGGTCGAGCAGCTCACGACCTGGGCGGAGCGCGGCGGGGCGCAGATCGTGAAGCCGCAGGCGCAGGGCCAGGATCCGGCATCCGTCGCCTTCCAGACCGTCGAGAAGGCGCAGCGCGAGGGCATCGACATCGTGCTCATCGACACGGCGGGTCGCCTGCAGACCAAGAGCGGGCTCATGGACGAGCTGGGGAAGATCCGGCGGGTCGTCGAGAAGCAGACCGAGATCGCCGAGGTGCTGCTCGTGCTGGATGCGACGACCGGCCAGAACGGGCTCGCTCAGGCGGAGGCCTTCATCGAGCACGCCGGCGTCACGGGGCTCGTGCTCACCAAACTCGACGGCTCGGCGAAGGGCGGATTCGTGCTCGCCGTGCAGGAGAGGACCGGCATCCCGATCAAGCTCGTCGGCCAGGGCGAGGGCATCGGGGACCTCACCGGCTTCACGCCGCACGTGTTCGTGCAGAACCTCGTCGGCTGACTTTCATCATTCAGGAGGTTATGGGGCTCCTGTGGTGTGAGTGGCTGGTGAGGACAGGTGTACGGCACGGGAACCTCACCCGTCACATCAACTCCTGAATGATGAAAGTCAGGGGATGGCGGCGTGCCGGCGGCTGAGCTCGACGTAATGGTCGGCGTTGGCGCGGATGCCGGCGAGCTCGTCGTCGGTGAGCTCCCGACGCACCTTGGCCGGCACGCCCGCGACGAGCGAGCGCGGCGGGACGATCGTGCCCTCGAGCACGACGGCGCCACCCGCCACGAGCGAGCCGGCTCCGATGACGGCGCCGTTCATGACGGTCGCGTGCATTCCCACGAGGCAGTCGTCCTCGATCGTGCAGCCGTGGACGACCGCGCCGTGCCCGACGCTCACGCCCGCGCCGATCGTCGTCGGCACGCCCGTGTCGCAGTGCACGACGACGTTGTCCTGCAGGTTGCTGCGGGCGCCGAGCGCGATGGCGTCGGTGTCGCCGCGCAGCACGGCGCCGTAGAAGACGCTCGACTCCGGGCCGAGCGAGACGCGCCCCACGAGCGTCGCGTTGGGGGCGACCCACGCGGTCGCATCCACCTGGGGTGAGTGTCCGCCGAACTCGCGGATGAGAGGAGAGGTCATGCCTCCACGTTAGCGGGCCAGACTCTTAGGGGCTCGGCTCTCACGGGTTCGGCTCTCACCGGCTCAGTCGACCGGCGACCTCGACGAGCACGTCCTCGCTGCCGGCGTAGACGCCCTCGCTCCTCGGCCAATGGGTCACGACATCGGTGAAGCCGAGCTCGCCGGCGCGACCGACGGCGTCCTCCCAGGCGTCCACGCTCTCGAGGGCGTAGCGGTGGGAGTCGAGGTTGAGGTAGCGGTCGAGCGTCGCGGAGCCCCGTCCGCGTTCGGCGAGCACGTCGTCGAGACGGTGCGAGACCTCGGCGACCGAGCGCCACCAGGCGTCCAGATCGTCCGCCTCGCGCCCGAGAGTGACCCATCCGTCCGCGAACTCCGCGACGAGGTGCAGGCCTTTCGGCCCGTCGGCGGCCACGACGAACGGCAGGCGCGGATGCTGTGCGGGCTCGCCGACCATCCTCGCCTCGTGTGCGGTGAACCATTCGCCCCCGAAACTGATGCCGGCGCTCACTCCGCCGCTGTCCGGCTCCTCGAAGCGCAGGAGGGCGTCGAGTCCCCGCACGAACTCGACGAACCGCTCGTGGCGTTCGCGGCCGGTGAGCGGCCGTTGCCCGAGCACCACCGCGTCGAAGCCCGTGCCGCCCGACCCCACGCCGAGCAGGAAGCGGCCGCCCGAGACGTCGTCGAGCGTCGCGAGGTCCTTGGCGAAGGGCACCGGATGCCGGAAGTTCGGCGAGGCCACGAAGGTGCCGAGCCGGATGCTCGAGGTGACCGCGGCCGCAGCGGTGAGCGTCGGGATCGTCGCACCCCAGGGCTCGCCGGCGAGGCTCCGCCAGGACAAGTGGTCATAGGTCCAGGCGTGGTCGAAGCCCAGCTCCTCCGCCTGCTGCCAGGTGCGCCGGGCCTCGGCCCACGGCCGCTGGGGGAGGATGACGATGCCGTGCCGCATCCGCCCACTCTAGCGACGCGCGCCGACGTCGCCGGGTCAGAGGGTCGCGTCGACGACCTTCACGCTGTACCGAGCGAACACCGGGTCGGCGGTCAGCACGCGCAGGTCGTCGGTGAGAGCCTGGGCGACGAGGAAGCGGTCGAAGGGATCGCGGTGGAGCAACGGAAGGTGCTCGAGCCGGGCGAGGAAGCGGGCCTCCAAACCGGTCCGCTCGAAGCCCAGTTCGCGAACGATTCGATGAAGCGAACCGTCGACCAGGATCTTCCCCGTCGACACCTTGATCGAGATCTCCAGCAGGGAGATGTCCGAGAGGACGACCGCGTCGGACTCGACGGTGCGTCTCGCCTCCGCTCCGAGGCGCCGATCGTCGTCCAGGAACCACAACAGCGTGTGGGTGTCGAGGAGAGTCCTCATGCCTCGAAGTCCGGCTTCTCGAAGTATTCGTCCCAGATCTCCTCCATGGCGCGCTCCGCCGCTTCCTCGCCCTCCGGGTAGAGGATCTTCCCCTTGAGGATCCCGAGCATCCTGCCGCGGTCCGGGATCGGCGCGAGCACGATACGGAACCGGCCGACGCCCTTGCCCCGGCGCGTGATGACGACCTCGTCGCCCTCCTCGACGGCGTCGAGCAGTTTGGAGAGCTGGCTCTTGGCTTGATGCACGTTGACCACGATCATCTAGCTAGATTAGCTAGTTTCGAATGGAATGGCGAGATTGCGGAGACAGGGAGAGACAGGCCCTCTGGGGGAGGGGAGGTCCACGGGGCGATTAAGCTAGTTCCACCATGGCCTCCTTCGGAAACCTCACCGAGCGTCTCGCCGACGCCTTCAAGAAGCTCCGCGGCAAGGGCAAGCTGACCCCCGCGGATGTCGACGGCACCGTCCGCGAGATCCGCCGCGCCCTGCTCGACGCGGACGTCGCCCTCGACGTCGTCAAGGACTTCACCGGCCGCGTGCGCGAGCGCGCCCTGGGCGACGAGGTCAGCAAGGCGCTCAACCCCGCCCAGCAGGTCGTGCAGATCGTGAACGACGAGCTCACGACGATCCTCGGCGGCCAGCAGCGCAGACTCGAGTTCGCCAAGACCCCGCCGACCGTCATCATGCTCGCCGGCCTCCAGGGCGCGGGCAAGACGACTCTCGCGGGCAAGCTCGCGAAGTGGCTCGCGGGCGAAGGGCACACGCCGCTCCTCGTCGCCGCCGACCTCCAGCGGCCGAACGCCGTCACCCAGCTCCAGGTCGTCGGAGAGCAGGCCGGCGTCCCGGTGTGGGCGCCGGAGCCCGGGAACGGGGTCGGCAATCCCGTGAAGGTCGCCAAGGACGGCGTCAAGGAGGCCCAGCGCCGCCAGTACGACACCGTGATCGTCGACACGGCCGGCCGCCTCGGTGTCGACGCCGAGCTCATGAAGCAGGCCTCGGACATCCGCAAGGCCGTCGATCCCGACGAGGTGCTCTTCGTGATCGACGCCATGATCGGGCAGGATGCCGTCACGACCGCGAAGGCGTTCCAGGACGGCGTCGACTTCACCGGCGTCGTGCTCACCAAGCTCGACGGCGACGCCCGCGGCGGCGCGGCCCTCTCCGTGGCATCCGTCACCGGTCGCCCGATCATGTTCGCGAGCACGGGCGAGGGGCTCGACGACTTCGAGCCGTTCCATCCCGACCGCATGGCGGGCCGCATCCTCGACCTCGGCGACATCCTCACGCTCATCGAGCAGGCGCAGAAGACCTTCGACGAGGAGGAGGCGCGCAAGACCGCGGAGAAGTTCGCGACCGACACCTTCACGCTCGAGGACTTCCTGACCCAGATGCAGCAGCTCAAGAACATGGGCTCGATCAAGAGCATGCTCGGGATGCTGCCGGGCGCGAAGGGCATGCGGGAGCAGCTCGACAACTTCGACGAGCGCGAGATCACGCGCACCGAGGCGATCATCCGGTCGATGACGCCGGTCGAGCGCCGCCAGCCGAAGCTGCTCAACGGCTCGCGGCGGCTGCGCATCGCGAGGGGCTCCGGTATGACGGTCACCGATGTCAACTCACTTGTCAACCGCTTCGAGCAGGCGGCGAAGATGATGAAGACGGTCGCGAAGGGCGGGGTGCCGCAGGTTCCCGGCATGGGGCCGATCCCGGGCGCCGGCTACGCGGGAGGCCCGAAGAAGCAGCAGAAGAAGAAGGGCTCGCGATCGGGAAACCCGGCCAAGCGGGCCGCCGAGGATGCCGCGCTCGCGGCGGGCGCGAAGCCGACGGTCGCCGCCGGCTCGGGCTTCGGCCTCGGAGGCGCTGCTCCCCAAGGCGCCCCGAGCGAGGAGGAACTCGCCGCGCTGCAGAGGTTCCTCGGCCGCTGAGCCCTCCCGCGAGGCCGCAGTTTCCGCGCCAAGACCCGGTCGGAAGCGCGATTGTTGCGGTCTCGCGGCGCCCCTGGCGACGATCGACGCGCGCGAAACGTTGGGTGGCAGCATCCGCGCGCCTCTGGAAGCGTGGAGGGCATGACGCGATTCGCCGTGCCCGCCCTCGTTCCGGCTCTGGCCGCCCTGCTGGTGCTGAGCGGATGCGCAGGGCAGGAGCCCGGTGGTCCTCGCGTCCCGAACCCCGACGCCCCGCCGATGAGCGGAACCCCTGCCGACGGCGAGTCCGAGGCGATCGGCCTCGTCAACCTCTGGCGGGTGACCGGGGCGGCCGGCGAGGAGGATCCGGCCTGGCTGCGCCTCGACGCCGGTGAGTTCCAGCTCTGGCGGAGCTGCGGCATGATCATGGGCTCCTGGCGAGCGAGCGACACCCTGTTCCTCGCGGCGCCGTTCGGCGGCATGGGGGACTGCGTCTCGACCACGATGCCCGTGGTCGGCTGGCTCGAGCGGGCGAGCGGCTTCGAGATCACTCCAGACGGCTACGACCTCGTGGATGCTTCCGGCACGGTCGTCGCCTCCCTCTCGATCGATGGGGCACCCGAACCCATCCCGACCGCCGCCGAGTTCTACGCGCAGCCGCCCAAGCTCGACGATCGGGTGCGCGCGGCCTTCCGTGCGGCTGCGGCGCTGCCGGAGGGGCTCGCCCCGGCGACCGCCGAGACGCTCGAGGGGAAGTGGGTCCCGGTCGCCTACGTGGTCTCGACCGATCCGCACGCGCTGTTCGAGCGCGACGGCACCTGGACCGGCTCCGACGGCTGCAACGGCGGCCAGGGCCGCTGGGTCGTGGGCGACGGGGGCGAGTTCCTGGCGACATCCGGCCCCTCGACCCTCATCGGCTGCGAGGGAGCCCCCGTGCCGTCGTGGGTCGCGCAGGCGACCACGGCGGGCATCAACACGGACGGCTGGCTGCTGCTCTTCGACGCGGCCGGCACCGAGGTCGGCCGCCTCGAGCGCTGACGCGCGCGAGGGTTCAATAACTGCTCTCCATTGCTCACGTGACGAGCAGTTACTGACCCCTCGCGGAAGAGGACGAGGGGTTGTCGCCGGGGTGGATGAAGCCGGACTCGTAGGCGAGGATGACCGCCTGTATCCGGTCGCGCACCCCCAGCTTGGCGAGCAGCCGCGCGACGTGCGTCTTGACCGTCGCGTCGCTCACGAACAGGCGCTCCGCGATCTCCGCGTTGGAGAGGCCGCGCGCGAGCAGGCCGAGCACTTCGCGCTCGCGCTCGCTCAGCGCGGCCACGGCATCCGGCATCGTTCCCGGCGCCGGCTGCGCCACAAACCGTTCGATGAGCCGCCGGGTGATGGGCGGGGCGAGCAGCGACTCCCCGCCCGCGACGATGCGCACGGCTGCGACGAGCTGGTCGCGCGGCGCATCCTTGAGGAGGAACCCGCTCGCCCCCGCCCGCAGTGCGTCGTAGACGTACTCGTCGAGGTCGAACGTCGTGAGGATGAGCACGCGCGAGGCCGAGCCGGCCAGGGCTATGCGCTCGGTCGCGCGGATGCCGTCGAGCACCGGCATCCGTACGTCCATGAGCACGACGTCGGGGTGCAGGCTCGCAACCAGCCGCACCGCTTCCTGCCCGTTCGCGGCCTCGCCGACGACCTCGAGGCCCGGTTCGAGGTCGAGGATGAGCCGAAACCCGGTGCGCACGAGTTCCTGGTCGTCGACGAGCAGCACCGTGGTCATGGCGATCTCCCTTCGAGCGGGAGCCGTGCCGCGAGCCGGTAGCCGCCACCGGGCACCGGCCCGGTCTCCAGTGCTCCGCCCAGCAGGGCGACCCGCTCCCGGATGCCGAGAAGGCCGACTCCCGCGCTCGCGACCCTCCTCGCCGGACTGCCCGCCGCGTTCTCGACCGACAGCTCGACGGAATCCTCCGAGACGACGACGGACACGGCGACTGCGACCGGGCCGGCGTGCCGGGCAGCGTTGGTGAGCGCCTCCTGCAGGATGCGGTAGGCGGCGAGGTCGACGACGGGGGGAACGGCCCGCGCACCCAGCCGGATGTCCGCCTCGACCGCGAGTCCGGCGTCGCGCGCCGATGCGAGGAGCTCGTCGAGGGCGGTGAGCCCCGGCGCGGGTCGCAGCTCCCCGTCGTCGGTGCGCAGGAGTTGGAGCATGTCCCGGATCTCGCCGAGCGAGGAACGGGCCGTCGCGTTGATGACCCGCAACGGCTCGCGCGCGAGGGCAGGATCGCGCTCGAGCGCCGCACTCGCGGCATCCGCCTGGACGGCGATGACACTCAGGCTATGGGCGACGACGTCGTGCAACTCCCGGGCGATGCGCACGCGCTCGTCGGAGACGGCCAGCCGAGCAAGGTCGCGCTCGTGCTGCTCGGCCCGCGTGACCCGTCCCCGCCACAGCCGGCTCGCCCGCCCGAGCAGCCACACGCCACCGAACAGCAGGATGATGAACAGGTAGTCCTGCCCGGCCGAGACCTTCTCTTCGACGAGGATCACGGCGACCATGAGCACGCCGACGATCGCGGCCTTGCCCTCGGTGTAGTGGGCGGCGAGCGAGTACATGGCGATGACGGAGACCACGAGCGACCAGAGCGAGCCGGTGGGTTCCGCGAGTACCAGCTGGGCGACATCCGCGGCGAGCACGATCGCGACGGTGAGGACGGGGATCCTCGTGCGCCAGGCGAGTGCGAGCGTCGAGGCCACCGCCACCGGCAGCGTGACCACGGGCGGTCCCTCGTCGGGGTTTCCGGTGAGTACGCTCGCGACCGCGATGGCGCACAGGAGCGCGGCGAGCAGGAGGTCGCCGTAGGGGAATCCGAGCAGCCGCCGGCGCAGCCACGGCGCGACCCGACCGAACATCGCCCCACTCTATTCCGCGGGCTCGGGATCTCTCGTCGCCCGATCGGGCGAGTGACGTCCTCCGGATGGGTGAGTCGCTCGCCGTGCGATTCCTCCCGGCGGCCGGCCCGGTTCGCCTGCCTCACCGACGCGGCGCCGCATCGGGTCGCGGGAGTGTCGTGGGAGGCACCGAGCGGTGCCGCGAACGAAAGGACAAGAGGAATGACAGCAGAACGTTTCTGGCGCATCGCCGGGATCATCGGAATGACGCTCGGGGTGCTGAGTCTCGTGGCGGCGACGATCATCCAGTGGTTCGTGCAGCCGAGCGACCCATCGGGCACCCCTATCGATATCGCGCGTGAGAACCCGGACCTCTGGCTCGTCGTGGGCCTTCTCGCCGTGCTCGGCCCGCTCGCCTGGGTCGCCGGCATCGTCTCGGTCACGATGATCGCGCGATCGAAGTGGTGGTCCATCACGACGATCGGCGGCTATCTGACGGGTGCGGGCCTCATCACCGGCGTCGGCCACCTCGCGCTCTTCTTCGGTCTCATCGCGGATGCCGCGGGCGCCGGACTCGACTCGAAGGCGGGGCTGGCGCTCCTCCAGGCGGACGATGCGACCGTGATCTCGAACGTGCTGCTCTACGGATTCCTTGTCGGATTCTCGCTCGGGCCGATCCTGCTCACGATCGGCCTGCGGCTCGCCAGGCTCCTGCCGGTGTGGGTGCCGGTCGCCGCGATCGTCATGGTCGTCGCGAACTTCGTCGGCGGCATCCCGGCCGGTATCGTGCAGCTCGTCGCAGTCGTCGCGACCTTCGGCCCCATGGTGGTCCTGCTCGCTCGGCACGAGAGTGCGCCCGCCGCCTAGGCTGGCCGGATGACCACTCCCCGTCCGCTGCGCCTCGGCGTGCAGCTCGCCCCGCAGCATGCGAGCTACGAGAACATCAGGGACACGGTGTCGGCGTGCGAGGAGCTCGGCGTCGACATCGTGTTCAACTGGGACCACTTCTTCCCGCTGTCGGGTGAGCCGGACGGCCTGCACTTCGAGTCCTGGACGATGCTCGCCGCCCTGGCCGAGCAGACGACGGGCGTCGAGCTCGGCTGCCTCGTCAACTGCAACGGCTATCGGAACCCGAATCTGCAGGCCGACATGGCGCGCACGATCGACCACATCAGCGCGGCCTCGAACGGCGGGGTGGGCCGCTTCGTCTTCGGTACCGGGGCCGGCTGGTTCGAGCGCGACTACGAGGAGTACGGCTACGAGTTCGGGACGCCGGGCACCCGGCTCGACGCGCTCGCGCGCGACCTTCCGGTCATCCGGGAGCGCTGGACGAGACTCAATCCGGCGCCCACGCGCGAGATACCGATCCTGATCGGCGGCGGAGGAGAGCGCAAGACCCTGCGCATCGTCGCCGAGCACGCCGACATCTGGCACAGCTTCAGCGACGCCGCGACGCTCGAGCGCAAGCTCGGCGTGCTCGCCGCGCACGGGGCGGATGTCGGTCGCGACACGAGCGGGATCGAGCTCTCGACCGAGATCCGGCGTCGAACCCACGAGGAGGCCGACGAGCTCGTCGGTCTCGGGGTCACGATGTTCACCCTCGGCCTGAGCGGGCCGGAGTACGACCTCGGGCAGCTGCGCGACTGGCTCGCCTGGCGCGACGATCGCAACCGCGATCAGGTGTGTGCGACGGAATAGCGCCATCCTTCCGCGACGCCCTGCCAGCGTGCCGCCGGCGGCATCCGGATGTCGGCGGAACTACTTAGCGTGAGCAGGTGAGTACATCCAGGGTCGCCACCAGAGCCGCGGGCCTGCCCGCGCTCGTCCTCGTCGCCATCATCGTGACGGTGCTCGCCTGGGCGAGCGCCTTCGTCGTCATCCGCGGCGTCGGACCGTATCTCGGCGGAGGGGAGCTCGCGCTCGGCCGCCTGCTCGTGGGCACCGTGCTCCTGGCGCTCCTGCTCATCCGGCGCACCTGGGTCCGCCCGAACGCGCGCGAGTGGCTGCTCATCCTCGTCTTCGGCATCGCCTGGTTCGGGGCGTACAACGTGACGCTCAACATCGCCGAGCACACGCTCGACGCGGGGACGACGGCGATGATCGTCGGCATCGGGCCCATCCTCATCGCCCTCGGCTCCGGAGTCTTCCTCGGCGAGGGGGTCCCGAGGTGGCTCACGATCGGCGCCGGCGTCGCCTTCGGCGGCGTCGTGCTCATCGGCTTCGGCACGGGGGCGGCCGGGCTGGCCGCCGGCTCCGCCGACGCGGGCAACGGCGTCGGGATGCTGTGGGCGCTCGCCGCCGCCGTCACCTATGCGATCGGGGTGCTCAGCCAGAAGCGCGTCATGCGCAGGATCCCCGCCACCCAGGTGACCTGGCTCGGCTGCGCGATCGGTGCGGTCACCTGCCTGCCGTTCGCGGGCAGCCTCGTGACCCAATTGCAGGCGGCGCCGCCGAGCGCGATCCTCGGCGTCCTCTATCTCGGCGCGATCCCGACCTCGCTCGCCTTCACCACCTGGGGCTACGCGCTCTCGAAGCTCCCCGCGGCGCAGCTCGGCGTGACCACCTACGTCGTCCCGGCGATCGTCGTCCTGCTCGGCTGGGCGGCCTTCGGCGAGGTCCCGACACTCCTCGCGATCATCGGCGGCGTCGTCTGCCTCCTCGGCGTCGCGCTGTCGCGCCGCCGGACGCGGGAACCCGGGGCTGTCGAGTCCGTTGCCCCCGTGATCGCGGTCCCCGGAGACCGCCGAAATCTGTCACAATAGACAGTCGAGTCCCGGCTAGCCCGACCCTCTATCGGCTGCCGCGGAGTCCATCAGAGCTTTCGCCGCGTGTGCCCCCACGCCCACGGTCGGCAGTTCGCCCCTCTTATACAAGAAATCTACGGAGAATCGTGGCTGTAAAGATTCGTTTGAAGCGCCTGGGCAAGATCCGCGCTCCCTACTACCGCATCGTCGTCGCCGACTCGCGCACCAAGCGCGACGGTCGGGTCATCGAGGAGATCGGCAAGTACCACCCGACCGAGGAGCCCTCGGTCATCGAGATCAAGTCGGACCGCGCGCTGTACTGGCTCGGCGTCGGCGCCCAGCCGACCGAGCAGGTCATGGCACTCCTCAAGCTCACGGGCGACTGGGGCACCTTCAAGGGCGAGAAGGGTGCCAAGAACACCGTTCGCGGTCCCGAGCCGAAGGCGGAGTTCCAGGCCGACGAGAAGAAGAAGCCGGTGCTGCGCCCGAAGACCGAGAAGGTCGCGGAGAAGGCGGACGAGGCTCCGGCCGAGAAGGCGCCGAAGGCCGAGAAGACCGCGGATGCCGCTCCGGCCGAGGAGGCGGCCCCCGCCGCCGAGGCACCGACTGTCGAGGAGCCTGCCGCCGAAGCTCCGGCCGCCGAAGCTCCGGCCGAGGACGCTCCCGCCGAGGACGCTCCTGCCGAGGACGCT
>JBIQHP010000170.1:0-2143 GCA_044508495.1 Clavibacter sp.
ACGACGAGCAATCCGACGCTCCTGAGCGCCGGCTACAAGCACAACGTCATCCCGGACACCGCCGAGGCGCTCGTCGACATCCGCACCCTGCCCGGCGACGAGGAAGCCGCTCTCGAGGAGATCGCCGAGCTCGTCGGCCCCGACATCGAGGTCGTCGTGCTGCATCGCGACGTCGGCCTTGAAACGGGTTTCGACGGCCCGCTCATCGAGGCGATGGTGGCGACCCTGAACGAGCATGACCCCGGCGCCCCCGTGCTGCCGTACCTGCTCTCCGGCGGCACCGACAACAAGGCGCTCAGCAGGCTCGGCATCACCGGCTACGGCTTCGCGCCGTTGAAACTGCCAGCCGACCTCGACTTTCCCGCCATGTTCCACGGCGTCGACGAGCGCGTGCCGCTCGACGCACTAGTCTTTGGCAGGCGGGTCCTCACCGACCTGCTCCTGAACTACTAGCTCCAGAACATCTAGCAGAAAGCCGGCACGTGGGTCTGATCGAGGCGCTCATCCTCGGCCTGGTACAGGGCCTCACCGAGTTCCTCCCCATCTCCTCGAGCGCCCATCTGCGCATCGTGGGGGAGTTCCTCGGCAGCGGCGCGGATCCGGGGGCGGCCTTCACCGCCATCACGCAACTCGGCACCGAGACGGCCGTCGTCGTGTACTTCTGGCACGACATCACCCGCATCATCGGCGCGTGGTTCCGCTCGCTCTTCGGCCGGATCCCGCGCAATCACCCGGATGCCAGGCTCGGCTGGTTCATCATCCTCGGCAGCATCCCGATCGTCGTCCTGGGCCTCGTGTTCCAGGATCAGATCGAGACGAGCCTGCGGTCGCTGTGGGTCGTCGCCTTCACCCTCATCGGCTTCGGCATCCTGCTCGGGGTCGCGGACCGGGTCGGCCGCAAGGAGCTGCGGCTCAAGCAGCTCACCTGGCCGCACGCGATCGTCTACGGCCTCGCGCAGGCCCTCGCCCTCATCCCGGGGGTCTCCCGCTCGGGCGGCACCATCACGGCGGGGCTCTTCCTGGGCTACGAGCGGCGCGCGGCCGCACGGTACTCCTTCCTGCTCGCGATCCCCGCGGTGTTCGGCAGCGGGCTCTTCCAGCTCTACAAGACCGTCAAGGACCCCTGTCTCGACGCGGCGGCGGGCTGCGTCCCGGACATCTTCACCGGATGGGAGATCGCCGCGGCCACTCTCGTCGCCTTCGTCGTCGGGTTCGCCGTCATCGCCTTCTTCATGAGCTACATCTCGAGGCGATCGTTCCTGCCCTTCGTGATCTACCGCATCCTGCTCGGCGGCGCGCTCGTCGTGCTGCTGTCCACCGGCGTCCTGCTGCCGTGAGGTCGTGGAACGCACCGGAGGTGCCGCGCCTGCCCGGTCGCGGCGCGCATCCGCGTATCTTCGACACACCGAGCGGTGAGGTGCGACCGATCGTCGTCAGGGACGTCGCGCAGCTCTACGTCTGCGGCATCACCCCCTACGACGCCACTCACCTCGGCCATGCCGCGACCTATCTCGCCTACGACACCCTGAACCGCGCCCTGCGCGACGCCGGCCATCGGGTCGAATATGTGCAGAACGTCACGGATGTCGACGACCCGCTCCTCGAGCGCGCCGCGGCGACCGGTGCCGACTGGCGTGAGCTCGCGGCAACGCAGATCGACCTGTTCCGCAGCGACATGGAGGCTCTGCGCATCCTCCCGCCCGAGCACTACGTGGGGGTCGTCGAGTCGATCGATGCGATCGCGGCGGCGTGCCGCCGACTCCTCGACGAGGGGTTCGCCTACTGGGTGGACACGCCGGATGCCTCACCGGACCTCTACTTCGACGTGGCCGCTGCCGAGAACCTCACCTCATGGCACCTCGGCCAAGAGAGCGGTCTCGACCGTGCCACGATGCTCGCGCTTTCGGCCGAACGCGGGGGGGACCCCGATCGCCCGGGCAAGCGCGACCCGCTCGACCCCCTGCTGTGGCGTGCCGAGCGCACGGGGGAGCCGGCCTGGGACTCGCCGGTCGGTCGCGGCCGGCCCGGGTGGCACATCGAGTGCTCGGTCATCGGCGCGCACCACCTCGAGGCGCCTATCGGCGTGACTGGCGGCGGGTCGGACCTCGTGTTCCCGCATCACGAGCTGAGCGCGGCCCACTCG
>JBIQHP010000171.1:0-2121 GCA_044508495.1 Clavibacter sp.
CTACCTGCCGAGCCTCAACGCCGACATCGTCGACAACGGCATCGCCAAGGGCGACATCCCGTACATCTTCATGGTCGGAGCGGTCATGCTCGGGATCACCCTCCTGCAGGTCGTGTGCGCGATCACCGCGGTGTACTTCGGCGCGAAGGTCGCGATGTCGCTCGGGCGCGACCTGCGCAGCGGCATCTTCCGCACGGTGAGCGAGTTCTCCGAGCGCGAGGTCTCCCAGTTCGGCGCCCCCTCGCTCATCACCCGGACGACCAACGACGTGCAGCAGGTGCAGATGGTCGTGCTCATGACCTGCACGCTCTTCGTCTCGGCCCCCATGCTCGCGATCGGCGGCGTCATCATGGCGCTCCAGCAGGATGTCGGGCTCTCGTGGCTCATGGTCGTGAGCATCCCCATCCTGCTCGTCGCGGTCGGCGGGATCATGATCCGGATGGTGCCGCTCTTCCGGCTCATGCAGAAGCGCATCGACCGGGTCAACCTCGTCCTGCGCGAGCAGCTCACCGGCATCCGGGTCATCCGGGCCTTCGTGCGCGAGCGTCGGGAGACCGAGCGGTTCGCGGATGCCAACGCCGAGCTCACCCAGACCGCCGTGAGCGCCGGCCGCCTCTTCGCCCTCATGTTCCCGATCGTCATGCTCGTCATGAACGTCTCGAGCGTCGCCGTCATCTGGTTCGGCGGCCTGCGCGTCGACGCGGGGGACATCGAGGTCGGAACGCTCATGGCCTTCCTGCAGTACCTCATCCAGATCCTCATGGGCGTCATGATGGCGACCTTCATGGGCATCCTGCTCCCGCGCGCCGCGGTGAGCGCCGACCGCATCGGCGAGGTCCTGGAGACGAAGACCTCCGTCGTACTGCCGCAGAACCCGGTCACCGAGGTGACCGAGACGGGCACGGTCGAGTTCCTCGACGCCTCGTTCCAGTACCCCGGCGCGGAGGAGCCGGTTCTCAGGAACCTCGCCTTCGCGGCGCGGCCCGGCAAGACCACGGCGATCATCGGGAGCACGGGCGCGGGCAAGACGACCCTCGTGAACCTCCTCCCGCGCCTGTTCGACGTCACGGGCGGATCGGTGCTCGTCGACGGGGTCGACGTGCGCGAGCTCGACGCGGACCTCCTGTGGAGTCTCATCGGCCTCGTCCCGCAGAAGCCCTACCTGTTCTCCGGGACCGTCGCGAGCAACCTCCGCTACGGCAAGCCGGACGCGACC
Organism: Clavibacter sp.; assembly: GCA_044508495.1. Lineage (GTDB taxonomy): Bacteria > Actinomycetota > Actinomycetes > Actinomycetales > Microbacteriaceae > Terrimesophilobacter. Next base: position 1,217 of record JBIQHP010000171.1, read on the forward strand.
GACGAGGAGCTCTGGGAGGCGCTCGAGATCGCCCAGGCGAAGGACTTCGTCTCCGAGCTCGAGGGCGGGCTGGACGCTCCCATCTCCCAGGGCGGCACGAACGTCTCCGGCGGCCAGCGGCAACGCCTCGCGATCGCCAGGGCGCTCGTCAAGAAGCCGGAGATCTACGTCTTCGACGACTCGTTCTCGGCGCTTGACACGGGCACGGATGCGAGGCTCCGGCAGGCGCTGAAACGCAAGGTGAAGGGCGCGACGACGATCATCGTCGCCCAGCGCGTCTCGACGATCGTCGACGCCGACCAGATCATCGTGCTCGAGAACGGCGAGGTCGTCGGCATCGGCACCCACGACGAGTTGACCCAGAGCAATGAGACGTACGCGGAGATCGTGTCGTCGCAGCTCACGGCGGAGGAAGCGGTATGAACGAGACGAAGCAGGACACCACGACGGCCGTGAGGCCCCCCGTGCGCCGGGGCCCCGGCGGACACGGCCCCTTCGGAGGCATGGGCATGCCGGCCGAGAAGTCGATGAACTTCCTTCCCTCGGCGAAGCGGCTCATCCGGCGCCTGCGCCCGGAGTGGTTCGGCATCGTCTGGGTGCTGCTGTTCGCGATCGCGAGCGTCGCCCTGAGCGTCATCGGCCCCAAGCTGCTCGGCGAGGGGACGACCCTCATCTTCGAAGGCGCCTTCTCCAAGCTGTTGCCCGCCGGCATGACGCAGGAGCAGGTCATCGCAGGGCTGCGGGCGTCCGGTCAGGACGGCCAGGCCGACCTGCTGAGCGGCATGCAGCTGACCCCCGGCGCGGGCATCGACTTCCACGCGCTCAGCATGGTGCTCATGGCCGTGCTCGTGCTCTACATCCTGTCGTCGGTCTTCGGATGGCTCCAGGCCTACGTGCTCAACGAC
>JBIQHP010000172.1:0-2116 GCA_044508495.1 Clavibacter sp.
AGGGCAACCCGGGGCATCCGAACCTCGAGATCCTCGAGTTCACGGACCTCGACGGGGGTCGCTCCCGGCTCGAAGGGCTCTCGGTCTTCCCGACGCTCGCCGACCGCGACGCGATGCTCTCCGACATGGATGGCGGCATGGACGAGAACTTCGACCGTCTCGACGGGCTCATCGCGTCGGGCGAGCTCGGCTGAGGCGGCTCGGTACAGGATCAGATCCCGACGACGATGACCTCGCAGTAGGCGGCTGCTGCACGTGCGAGGCGCCGGTCAGCCGTGACCAGGGGTGCCCGGAGCCTTTCGGCCAGTGCGACGTAGGCAGCGTCGTAAGAAGAGATGTTGTCGCGGAGCTCCCAGATCCTCGGGAGCAGGGGCAGATGCCGGGAGCGACGAAGGGGCGCCGACGCCCACGTCTCCACGTACCTGCTGGCGTCTACTGTCGAGAGCTCTCGTCTGCTCACGAACCTGCGGAGAGCGCTCGCGTACTCGACATCGATGAGCTCCGGTGCATACAGATTGGATCGCGGGATGCGTAACGGCTCGGCGCCGTCGTGGATTGTGGCGATCGCAGCGGAGCAATCGATGACAAGGTTCACGAGGCGTCGCGTCTGCCTTCATGGATGATGTCCACGATTTCCTGGGCGCTGAGGTTCTCGAGGCCGGGAAGCGGTCCGCCCAGCATCGCCTGGAGCGTGGTCTCGGCTCCGGCGAGCTCCCGCACTTCGAGGTCACGGGCGAGTTCGGTGAGCTCGCGCCGCAGGAATGCCGAAAGCGAGAGGCCCTCTTTCGTGGCGGACCTGCGCAGCCGCTCCTGCACGTCGGGGTCGAGATCGCGAACCTGCACAGTCACTCCCATGGATCGATTGTAATCGAGATGCATGCAACTCGATAGATTTGCATGCATTTTCTTGCCTCTCCGATTCTTCCGGATATCGGCCGCGCGACATCCGCCCGCTCGCCCTCTCTGTGGAGAACCTGTCGGCTTCCCGCCTGTGGAGGATCAGTCGCGGGCGAGCACGAGCAGGTCGCCGACCTCGCATCCAAGGGCGTCGCAGATGGCCCGCAGCGTGGAGAACCGGATGGCGCGGGCCCGATCGTTCTTGAGCACCGAGAGGTTGACGATGCTGAGGTCCACGAGCTCGGCGAGCCGGGTGAGGGTCATCCCGCGCTCTTCGAGAAGCTCGTCGAGCCGGCAGTGGATGCCGGTGAGCTCGACGTCCGCACTCCCCGCCGTGGTCATCAGACCAGGCCTTCGGTGTCGCGCTGCATCCGCTCGCCGGCCTGGAACGCGAGACCCACCGCGGAGAGCACGAGTGCGACGATCGCGGGGGTGAAGTCGGTGGCGAAGATCACGTTGTCGTACTCGTGGTCGCTCAGCGCGGCGAACGCTCCGTTGACGCCCATCGTGGTGAAGAGCGATGCGACCGCCCAGCCGGCGACGATGGCGATGGATGTCGTGATCACCAGGCGGGTGTTGGTCGGGCTGAACGCGACGCCTCGGAGCAGGTTGCGGCAGAACAGCGCGATGCAGGCGATCACGATGAGAGTGGCGAGGGTCGAGACGATGGGCGCTGCGATGAGCGCGAAGAGCGTGGCCGGGGCGAGGTCGCCGGCATGGACCGTCGCCTCCTGTACCTCGACTGCGACGAGGCCGCCGCCCGGGCCGAGGGGCAATTGGGCCCGTTCGCCGATGAAGGGCGCGAGCACGGGGACCTCGGATGCCGTCAGCACTTCGACGATGCGTTGTACCGCGGAGTAGACCGACCAGAGGGCGACCGCTCCGCCCAGCACGATCATGACGACGAGCCCGATGCGGTCGCTCAGGCTCATGCGGACTGGTTCAGCGGCATTCACGGTGTTCTCCTAACGATTATCGGTAATAACGACAATCGTTAATATAACGACTCTCGATAATATCTGCAACCCCGATCCCGGGAGGTGTGTCCCAAATGAAGGCATCAAGCCCTCCGAATGCCGAAACCGCAGGCCTCGGCGTGGTCCCGGCATCGACATGCCTTCATTTGGGGACAGCGGTGTCGGCTCTGCAGTGGCTAGCGTGGCGAGAAGGGGGTACGGATGCGGAGGCCGGTCGGCGTGGCGGCGATGGCGGTCGCGCT
>JBIQHP010000173.1:0-2113 GCA_044508495.1 Clavibacter sp.
GGGCCGGTCGCCGGCTCGTCGGCCGGCGCGGTGCCGGATGGTGCAGCGCCCTGCGCTGCCTGGATCTCGGAGATGGTCTCCACGAGTTCTCCCTTGCGTAGTTTGGCGGCGCCGCTGATGCCGAGACCGGCGGCCAGAGCCTGAAGCTCTGGCAGCCGGAGCCCGGAGAGCGTGACGCCGGCGTCCGGGCCGGTGGCGCGAACATCTGGATCAATCACTGAGAGGGTTCCTTTCCCCTGCCGGGCGCTCGCACCGATGGTGCGCTGCCACTCGCAGCGGGGCGGCGACGGATGCCCGTCACCGAGTCTGAGCGGGTGCGCAGGGTGAGGGTATGACGATTGCTGGTGATCGCATCCGGGCTCTCCATGTGATCGGTCCGACGTGGTCGGTCGGACCGGTCAACCGGAGACTTCTACCGGGTGCACCATCACTGTAGCACCTTTGAAGTCGACGGCCAGCATGAGCGGCTGCCAGGCCGAGGCCGAGTTCTCCGCCACGAGCTCGGCGGCCACGAGGCGCTGGCCGGGGTCGCTCCCGAGCACGAGCACCGAGGGGCCTGCCCCCGAGACGACGGCCGCGAGCCCGTGCTCGCGCAGCATCCGGATGAGCTCGTCGGTCTCCGGCATGGCGCTCGCGCGGTAGCTCTGGTGCAGCCGGTCCTCGGTCGCGGCGAGCAGCAGCTCGGGGCTCTGCACGAGGGCCGCGACGAGGAGGGCGCTGCGGGAGACGTTGAAGATCGCGTCCTCGTGAGGCACCGAGGCCGGCTGGAGGCTGCGGGCGAGCGCGGTCGACATCGCGGCCTCGGGCACGAAGACGACGGCCGAGACGCCCCGGTGGGCGATGAGCTTCTTGTGCTTCGGCCCGTCCTCGGCGACCCAGGCGATCGTGAGGCCTCCGAAGAGTGCGGGAGCGACGTTGTCGGGGTGCCCCTCGAGCTCGGTCGCGAGCTCGAGCAGGGTCACCGGATCGAGCTCGACGAGTCCCTCGAGCAGCCCCTTGGCGGCCATGATGCCGGCGACGATCGCGGCGCCGGAGGAGCCGAGGCCCTTGCTGTGCGGGATGGCGTTGCGCGCCGTGATCTCGAGTCCCGGCATCGGGACGCCCACGCGCTCGAAGACGTGGGCGACCGAGCGCGCGACGAGATTCGACTCGTCGGCCGGCACGACCCCCTCGCCGACCCCGACGACCGTGACGTGGACCCCGGGCTCGGCCCGCACGGTGACGTCGAGCTCGTCGTAGAGCGAGAGCGCGAGGCCGAGCGTGTCGAAGCCAGGGCCCAGGTTCGCGGTCGTCGCCGGGACCTTGACCGAGACCGAGGTGCCGACGGGGATGGTCTGGCGCTTCGTCATCCGGGCTCCTGACCGGCGAGGCCCAGCACCCCGGCGACCTCGTCGGTGTCGACCGGGACGACCGTCGGCGCGACCTCGGAGCCGTCGGGCCTGCGCACCGCCCATTGCGGGTCCTTGAGTCCGTGGCCGGTCACCGTGATGACGACCGTCGATCCCTTGGGGATCTCGCCCGCCTCGGCCCGCTCGAGCAGTCCGGCGACGCCGATCGCGGAGGCCGGCTCGGCGAACACTCCCACCTCGGCGGAGAGGATGCGGTGCGCCTCGAGGATCTTGTCGTCCGAGAACATGCCGAAGTAGCCGTGGCTGTCCTCGTGGGCGGCGAGCGCGAGCGCCCAGGAGGCCGGATTGCCGATGCGAATGGCGCTCGCGATCGTCTCGGGGTCCTTGACGACGTGGCCGCGCACGATGGGGGCGCTCCCCTCGGCCTGGAAGCCGAACATCCGCGGGACCCTCGTCGTGGCGCCGCGTGCGAGCTCCTCGCGATAGCCGCGGTGGTACGCCGTGTAGTTTCCGGCGTTGCCGAGCGGGAGGAGGTGGAAGTCCGGGGCGTCGCCGAGCACCTCGACGACCTCGAAGGCCGCCGTCTTCTGCCCCTCGATGCGGTCGTCGTTGACCGAGTTCACGAGGTGCACCGGGTAGCGCGCGTCGAGCTCGCGCGCGATCTCGAGGCAGTCGTCGAAGTTCCCCTGCACCTGCAGGAGGTGGGCGTTGTGGGCGATCGCCTGGCTGAGCTTGCCGATCGCGATCTTGCCCTGCGGCACGAG
>JBIQHP010000051.1:0-15721 GCA_044508495.1 Clavibacter sp.
CCTCAGCCGGGGCCTCCTCGACGGGGGCGGCCTTCGGCTTCTTGGTGTCGGCCTTGGCTCTGGGCTTCGCGTTGACCGGCTCGAGCACGAGCTCGATCTGGACCATGGGCGCGTTGTCGCCCTTGCGGAAGCCGAGCTTCGTGATCCGGGTGTAACCGCCCTCGCGGTCGGCCACGAGCGGCGCGATCTGGGTGAACAGCTCGTGCACGACGCCCTTGTCGCCGATCACGGCGAGCACGCGACGGCGGGAGTGCAGGTCGCCGCGCTTGGCGAAGGTGACGAGCCGCTCGGCGACCGGGCGCAGGCGCTTGGCCTTCGTCTCGGTCGTCTTGATGCTCTTGTGCGTGAACAGCGCCGCGGCGAGGTTCGCGAGCAGGAGTCGCTCGTGAGCCGGTCCGCCGCCGAGTCGGGGGCCCTTGGTTGGCTTAGGCATGGTCAGTTGTCTCCAGGATCGAGGTGGTCAGGGCCGGTCAGTTGGACTCGTCGTCGTAGCCGCTGTAGAAGTGCGCTCCGTCGAATCCGGGGACGGTGTCCTTGAGCGAGAGGCCGAGCTCGACGAGCTTGTCCTTGACCTCGTCGACGGACTTCTGTCCGAAGTTCCGGATGTTCATGAGCTGGGTCTCCGAGAGGGCGACGAGCTCGCTCACCGAGTTGATGCCCTCGCGCTTGAGGCAGTTGTAGCTGCGCACCGAGAGGTCGAGGTCCTCGATGGGCATGCTGAGCTCGCTCGAGAGCACGGCGTCGACCGGCGCGGGGCCGATCTCGATGCCCTCCGCCGCGCTGTTGAGCTCGCGGGCCAGGCCGAAGAGCTCGGTGAGCGTGCGACCCGCCGAGGCGATCGCGTCACGGGGCGTGATCGCCGACTTGGTCTCGACATCCACCACGAGGCGGTCGAAGTCGGTGCGTTCGCCCGCACGCGTCGCCTCGACGCGGTAGGTGACCTTGAGCACGGGAGAGTAGATCGAGTCGATCGGGATCTGACCGGCCTCGCTGAACTCGCTGCGGTTCTGCGTCGCCGAGACGTACCCGCGGCCGCGCTCGATCGTGAGCTCGAGCTCGAAGCTCGCCTTGTCGTTGAGGGTCGCGATGACGAGCTCGGGGTTGTGGATCTCGACGCCGGCGGGCGCGGAGATGTCCGCGGCGGTCACCTGGCCGGCTCCGCGCTTGCGCAGGTAGGCGGTGATCGGCTCGTCGTGCTCGCTCGAGACGACGAGACCCTTGATGTTGAGGATGATCTCGGTGACGTCCTCCTTCACCCCCGGAATCGTGCTGAACTCGTGCAGCACCCCGTCGATCCGGATGCTCGTGACGGCCGCGCCCGGAATGGACGACAGCAGCGTGCGGCGAAGCGAGTTGCCGAGCGTGTACCCGAAGCCTGGCTCGAGCGGCTCGATGATGAACCGCGAACGGAACTCGGAGATGTTCTCCTCGGTCAGAGTGGGGCGCTGTGCAATGAGCACTGTTGATTCCTTTCGGCGAAGTGTCCGCTATATGACACTTGGTTCTCGACGCGGTGGCTGGCCTGTCGGTCTGTTGAGTTGTGTCGTGCTGTTGAAACTTTCGTTTCCGCTGGTTGAGTAGGACCGCAGGTCCGTATCGAAACCTCGGGTCGGCTTGTTAAGGCCGGGTCACCCGGTCTCGATACGCCGCGCCGGAAGGGCGCGGCACTCGACCCGCCGGCGGGTGAGACGCCCTCGGCGTCACACCCGCCGGCGCTTCGGCGGACGGCATCCGTTGTGCGCCTGCGGAGTGACGTCGTTGATCGACCCGACCTCGAGGCCGGCGGCCTGCAGGGAGCGGATCGCCGTCTCGCGGCCGGACCCCGGCCCCTTGACGAACACGTCGACCTTCTTGACGCCGTGCTCCTGGGCCTGACGCGCCGCCGACTCGGCCGACATCTGCGCGGCGTACGGGGTCGACTTGCGCGAGCCCTTGAATCCGACGACGCCGGACGAGGACCAGGCGAGCACCGCACCGCTCGGGTCGGTGATCGTGACGATCGTGTTGTTGAACGTCGACTTGATGTGGGCCTGGCCCACCGCGATGTTCTTCTTCTCCTTGCGGCGCGGCTTGCGAGCGGCCGACTTGGGTGCTGCCATCTTCTGGTTCTCCTGTCGAAATCCTGGGGGACCGCGCTAGCGGGCCTTCTTCTTGCCGGCCACGGTCCGCTTCGGACCCTTCCGGGTGCGGGCGTTCGTCTTCGTGCGCTGCCCGTGGACGGGAAGGCCCTTGCGATGGCGGATCCCCTGGTAGCTTCCGATCTCGACCTTGCGACGGATGTCGGCGGCCACCTCGCGGCGCAGGTCGCCCTCCACCTTGAAGTTGCCCTCGATGTAGTCGCGGAGTGCGATGAGCTGCTCATCGCTGAGATCCTTCACGCGGATCTCACCGCTGATGCCGGTGTCGGCGAGGGCCTTGAGCGCCCTCGTGCGGCCGACGCCGTAGATGTAGGTCAAGGCGACCTCGACCCGCTTGTCGCGGGGGATGTCGACGCCTGCTAGACGAGCCATGATGGCTTCTCCTGTTGGTGAGTGGAGGTCTGCAGCAGCACCTGTGCCCGGGCCTCCAACCCGAGGTGTCCCTTCCCTGGGGGAAGTTCCGGTGCTGCCTTCTTCGTATTGAGTTGTCGTTCGGGTCTCGATACGGACGCCTTCGGCGCCCTACTCGACCTTGACCCGGGTCGCATCAACGCGCTGCGCGCATTGACCCGCCCCGCGTCAACCCTGGCGCTGCTTGTGCCGCGGGTTCTCGCAAATGACCATGACCCGGCCGTGACGGCGGATCACCTTGCACTTGTCGCAGATCTTCTTGACGCTCGGGTTTACCTTCATGATGCTTGCCTTCTCGCTGTCCTCGTACCCGCGGAGCGCCGCGGGCCGTTACTTTCCAGTCCGGCTCTACTTGTAGCGGTAGACGATGCGGCCGCGCGTCAGGTCGTATGGGCTGAGCTCTACGATGACCTTGTCCTCCGGGAGGATTCGGATGTAGTGCTGGCGCATCTTGCCCGAGATGTGGGCGAGAACACGGTGTCCGTTGGTCAGCTCGACGCGAAACATCGCGTTGGGCAGCGCCTCGACCACTGCGCCCTCGATCTCGATGACACCGTCTTTTTTGGCCATAACTCACTGTCGTCTGCCGACACCGTCTACGGTGCCGTGTACTGGTCGTGCGGGGTGGATTGCGGTGAACGGGGCACGAAAGAGCGCACCCCAAGACACCAAAGAGCAATCTTATGCCATTAACGCCGAGACTTCCAAGTGGAGACTTCGCGGAACGACGACGATCCCATCCTCGTCGCTCACGAGGGTCATGCCGGGTCGCATCTCGACTCCGCCCATCCACACCGGGACGTCCAGGTCGCCGACTCCGGTCTTGGCACTCGTCCGCGGGTTGGAGCCGATCGCCTTGATGCCGAGATCCAGCCGCCCCAGCGCCACGACGTCCCGCACGGCGCCGTGGATGAGCACGCCGGCCCACCCGTTCTCGACGGCGAGGCCGGCGAGGACATCCCCCATGAGCGCGGTGTGGAGGGATCCCCCTCCGTCCACGACGAGAACCCGGTTCTCGCCCGGCGAGCGCACGACAGACCGGAGAAGGGCGTTGTCCTGCCAGCAGCGCACCGTCGAGATCACGCCATGGAACCGGGAGCGGCCGCCGTAGCTCCTGAACTGGATGTCGCAGGAGCCGATGCCGTCGCCGAAGCGGTCCACGAGGTCGGCCGTGGCGGGGGCTGTCGTCAAGCGCGCCTCATGAGGCGGCCCGCGCCGGGAGCGCTGCGAGCTGCTCGAGCACCTCGCTCGTGGGGCGGACATCCGCGTACTTCATCGCCATGTCGAAGAGGTTCGCGTTGTGCGGCGTGACGGCGCGATCGAACACGGCGTCGCTCGGCACGACGACCCGGTAGTTGTAGGAGAACGCGTCGATCGTCGTCGACCGGACGCAACCGCTCGTGGTCGCTCCGGTGATGATGAGGGTGTCGACGCCGAGGTCGACCAGGTAGCTCGCGAGCGAGGTCCCGAAGAACCCGCTCGGATGCCGCTTGGGGACCAGGATGTCCTTCTCGCGCGGCGCCACGCCGGGGGGGAACCGGTACCCGCGCTCGGGGACCTCCATGATGGAGGGCATCTTCGAGCCGAGCCGGCCGGCGTCGTAGGACTCCTTGGGCGCCACGTGCGGGTAGAGCACCGGCCAGTCCTTCTCCCGGAAGAGCGCGAGGATGTCCTCGATCTTGTCCATGGCGTCCCAGGCGGCCTCGCCGCAGCTCGTCTTGTAGTCCTTGATGGACTCGAAGAAGGGCTTCCGGGTCTCCCCCGTCGTGCGGTACTGCACGTCGATGATGAGCATGGCCGGGCGCTTGCCGATGCCGCCGGGTCCGCCGAACTCGGCGGCTGCGTATCGACGCACGTCCTCGTCCGTGACGAGCCCGTCCCAGGGCTTGCTCTTTTGCGCGTCTACCATGTCGTCCTCCTGATGTTGATGGGTGATGGTCGTTGAAGCCTGCCGGTCATTCGATTCCCGCCGCCGCGAGCGCCGCGGCGCCGGAGCGCGGGCGGGAGAGATAGGTTCCGAAGGCGGGCTGGAGCTCGCCGTCGCGCACCGCGAACCGGCCGCGGACGATCGTGTCGGTGATCCGGCAGTCGAGCGTCGTGCCCTCCCACACCGAGTAGGCCGCCGCGCTGTGCTGGGCGGATGCCGTCACGACCGTCTGGGCGTTCAGGTCGACGACCGCGAAGTCGGCGTCGGATCCCACGGCGATGACTCCCTTGCGCGGGTAGAGCCCGAAGAGCTGCGCCGGCCGCGTCGAGGTGAGGTCGACGATGCGCTCGAGCGGAACCCCCCGGCGCTGATGCCCCTCGCTGATGAGCGTCGGCAGCAGGGTCCCGACGCCCGGGAAGCCGGCCGAGGCGCTCCAGATGTCCTTGTCCTTCGCGGTGAAGTGGCGCGAGTTGTGGTCGGAGCCGATGGTGTCGACGATGCCGTCGCGGATGGCGTCCCAGAGGGCGTCCTGATCGTCCTGCGTCCTGATCGGCGGGTTGACCTTCGCCCGCGAGCCCATGGGGGTGTCGTAGGTGAGGGTCAGATAGTGCGGGCAGGTCTCGACGAAGACGTTCGGGTAGTCGCGCCGGATGCGCTCGAGCGCCTCGAGCGCCTCCCGGGAGCTGACGTGAACGGCGTAGAAGGATGCGCCGAGCACCTTCGCGAGGTAGGCGACGCTCTGCGCGGCCTCGGCTTCCACGAAGGGCGGTCGAGTCTCGTTCCACGCCGCGAGGCCCGCATCCGGAGTACGGGGCACGTCGCCGCGGAGTCGCCAGATGAGCTCGACGTTCTCCGGATGGGCGTTGATGAGCGCGCCGGACTCGGCGCCGACCTTGAGCAGATCGAACATGAAGGAGTCGTCGATGCCCGGAACGCCGAGGTAGGCGCCCTCGTCGCCCCGGAAGTTCATGAAGAACTTGAAGCTCGACACGCCGAGGTCGGAGACGTAGGAGGGCACCGCCTCCAGCTGCTCCTTCGTGACGATGCAGAAGTGGAATCCGAAGTCGGTGTGCGAGTATTCGCCCATGACCTCCATCGAGGTGGCGAAGGGCTTGTCATAGGGGTCCGGGCCGATGAGGTACACGAGCATCGAGGTGATCCCGCCGGCCGCCGCGCTCGCCGACTCGGCGGAGGCGTCGATCGGCTCCTCGGGGGCCGCGATGTTCTTGCCGAGGTGCACGTGCGGGTCGATGCCGCCGGGGACCACGATCTTCCCCGAGACGTCCACGACCTCCGCGGCGGTCGCCGGGTCGTCGTGCGCGACGATCGCCGCGATGAGTCCGTCCCGCACGCAGATGTCCACCGCGGTGAGGCCCTGACCCGGTAGCACGGCCTGTCCTCCGGCGAGGCGCAGATCGTAGTCCGTCGAGTTGTCCGTCATTGCCGATTCCTTTACTGTTCGCACTCGCCACCGGTGGTCGCGAGCATCATCAGACGTAGAGCGCCCCGAGTGCGGCGATCGGATCCTTGCCGAAGTCGTCGCGCACCCCCTCGAACACGGTCTCCCCGTTGCGCACGACCATGAACCGATCGCACAGCTCGAGGGCGACATCGATGTTCTGCTCGACGAGGAGGATGCTGAGCCCGTCTCCGCGCATGAGCGCGAGGAACTCGGCCACCTCCTTCACGAGCACGGGAGCGAGGCCTGAGGTCGGTTCGTCGAGCACGAGGAGCACCGGGTCGCCGATGAGGGCACGGCCGATCGCCAGCATCTGCTGCTCACCGCCGCTGAGCGAGTTCGCCCGCTGGTTGCGGCGGTCCTTGAGCCTCGGGAACAGGGTGAAGACCCGCTCGAGGCCGTCGGGGCGGCCGGGGCGCTGCCTGGTGAGCGCCTGCCCGCCCAGGATGAGGTTGTCCTCGACGCTCAGCGCGCCGAAGAGCTCGCGGTCCTGGGAGACCTGCAGCAGCCCGAGGTGGGCGGTGCGGAACGGCGAGAGCCGCGAGATGTCCTGGCCCAGCAGCCGCACGGCGCCGGACTCCTTGCGGGCGAAGCCGCTGATCGCATCCACGATCGTCGTCTTGCCGGCGCCATTGGCGCCGAGCAGTCCGAGGACCTCCCCGGGGTTCACGGTGAGCGAGATGTTCCTCACCACCGTGGAGCTGCCCCGGATGGCACTCAGGCCCTCGACCTCGAGTACGGGCCCGACAGTTTGCGCGTTCATAGCTCCTCCTAGCCCAGGTACGCCGCGACGACGTCTTTGTCGCTCTTGATCTCCGCCGGCGTGCCCCGACGCAGTTCGCGACCGAAGTTCATGACGACGATCTCGTCCGAGACCGAGAAGAGGAAATCGGATGCGTGCTCCGTGACGAGCACGGCGGTCCCGCCCGCGGCGACGTCGCCGAGCACCGCGGCCAGCTCTGCCCGCTCCGCGACGGTGAGACCGGCGGCGGGCTCGTCGAGCATGAGCACCTTGGCGTCGGCCGCCATGGCCCTGGCGACCTCGACGCGGCGGCGCAGCCCCGCTCCGAGATCCGAGCCCATCTGCGAGGCGACGGAGAGGAGGTCGAACCGTTCGAGGACTTCGGCCGCCTTCCGTCTCGTGTCGCGCCGCCGCAGGAAGCGGCCGCTCATCCGGGAGCCGTGGTCCAGACCGAGGGCGATGTTCTCGATCGCGGTCAGGTCGTCCACGAGCCCGCCGAGCTGGAACGTCCTCGCGACTCCCAGCCGGGCCCTGCCGCTCGCGGACAGCCGGGTCACCTCCCGGTCGCCGAGGAAGACCCTCCCGCCGGTGAGCTCCTGATGGCCGCTCACCGCGTTGAAGAAGGTCGTCTTGCCGGCCCCATTCGGACCCATGAGCCCGGTGATCTTGCCCTCGGACAACTCGATGGAGACGTCGCCGACGGCCGTCAGGCCTCCGAACTGGATGACGATGTGCTCGGCCCGCAGGACCACTCTCTGCTCGCTCACAGTACTTCCTCCCTCAGGGAGCGCCAACGTTTCGAGATCGCGCCGTAGATGCCCTTCGAGAAGAACAGCACGGTCAGCAGGAGGACGGCGCCGTAGATGAGCTCGCTGAGCCCGGGGAATCCGCGCAGGTACTCGCGCAGCAGCACGAGCACGACGGACCCGACGATCATGCCCCTCGTGGAGCCGAGTCCCCCGACGATCACGATCAGGAAGAGGAAGATCAGCTCCCGGAACATGAAGGTCTCGGGCAGGAACCGCAGGGAGAGGAAGCCGAACCAGGCACCCGCCACGGCCATCAGCCCCGAGGTGATCGCGAAGGCGGAGAGCTTGCTCCGCCACACGTTGATCCCGAGCGACTGAGCGACACCCGGGCTTCTGCGCACTGCCCGCCATCCCCTGCCGAGCGGGGTCCGCTCGAGGTAGCGTGCGAGGACGTAGGTGAGGACGACCAGCACGAGCCCGACGTAGTAGAGCCCTCCCTGGGCGAACAGCGGCTTGCCGCCCAGTATCAGGAACTGGGGTGCCGGGATCGCGAAGCCGCTGTAGCCGCCGGTGATCTCGGAGAAGTTCCGGTAGAAGAAGTCCAGGATGAACATGAACGCGATTCCCGAGATCGCGAAGTAGTAGTGGTTGAGCTTCATGGTCATCGCCCCGAACACGAGCCCGACCACGCCGCCCGCGAGTCCGGCGACGATGATGACGAGTTCCGCGGGAAGGCCGAGCACCGACATCCGGCCTCCGACGAAGGCGCCGAGCCCGAAGAAGGCGGCTCCGGTGAAGATCAGCAGGCCCGCCCAGCCGAGCGAGATGTTGAACCCGATCGTGGCGATCGCGTAGCTCAGCGCAAGGCTCAGGATGAACAGCTGGAACCCGTTGAGGAAGAGGGGCGCCGACGCGGCGAGCGCGACGATCGCGACGGCGACGGCCGGACCGAGCCAGCGCGGGGCGACGAACCCGGACGGGGATCCTTCCCCGGGCTTGCCGACTCGACCGACGACTCGCGCCAGTGCCGATGGGAGCGTGCGGCTCATGTTGTCACCTGCATTCTCGTGTCCCTCATTCCGAGGAGTCCGCTAGGACGGGCGATGAGCAGCGCCAGCACGACGACGAGGCCCGCGACGGCGCCGAGCTGCGTGGAGATGTAGAAGCCGGAGAACCCTTCGAGAAGGCCCATCGCGAGACCGCCGATGAGCGCGCCGGGGATGCTCCCGAACCCGCCGAGGGCCATGGCCGCCAGGCCGATGACGAGCGGTCGGTTGCCGATGTCGGGCCCGACGAGCAGGGTCGGCGCGGCCAGGATGCCGGCGAGACCGGCGAGCACCGCACCCAGCGCCCACATGATCGCGAAGACCCGCTTGACGTTGATCCCGACCAGATCCGCTCCCCTCAGGTTGCTCGTGCACGCCCGGATGACGAGGCCGATGCGCGTCCTCTGGAAGAAGTAGCCGAGGATGAGGCTCACGGCGATGAGGCTCGCGATCATGGCGAGGTGCTGGGTGTTGATGGCCAGCCCGGCCGACTTGATGTAGGCGGCGTCGCCGAGGAGCGGCGGCATCCCGCGCTGATCGACCGTGAAGTAGCGCGCGATGCCGGTCACGATGAACGACACGGCGACGGTCGCGAACACCTGGGTGACATGGTCCTTCTTGAGCAGGGGCTCGAAGGCGACCTTGTCGATGACCCAGCCGAGGATCGCCATGAACACGAGCGATCCGACGATGGCCACGAGATAGGGGATCCCGAAGATCATGAGCTCCAGCGCGACGAAGGCGCCCAGCATGAAGAGCGAGCCGTGGGCGAAGTTCACCGTCGTGGTGGATCGGAAGATCAGGGTGAGTCCCAGTGCGAGCAGTGCGTAGACGCTTCCCTGGCCCAGGGAGGAGATCAGGACCTGAAGGAGGTCGGTGAGTGCTGTACCCAAGTGGATGCTTCCCTTTCCGTGGGTGGAGATTCGTGGTCGAGGTGGTGCCAGGGGCGATGGTCCGGCCCCTGGCACCACTCGGATGAGTCCCCGCTCGAGGCTTGCGCCTACTTGCGGGAGAGCCAGTCCTTCCAGTCCGTGACGACGATCGTCCTCGAGTCCGTCGCCTTCGGGTCGAGCACGGTGAACCGGATCGTGATGCCCGGACGACGAGTCCGCGGGTCGTTCGCATCGAACGCCTGGAAGCTCATGTCGCCACTGGGGATCGTGGTGTAGGTCCCCGTCTCGGCGGTCGCGATCCAGTTGTCCCAGGTGAGGTCGTCACCCATGCGCTTGAGCACCTCGATGTTGAACTCGGTGCTGACGGCCCCCTCCAGCGCGACGCTGTCGAACTGCAGTTCGGGGAAGCCGGCCTTGAGGAGCTCGCGGTGGTGATCGTACGCGGGGTCGTCGATCGGCGCCGTGTAGGAGTAGGCGCTGAAGAAGTTCTCGACGAGCGTGCGGTCACCGAGCCTCTCAGCCTGCTCATCCGGCCTCGTCCCGTCACCGGTGACGATCGGGATGTCCAGGCCCTGAGGACCTGCAGCGCCGAGGAACACGGTCATGGGCTGCGGGTAGGCGAAGACCGCGGCCATGTCGGAGCCGGTGTTGAGCAGCTTCCGGATGGCCGGCGTCATGTCGCCGCCCTCGGGGTCGAGCTCCTCGACCGTCGCGACGTTCGCGCCGACCTTCTCGAGCTCCTTCTGAGCCGCCGTCCCGAAGCCCTGACCCCACTCGTCGCTCGTCGCGGCGACGGAGACGGTGTCGGCGTTCTCGTTCGAGGCGATGAACCCGGCGATCGCCTCCACCTGCTCGGCTGCGGTCGGCTTCGGGTGGAAGAGGTTGCGGACCGGCGGATCCGAGATGGCCGCGCTCGCCGCGTTGACGACGAGGAACGGGATCCCGAGGTCCTCGATGAGCGGCTTCGAGGCGATGATGGCATTGCTGCACGAACCGCCGTGGATCATGAAGACCTGGTCCTGCTCGACGAACTTCCGGATCAGGCCCTGCATGCTGGCGGCATCGCAGTTGTCGTCGCCGAGCACGAGCTCGATCTGGCGCCCGTTGATGCCACCGTTGTCGTTGATCTCCTGGTACATCATCTCGGCCAGGCGCTGAGCCTTGCTGTAGACGGACGCGTTTCCGGAGTACGGAGCCAGCATGCCGATCTTGATGGTGTCATCGGTCACTCCCTGGGAGTAGCTGTTCTCCGAGTCGCCCGGTCCGGCGGAGCAGCCGGTGACGACGAGCGCCAGTGCGGCGACCATCGGAACCAGGAGCTTCCCGGCACGGCCCTTGACGGGGCCGCCACGACGGAATGTGGTGCGAGGTGCTTGGTGTTCCACGTTTACCCTCTCTTCAGTCTTCGTTGACAACAAACCAACTCCCGGTATGTTATGTAGACGACCGGCCGGTTGTCAACCGGTCCGCGCGAACGACGATCGTGGCGGCGCCGGTTCGCCGTGAAGGAGAAGGAGGGTCACCATGCCCAAGACCATCATCAACATCGCCGAGGCCCCGCAGCCGGGAGGGCCGTACAACCAGGCCGTGGTGGCGAACGGCTTCGTCTTCGTGGCCGGCTTCGGACCGCGCGACCCGAAGACGCGCGAGATCCTGGGAGACGACATCGCCTCCCAGACCAGGCTGACACTCCGACACCTCGAGTCCGTCCTGATCAGCCACGGCCTCGGACTGTCCGATCTCGTCCAGGTGACCGCCTACCTTCAGAATCCCGAGCGCGACAAAGCAGCCTTCAACGCGACGTACGCCGAGGTCGTCCCCCGGCCCTGGCCGGCCCGGGCGACGATCGGCGCTCAACTGGCCGGGTACCTCGTGGAACTCGATGCCATTGCGGTAGACCATAGCAGCAAGGACCGTGCAGAGGAGGGGCCTGACCCCCAGGCGGGATAGCTCGCCCTTCGGCAAGCAGGCCCCCCTCGCTCGGCCGTTCTTTCAGACGCTCCCGTGCACCAGCTCGCCGCGTACGATCACGCCCTGGATGTCGGCCGCCGAGGCCCGCTCGACGAGGCTGGCGACGACGTCCACCGAGTCGACGAGGTTCGGCGACTGCGCATCCAGCACGACGATGGACGCCTCCTTGCCGGGGACGAGGGAGCCGAGCTCGTCGTCCAGGCCGAGGATCCTCGCGCCCTCGATCGTCGCCGAGGCGACGAGCGCCCGAGGATCGACCACTGCGGTGTCGTGCGTCACCGCCCTGGTCACCCGGCTGAGGAAGTCGAGCTCCGCGAGAACGTCGGGGCTGTTGACCATGAGGTTGTCGGTTCCGATGCCTACGCGTCCACCCAGAGCGAGGATCCTGGCGTAGGGCGAGAACCCGTTGCCCAGCGCCGCCTGTCCACGCGCGCACAGCACGATCGGGGCGCCGCTCTCGATGATCGTCGAGAGCTCGGCATCGGATGCGTCGGTCATGTGCACGACGTAGTCCGGCTCGACGAACCTCACGACCCGCTCCACGTCGGGGGCACCGGCCCTCGCGAGGGAGAGCTGTCGGTAGATGTCGGTCTCGCAGGCATGGGTGGCGAGGCGCTTGCCGTGGCGGCGCACGATCTGCGCGGTCTCCTCGAGGCCGGCATCGGTCGTCTCGTTCGCCCACACCGGCGAGAAGCCGTCGGCCACCGCGAGCGCGTCCTCGATCTCCTGACGGTACTCCTCGGCGAGACCTTCGCTGTTGGAGTGGAAGCCCTCGTCGGTGTGCAGGGGTGCGTGCGCGTGGCGGGCGTAGATCAGGTCGCGGATGGCGAGGCCTTCGCACGCCTCGCGCAGCTCCCTGACGCCGTCGACGCCACCCTCGCGGAAGTCGGCGAAGGCCACGACGCCGAGGCGCAGCATGTGCTCGGCCGCCCGCCGCATCGCGCCCACTCGCTCCTGGCGGGAGTGCTCGGCCATCCAGCCGTGCCGCAGACCCTCCGGCTGCCACAGCAGATTGGTACCGGCGGGATATCCGTAGCCCCTCTCCTTGAGGATCGCGTCCCCGATGTGAGTGTGGCAGTTGATGAGCCCGGGGATGAGGAGCCGGCCGGTCGTGTCCACGACGGTCGCCCCTGCAGGCGGTCGACCGCGATCGATGCCCTCGATGCGCCCATCCCGTACAGTGATGTACGCATCGGAGACGAGCTCGAGCTCGTCTCCGATGAGGGCGTCGCCTCCCGCAAGAACGTATTCCGACTCCAGAACCTTGTGACCCATATTCTTCAATCCTCCATACTGGCGATTAACAAACCTACTGTTGGTATGTTATGAGTGGGGTTCGAGAGGTGTCAATATGATGAGTGGCTCTCCGCCCTCCGGCCACCGCCTACACAGAGAGGAGGCGTGATGCTCAAGCAGGAAAGAGCACGCATCACCCGGAGCAACATCGTCTCCAGCGCCTCACGCTCGTTCCATCGTCACGGTTTTGCCAGGGCCTCGCTCTCCGACATCATCGAGGAGGCCGGGGTCACCAAGGGGGCGCTCTACTTCCACTTCGAGTCGAAGGAGGACGTCGCCGGCGCTGTGCTGGAGGCGCAGATCCAGAAGGTCACCGCGGTGTTCGCCGAGTTCGAGGGGTCAGGGCGCCCGCCGCTGGAACTGCTCGTGGATCTGTGCACGCTTCCCACCAGACCGACGGATGCCGAGCAGGAGATGCCCGTCGACTTCCGCCTGGCCACCGAGCTCGCGAGCCTGCAGCCGGCCCTGACCACCTCGTTCTACGGGCAATGGCTGGCGATGATCACCAGCATCGCACGTCGGGCGGAGGCCGCCGGAGAGCTCAGGACCGGCATGGAGCCGGAGGTCCTGGCGAGATTCCTCCTCGACGCGATCACCGGCACGGAGCTCCTGTTCCCCGTTCTCTCCCCGGGAGAGGATCGCGAGGACCACGGCCGCGGGCTCTGGCGCCTCATCCTCCCGCAGATCGCCTCGGAGAGGCATCCGCACTCGATCGACCGGCTTCTGGACCAGGTCTTCAGCGCCGCCTAATCGGGTTCGGCGCGGCCCAGGAGAACCTCGGGCACCGAGATGAACCGGTCGCCGTCCGCACCGAGGGCATCGCCGCGACGAAAGTCGAAGTCCTCGACGCGCCCCACGTACAGCGTCCTGTCGCCGAGGTCGTAGTCGGCCCAGGCAGTGCACTCGAAGTGAGCGAGAGCGCCGCGAAGGCGAGGTGCGTACTCCCCGTGCACCCACTCCGGGACGCCTCCGGCCTGACCCTGGAAGTGGACGGCCAGGTCGCGATCCTCCGCTCGGAGCACGTTGATGACGAAGGGGCTTCCGCTCATCGGATCATGGACGTCGGTCGACTTCCCGATCGGCACGAGAACGAGCGGGGGCTCCTTGGAGACGGAGGTGAATGAGCTGACGACGGCTCCGACCGGGCCGCGATCGCCTTCGACCGTGACGACCGCCGCTCCCGTGACGAACCGTCCGAGGCTGTTCTGCAGATGTCGATGCCACGCGGGCCTCCTCAGCTCCGGGCTGGCCATGACTTCTGGCGACATGAGACTCATCATCGATTCCCTGCGGTCGGAAGATTTCTTGCCGTGGTAGCGCTGGCGAGAAGTTCTGTTCTATAATAGAACGTTACTTCTCTAATATAGAACACTACTAGGTAGGTCCCGTGAATGCAACGTCCCCTGGCGTCGAGGTCGCACCCCACTCCCAGACCCTGTCGCGGGGCATTCGGATCCTGGAGGTCCTCGCCGCGGCGGAGCATCCGCTCTCCATCGCCGAACTGGCCGCCGCACTGGGCGTGCACCGGTCCGTGGCCTATCGGATCCTCCGCACGCTCGAGGACCACAACCTGGTCGCTCGCGACTCCTCCGGCGGGGTGCGGCTCGGCGCCCGCCTGGCCGAGCTCTCGCAGGCGGTGTCCCGGGAGCTCCAGGCCGCGGCGCTCCCCGAGCTGACCGCGCTCGCGAACGACCTCACCATGACCTCCTTCCTGGCCGTCATGGAAGGTACCGAGTCCGTCATCCTCACCAGTGTCGAGCCCCGACATCAGGCGGCGACGATCGTGTACCGGCCCGGGTCCCGCCACTCGATCACCCACGGTGCGCCCGGCATCGCCATCCAGTCGCTGCTCGACGAGACGCAGTGGAGAGCCCTCTTCCCCGACGAGCCCCGGCGCGCGGACGCGGAGAGGATCGCCGCCACCGGATACGCGACGACCCGGGGTGAGGTTATCCGCGGGATGGCCGCGACCGCGGTCCCCCTGAGGATCCCCGGCGAGATGCCGGTCGCCCTCGCGGTGGTCTACGTCGAGTCCGAGCTCGCCGAGGAGCGGATCGGGCAACGCCTCCTCGCCGCGGCGCGGCGCATCGAGACCGCGTTCAGCCAGTAGCCTCGGACGCCGCCGGCCGGCTCAGCCGAGAGCGGCGTCGGGTGCCGTGTCCGCGGCGACGATCCCGCGCTCGGCGAGACCGGAGAGGATCCTCTCCCCGACCGTCTCGACGTCGCCGATCCCGTCGACGGTCACGAGCATGCCTCGCGCACCGTAGAGCTCGATGAGAGGAGCAGTCTCCCGGCGGAAGACGTCCTGACGATGCCGGATCGCCTCCTCGGAGTCGTCGACGCGACCCTGCTCGATCGCGCGCTTGCGCAGCCGCGACACGACGACCTCCACGTCGGCGACGAGCCGGATGACCGCGTCGAGCTCCTGGTGCTTCTCGGCGAGGATCTCGTCGAGGAACTGCACCTGCGAGGTCGTACGCGGGTAGCCGTCGAGCAGGAAGCCGTCGGCGGCATCCGGCTCCTCGAGGCGCGCGCGCACGAGCTCGTTGGTGAGGGAGTCCGGAACGTAGTCGCCCGCGTCGACGATGCTCTTGACCTCGAGCCCGAGCGGGGTCTCGTTCTTGATGTTGTAGCGGAAGATGTCCCCCGTGGCGATCGCCGGTATCCCGAAGAGCGCCGACAGTCGCGCGGCCTGCGTCCCCTTGCCCGCACCCGGCGGGCCGATGATGAGGAACCGACTCATCGCAACAGGCCCTCGTAGTGACGCTGCTGCAGCTGCGCGTCGATCTGCTTCACCGTCTCCAGTCCGACGCCGACGATGATGAGGATGCTCGCGCCGCCGAACGGGAAGTTCTGGTTGGCGCCGAACAGGCTGAGGGCGAACAGCGGGATGAGGGCGACGATGCCGAGGTACAGCGATCCGGGAAGGGTGATCCGGGTGAGCACGTAGTCGAGGTACTCGGCGGTCGGCCGGCCGGCCCGGATGCCCGGGATGAAGCCGCCGTACTTCTTCATGTTGTCGGCGACCTCTTCGGGGTTGAAGGTGATCGCGACATAGAAGTAGGTGAAGCCGATGTTGAGCAGGAAGT
>JBIQHP010000052.1:0-15718 GCA_044508495.1 Clavibacter sp.
TTGTGCACCTCGCCGTCCTTGCGCACCCAGGCGACGGTCTGGCCCTTCTTGAGCGCGCCGTTGAAGATGCGCAGCAGGGCGAGGCGCCCGAGGAACGGGGAGGCGTCGAGGTTCGTGACGTGCGCCTGGAGCGGCGCATCCGGGTCATAGCTCGGCGCCGGGATGTGCTCGAGGATCGCGGCGAAGAGCGGCTCGAGGTCGGCGTTGTCGGGCAGCGTGCCGTTCGCGGGCTTGTTGCGGCTCGCGGCGCCGTTGCGCCCGGAGGCGTAGACGATCGGAACGTCGAGGATCGCGTCGAGGTCGAGATCCGGCACGTCGTCCGAGAGGTCGCTCGCGAGTCCCAGCAGGAGGTCCTGGCTCTCGGCGACCACGTCGTCGATGCGGGCATCCGGCCGGTCGGTCTTGTTGACGAGCAGGATGACGGGGAGCTTCGCCTCGAGCGCCTTGCGCAGCACGAAGCGCGTCTGGGGCAGCGGGCCCTCGCTCGCGTCGACGAGCAGCACGACGCCGTCGACCATGGAGAGCCCACGCTCGACCTCGCCGCCGAAGTCGGCGTGGCCAGGGGTGTCGACGACGTTGATCGTCACCGGCCCGCCGGTCGCGTGCTTGCCCTGGTAGCTGATGGCCGTGTTCTTGGCCAGGATCGTGATGCCCTTCTCGCGTTCGAGGTCGCCGGAGTCCATGGCGCGCTCCTCGACGTGCGCGTGCTCGCCGAAGGAGTTCGTCTGACGCAGCATGGCGTCGACGAGCGTGGTCTTGCCGTGGTCGACGTGGGCGACGATCGCCACGTTGCGCAGGTCGTCGCGGGTGGCTGTGGGCATGAAGGTGCGTCCTGGTTCTTTCGGGGGGCAGTCAATAGTACTTGACGGGCGAATGCGGCGTGACCGGGGCGAGAGTCTATCGCCGGTAGACGTCCCAACGGTGCCTACCTGCTATCGACACGCTCGCCTTCGAAGAGCCCATAAAGGCCGGCACCGATCAAAGTCGCTTCTGGCCCGAGCTCTGCGGCGTGGACGGGGGTATGAGAGGGACCCGGCAGTGCCGAGGATGCATAGGCCTCCCTCACAGCGTCGAGATACCAGTCGCCGATGGAAGCGACCCCACCACCTACGACGATCGCGTCGAGGTCGACGAGGTTCATGGCGTCGGCCATGCCCACACCGAGCACTCGCGCGCCCGCGAGTACCGCATGCTCAGCATCGCGATCGACGACGGTGTTTCCTTCGCCGCGCGCTGCGGCCGCGATCTCCCGAAGGCTCAGGCGCCGACTCGTCGCCTCGACGAAGGCCTGCTCGATGGCCGGGCCGGCAGCGTAGGCCTCAACATGGCCTGACCGACCACAGGTGCATTCGCGAAGCGCTTGGCCCCGAGCGGCCGTGTGGCCCAGAGATCCCGCCGTGCCCGTCGCCCCCCGCACCGGCACACCATCCCGGACAATGGCTCCCCCGACACCGGTGCCGACCGTCACCATGAGGAAGGACGCGTATCGCCGGCCCGCACCGAGCACAGCCTCGCCGACGGCGGCGGCGTGGACGTCGTTGAGCACCAGAACCGGCCGGTCGAGTGCACGCGCGAGTTCCGCACGAAGGTCGAATCCTTGCCAGTCCCGAATCGAGTCGGTGGCCGAGAGTACGGCGCCGTCGCGAGCGATGACGCCCGCCGATCCCACTCCGATTGCGCCGTGATCCACGGATGTCAGGAGAGGCTCCACCATGCGGACGATCGACGCCATGATCGTGCCTGGTCCGCTCCGAGTGGGAGTGGGCGCTCGAACGAGGGTACCCGCGACGAGACCCCGAGCGTCGACGATCCCGGCCGCGAGCTTCGTCCCACCGATGTCGATTCCGATGCTCCGCCCCGTCATGTGGCCATCATCCGGCTCCGAGGGCTCTCCGCAACAAGCCCCGCAGCGATCGCGGCCGGATCGGTGATCGCCCCTCCCACGACTACAGAGTATGCGCCACGGTCAAAGGCACTCCTCACGTCCTCCCGGCTGCGATATCGCCCTTCGCCGATCACGCGCACACCGTGATCGGCGAGGCGCGACACGAGCTCCAGATCGGGGCCGCTACCGGCCGACGCGGACTCGGGGGTGTAGCCGGAGAGGGTGGTCCCGACGACCACAACCCCTGCATCCCAGGCGCGCAGGCCCTCGTCCAAGGTTGAGACATCCGCCATGACGGGAAGCCCCGTCTCGCTCGCAACCCTAGCGAGAATCGAGAAGTCGTCACCGAGAACCTCCGCAGTCGCATCCACGGCGATGATATCGGCACCGGCCTCCGCCAGCCCGAGTGCGAGAGCGATCTCCGGAGTGATGATGTTCCGCACCCCGTTGTGCACCTTGTGCAGGCCGATAATCGGCAGGTCGGTGAGAGCCCTGGCAGCACGGATATCGTCAGAGCCGTTGAGGCGAAGACCGGCAGGCCGGGCTTCCAGGATCGCCTCGGTCAACGCCGCGATGATCGGCGAGGACCTCAGCGGGCTGCCCGCACGGGCTTGCACCGACACAACGAGACCGCCCTCGATCGATCCAAGCGCGGGAGGGGCGATGTTGTCGGTCACTTGATGGCTCCTGTACTGATTCCGCCGATGAAGAAGCGCTGACCGATGAGGAAGAGGACCAGCGCCGGAAGGGTGAAGAGCACACAGGCCGCCATCAGGGGGCCCCAGGCCACCGTGTTCTGCCCGAAGAAGGCGTAGATGCCGATCGACAGGGTGTAGGTCGAGGAGTCGTTCAGATAGATGAGCGGGTTGAGGAAGTCCGTCCAAGCCCACACGAACTGGAAGATCGCCGCGGTGATGATGGCCGGACGCGCGATCGGCAGGACGATCGTCGCGTAGGTGCGGAACTCCGACGCGCCGTCGATCCGCGCGGCCTCGATGAGTTCGTCGGGGACGCTCAGCAGGAACTGCCGGATCAGGAAGATGAAGAACGGCGTGCCTAGAAAGGCAGGCACGATGAGCGGGAGATAGGTTCCGACGGCACCGAGACCATTCCAGATGAGAAAGATCGGGATCATCGTAACCTGCGGCGGCAGCATCATCGTCGCAAGCACAACGATGAGCAGAGGCCGCGCAACGCGCCAGCGGATCTTGGCGAGCGCGTAGGCGACCAAGGGGCAGGCAAGAACAGTGCCCAGAACGCTCATCCCGCTGATGAAGAGCGTGTTCGCCAGATATTGCCAGACCGGGATCTCATGGAACGCCTCGACGAAGTTATCCAGCGTCCATTCCTTTGGCCAGAGGGTCGGAGGAGCGTGGAAGACATCCGACGGCACCTTGAACGCCGTAAAGGCCATGGTCAGCAGGGGAAAGAGGAACACGAGGGCAAGGAGGATCACCAGGACGTAACGACGAGCCTGTCTCCAGCGATGCCGCGTTGTCGGCCACCGGCGTGGCAGAGTAGGCATGGATCCAAGCGCCTTGAGAACCACGCGATCAGCTCGAGCCATCATGCACCCACTTCCTGGAGGTCGCGAGGACGACGAGTGTGATGGTGAGCGTCACGAGGAACAGGATCCACGCCATGCCGGACGCATATCCCATCTTGAGGAACACGAACGCGTTCTGATAGAGCGACATCGCGAAGGTCAGCATCGATCCGTCCGGCCCCGCCGAGGGTGTGTTCAGGCGCTGCTGAGACAGGATGAACGGCTGAGTGAAGATCTGTAGGAAGGCGATAAGAGTCACGATCACTTGGAAGAGAGTGACCGGACTGATCATCGGCCAGGTCACATTCAGGAACTTCCGCCACGCCCCCGCACCGTCCAACTCGGCCGCCTCATAGAGCTGCTGAGGCACATCCTTGAGCGCGGCGAGGTAGATGATGGTCGTCCCACCGACCGTCCAGAAGGACATGAGCAGAATCGCCGGTCGTGTCCAGTCCGCATCGGTGAGCCATGCAGGCCCATCGATCCCGAACCAGGACAGAATGTAGTTGAAGAATCCGTACTGGGTATTAAGGAGCCAGCGCCACAGGTAGCCGCCGACCACGATCGGGACGATCGATGGTAGATAGACGAGCGCGCGGTAAAGCGGCTGCCCCCGTACCGGGAAGTTGAGCAGATGGGCTCCGGCCAAGGAGATCACTATCGCGAGAGGAACCCCGACGACAGTGAGGTACAGCGTGTTCCCGAGGGACTGCCAGAACGTCGGGTTCTCGAACATCTGGGCATAGTTGTCCCACCCGACCCATGTTGGAGACTGGAACAGGTTGAAGTCCGTGAAGCTGTAATAGGCCGAGGCCGCGATCGGATACGCGAAGAGGAACAGGAATCCGACGATGAAGGGTGAGGCGAACGCGAAGCCGAGCCATAACGTTCGATGGGACGACCGACGGCTCGACAGCCGGGCGACCGGGGTGAGCGGCCATCCGACTGTCGAGCGCTGTACAGGCACTGCTCTCGTCCCGCCTTCTTACTTGGAGTAACTCGAAACGCGGGACTGCACGTCGTCGAGTGCGTTCTTCGGCGTCTCGCTGCCACTGGCAATCGAGTCGAAGGCCTTGTTCAAATCGGTCATGTACTCGGCGGCACTGGGGAGATTGGACGGTGCATAAGCATTCGGGCTCTTGAGGACGTCGGCGAACGCCGCGTAGTTCAGGATGCCCGAGTAACTTGCGCTGTCATCCAGGAGCGAGCTGAGAGCCGGCATGTTCCCGAGCGCCAGAGTGAACGCCTTCATCACCTCCGGGGTGACCATGTACGCCAGGAACTTCGCGGCTGCCTCCTTGTGCTTCGAGTTGGCGGGGATGAACAGCGTACTGGCCGTCACCTCCGTGGTGTCAGCGTACTGGGACGCTGCCGCGGGAATCGCCACGGCGCCCCACTCCAAGCCCGGGGCGACCTTGGGGATGCTGACGCCGTTCCACTCTCCGTCGATCCTCATCGCGACCTTGCCAGTGAAGAACGGATCCTGGTCGGACTGGTACTGACCGTATCCGGCGACGAACTTGGCGATCTTGTCCGATCCGATCTTCTCGACGAGGTCCTGGTACCACTTCATCGCCTCGATGTTGCCCGCGTTCGTGGGAGTGGGCTGACCGTCGTCGTCCCACCACGAGCCGCCGAAGGCGGTTGCGATCATCCTCTGCGTGGCACCAGGAGCAGCCTCACCGAAGCCGAGCTGGGTGATGTTCCCCGAACTGTCGATTTTGGTCAGAGCGAGTGCCGCAGCGGCCAGCTCGTCCATGGTCGTCGGGGGCTCGAGCCCCGCCTCGGCGAACAGCGTCTTGTTGTACATCAGGAGCTGACTGTGGATCGCGATCGGAAGCGAGTAGGTCTTCCCCTCATAGGTCATCTGGCTCAGCGAGCTCGGGACGAAGCCGCTCAGATCGATGCCGTAGTCGTCGAGAGGTGCCAGAATCCCCTTGGATGCCCAGGAGCCGACGACATCGCCGAAGTTATCCGAGATGTCGAAGGATCCGTTCGACGAGGACATCGAGGTCAACTGCTTCTGGAAGTCCGGGCTCGAGACGCCGACGACCTTGACCTCGTCTTGGCTCGCGTTGAAGTCGGCGATGATCTTTTCCAGGGAGGCCGCCTCCGGTCCGGACCAAAGGTAAGAGAACGTGACGGTTGTCATCCCGGTCGCATCGTCGCCTCCCGGGTTCGAAGTGCAGGCGCCGAGGGTCCCGATGACCATCAGCCCCGCGGTGGATGCCGCGATAGCTCGCGCAGCTCGCGGCCAGTGAGTCTTCATGATTTACTCCATTCGGTGTCAGGATGGACACAAGATCAGGGACTGGTTTAGACCATCTTCGTGTCGTGACCGAAATATTGACACACCTAGGGCGCGCGCGTCAAGATATTGGTCGGTACCATTCGAGTGGAGGTCATCAGTATGGCGGATTCCGGTCCCGCTCAGCTTAAGAAGTACGATCTGGTACGACAACACCTCGAGGAGACGATCAATCAAGGCCTCGAGCCGCATCAGAAACTGCCGACCGAACGCGAACTCGCCGAGTCGCTACGAGTCAACCGACTCACCATCCGGCACGCTCTAGGAGAGCTCGAGCGCGAAGGCATCATCTATCGAGTACAGGGCTCCGGGACCTTCGTCAGCGCACCTCAGATCAACAAGTCACTCGAATTCACCTCGTTCTCCGAAGACATGCGGATGCGGAACATGGCTCCGGGCTCGCTCTCCACCGCGATCCAGGTCGAGTCTGCGGGGATGAAGGTCGGGTACGCCCTCGGGCTCAGCCCGGCGACCCCCGTCGTCCATATCCGACGCATTCGCACAGCGGACGACATCCCGATGTGCGTCGAGGACGCCTACATCCCGCATGAGTTGGCCAAGGGGCTCGAAGAGGGCATCCAGGGGAGTTCGTTATACGAGGACCTCAGGGACCGCTTCTCGCTCCGTGTCGAGCGGGCGGATCAGACCATTCAGGCCACCGTTCTCGACGCGGAGGACTCGAGGAGCCTTCTCGTCCCGCCCTTCTCGCCGGCATTCCTCGTGCAGCGCACGGCGTCAGATGCGCGGGGGCGCCCCATCGAGTACGCTGAGTCCCTCTACCGCGGCGACCGCTACTCTTACTCCGTGTCGCTGAGTCGGCCACCGCGCCAGACGGAACCCGCATCGTGACCGGGTCTCTCGGGCTCGGCATCGCCCTACTTCCGTTGGACGATCGACCCGTTAACGTCCTGCTGCCTCAGGACGTCGGGCGCATCGCCGGTGCCAAGGTCGATGTTCCTCCCGCCGATATCCTGCCTCGCTATCGACGGCCCGGTGACACCAGAGGACTCGCCGACTGGCTTCTCGATCGGGCATCGGATCCCTCCGTCGGCCACCTGATCGTCTCGATCGACATGCTCTGCTTCGGCGGCCTCATCGCGAGCCGCACCGGTCACGACACAGCGGATGCCGCTCTCGACCGACTTCAGATCCTGCGTCGAATTCGCGCTCGTCGCCCGGGTCTGAGAATCAGCGCCGTTTCTCTCGTCATGCGAGCGAGCGACTCCTACTCCTCCGCCGAAGAGCCCAGCTACTGGTCGGAGTATGGCCGGGAGCTCCACCGACTCGGCGGCGACCTCCACCGAGTCGACGGGCAACCCGAGGTCGGCCCGGTCGCCACGATGACGGATGTCCCCACCGAGGTCGTCTCCGACTTCGCCCTTCGGCGTATTCGCAACCATGTCGCCAATCTCATGACGCTGACCCTCCTTGAAGAGGGAACGCTCGACTGTCTCGCCATCACCGCGGACGACACCGCCGTCCTCTCGTACGGTTCGGCCGAGCAGGGGTGGCTGAGACACTGGATGCGGCTCCTACCACATGGCCACCAGGTTCTGATGTATCCAGGCGCCGACGAAGTCGGCGCAGTTCTCGTCGCACGCACGCTTGTTGAGGCGGCCGGCGTATCGGTCGCAGTCCGGGTCTCGTGTCCGGAGCCAGGTGGCCTCGAGCGCGTGCCCACGTTCGAGAATGCGCCGCTCGCCGAGTCGATTCGTCGTCAAGTGGCCGCGGCGGGAGCGTCTCTCGTGGATGAGGACGAAGACGTTGTGCTCGTCGTTAATGCTCCAGACCCCGGCCGGTACGACATGCTGGACCCTGCTCCGCCTCCCCTTGACACCGAGTCGGCGGAGCTCGTGGTGAACGTGGTGCGACAGGAGGTGACGGCAGGACGTGCGGTAGCGGTCGCTGATGTCAGGTATACGAATGGTTGCGATCCCGAGCTCGGCAGACGGCTAGTGGAAACCGGCCTGCTCGCGAAGATCACGAGCTTTGGCGGCTGGAATACCGCAGGCAACACGATCGGTGGTGTCATCGCGAGCGCGATCGTTGCGACCGTCGGCAAGAGGATCGGGAGTTTCGATCCCCAGGCTCTGGAAGAGGCGCTTGTCACACGGATACTCGATGACTTCGCCTACCAAGCGGTGATCCGGCGAGAGGACGGGCCGCGATACTTCCCCGATCAGCTGCCGCTCGCCGACGACACGGCCGTGGCGACGGCGGAAGCCGCGATCCTCGAGCGAATGAATCGTATGCTTGCCACTGATCTACCCTTCGCGAACTGGGCGGTAAGCCGCGTCACCCTGCCGTGGCGTCGGGGCTTTGAAGTCGGGATCCGTCTGACGACGATCGCATAGCCGGCGATGCACACAGTCGGCTGCTATCGTCAGCCGGAAGGGCTCGGGCTCGCCTCGACTGCCGGCGCCCAATCCCACACGTTCCAGAGGATCCCGGGAGCGAGCGGGGCGAGCGCGATACCGCTCACCGAGTCGTCGTGGGCGACGACGAGCGGGTTCTGGTAGAGCGGCAGGCCGTAGGCGTCCTGGAACAGGATCGTGTCGATGCGCTGTCGCAGCGCCCGCTGCCTCTCCGGGTCGACGGTGACCGAGAGGGTCGCGAGCAGGTCGTCGACCTCCGGGTTCGAGTATCCGTTGAGGTTGCTGAGCCCGTCGGTCACGAAGATGGCCTGCACCCCCGCGAAGGAGAGATTGGTGACCCGCCAGGCGAAGATCGAGGCGTCGTAGGTCCCCGGGGTGCTGAGCAGGCCCAGCCAGTCGGGGCTCGAGCAGTTGGTCACCGTGAACCCGGCACCGGATGCGCTCTCGCTCAGGAGCCGGAACTCCTCCCGGCGCTTGGGGTTGGCGGGGTCGAACAGGATGCAGACGACGGGGTCCACGACGCCCGCCTCGGCGAGAAGCCGCCTGGCGCCGTCGACGTCCACGCGGTTCAGCGCGGCCGAGCCGTTCCCGGTCACGGTCTCCTCGTAGCCCGGTTGCCCGGGGAAGAACAGCTGGGACGAGCGCAGCGGCGCCTCACCGTGCACGGGGGTGACCATGGCGTCGCGGATCGCCTGACGGGGCACGACCTTCAGGAAGGCCTCCCGCACGCGCGGGTCGTCGAAGGATCCATTCTTCGAGTTCGCGAACTTCAGGTCGAGGTGCTCGTAGGTCCCGTCGACCCCTTCGAGCACCGTCGCGTTCCCGACGCTGCGCAGTGCGGCGGCCACATCCGGATTCGGCTGCGGGACTATGACATCGACGAGCCCGTCCGCGAGCGCCTGCACCTGGCTGAGCGGATCAGCCATGAAGCGGAGGGTGACCGTCTCGAACGCCGGACCGTGAGCGCCTCGGTAGCCGGGGTTCGCGCCGAGGACGAGCTGCTCCCCCGCGGTGAACCCGGTGATCGTATAGGGGCCGTTGGAGACGAGGAGGGAAGGGTCATCCGGGAACCGCTCGAGATTGAAGCCGGAGTTCCAGAAGTTCGCGATCGCGGAGAGGTCCGCCGTATCCCGATCCTGGATCGCCTCGATGAGGGCCGCCTTCGCCGCCATCGCGTCACGGAGGCGGTCGGCCTCCGACGGCGCGTCGGTGTCGTCCCCCTGCCCCGCCGAGGGCGTGAGCCCGAGCGCGTGGGCGGCGACGACGTGCGCGGGCAGCCCCACCTCGAGAAGGAGCGGCCAGTCGACGAGGTAGCGGTCCCAGACGAGCGTGAGCGAGCGTCCGTCGTCGCCGATCTCCGGCATCGCCGTGACGTACTGGAGTCCCTCGCTCGTCGCGCCGTCGAAGTGGACGACATCCCGCGGGAAGGGCTCCGTGTAGCGACCGGTCTCCTCGTCGACGTACGCGCTGTCGTCGAAGCCCTCGGTGTTGAGCGTGCCCGAGTTGGCGGCCCAGGACAGCAGCAGGTCGGCGGCATCCACCGGGACTCCGTCGGACCACGTGGCGTCGCCGTCGACGGTGTACCTGACCGTGAGCGGGTCGTTCGCGAGGAGCTGGTAGGTCCCGAAGGAGGGGTCGGTGACGAGCTCGGACTGCGCGTCATAGGCGGTGAAGCGCGAGCTCGTGGCCTGGAGCACCTGGGAGTTCGCCGGCGAGTTCCCATACGAGGTCCGGTCGTTGAGCGAGAAGAAGGCCTGACTCACGGCGACCGTCACGGAGCTGTCCTCGATGACGGTGGGGCCTGTGCATCCACCGAGCACGAGCAGGCCCGCGAGAGCGAGCGGAAGCGCCCGGAAGCGCCGCCGCGTCACCGCCCTGGTCGCCGCCCCGGTCACGCCGCAGACGCGATCAGCGCCGCTCGGCCAGACGCTGCTCGCGGCTCGCGCGCTGCTTGTCCGGGTCGGGCAGTGGAACGGCCGCGATGAGTCGCTGGGTGTACGGATCCTTCGCGCCGCGGAGTATCTGGTCCCGGGTGCCCTGCTCGACGAGCCTGCCGTCGCGCAGCACCGCGATGCGGTGGGCGAGCTGGTCGACCACCGCGAGGTCGTGGCTGATGAACAGACAGGCGAAGTCGAGCTGGCCCTGCAGCTCGAGCAGGAGCTCGAGGAATCGGGACTGCACCGACACGTCGAGCGCCGAGGTCGGCTCGTCGGCGACCAGAAGCTGCGGGCTCAGCGAGAGCGCCCTCGCGATGCCGATCCGCTGCTTCTGACCGCCCGAGAGCTCGTGGGGGTAGCGGTTACGGAAAAACGTCGGGAGCTCGACCTGCTCGAGCAGGTCCTCGACCTTGCGGTCGAGCTCCTTGCCCTTGGCGACGCCCGCGAGCAGCATGGGCTCACCGATGCTCTGCCCGACCGGCATGCGGGGGTTGAGCGAGGAGGCCGGGTCCTGGAACACGATGCCGGTCTTGCGCCGCAGGAGCCGGAGCTCCTTGGTCGGCAGGTTCGCCATATCCTTGCCGACGACCCGGAGCTCGCCCTCGGTGATGGGCAGGAGGCCCATCGCCGCTCGCCCGATCGTGGTCTTGCCCGATCCCGACTCGCCGACGAGACCGAGCAGCTCTCCAGGGTGGATCTCGAGCGAGACGTCCTCCACGGCACGGAAAGCCGGGACCCGTCCGCGCTTCGGGTAGTCGATCGTGACGTGCTTGAGGGAGAGCACGGGCTCCTTCACCGCCGCCGTGCTCGGCAGCGAGCGCTCCTTGTTCGCGCCGAGGTGGGGAACCGCCGAGAGCAGCTCGATCGTGTACGGCTCGACCGGCTTCTCGAAGATCTGGTGCACGGTCCCGGTCTCGACGATGAGCCCGCGGTGCATGACGACCACCCGGTCGGCGAGGTCGGCCACGACGCCCATGTCGTGCGTGATGAGCACGATCGCCGAGTCCAGCCGCTTGTGGAGGTTGCGGAGGAGGTCGAGGATCTCGGCCTGCACCGTGACGTCGAGCGCCGTCGTGGGCTCGTCCGCGATGAGCAGGTCGGGGTCGCAGGAGATCGACTGGGCGATCATCGCGCGCTGCCGCTGCCCGCCGGAGAGCTGGTGCGGGTAGGAGTTGAAGGCCTTGACCGGATCGGGCATCTCGACCATGGTCAGCAGCTCGATCGCACGGTCTCTCGCGGATGCCGGGCTCATCCCGTAGTGCTGGCGCAGCGTCTCGACGATCTGGAACCCGATCGTGTAGACCGGGTTGAGGGCGGTCATCGGCTCCTGGAAGATCACGGCGATCTTCTCGCCGCGGACCCTGCGCATCGCGCTGTCGCGCATCCCGCGCAGCTCGACGCCGTTGAGCTTGACGCTTCCGCGGATCCGGCTGTTCACGGGGAGCAGGTTGAGCACCGCCATCGAGCTCGCGCTCTTGCCCGATCCGGACTCCCCGACGATCGCGAGCACCTCGCCCTTGTGGACCTCGTAGTTGAGCTTGATCGCGGCCGGAACCCACTCGTCGTCGACGCCGAAGTCGACGCTGAGGTCCTTGACCTCGAGCACTGGAACCCGGTCGCTCGCCTCGGGCAGAACGAACCCGGAGGTGTCGTCGACCTGGAGCGCTGCTGCTGTCTCTGTCATTTCCGTGGTCTCCCTGTCGACCATCAGCGGCCATCACCTGCGACGATAGGGGAATGTTCCACTCCCGCTTCAATCAGGTGCTGGCCATCGTGGTCTGGCTGTTCTGTTGCGGCGCAGTGGCCGCGGTCGTCGTGTCCGGTCCCGGCTCCTCCGTCGAATACCTTCCGCTCATCGCGCTGGCAGCGTTCCTGGCCTGGGCCGGGCTGTGGCGTCCCGCCGTGCGCATCGACGACGACGCCGTCACGATCACGAACGTGCTGAGCACGCTGACCGTGCCCTGGCCCGCGCTCATCGCGGTCGAGACGAAGTACGCGCTCACGCTCGTGACCCCGGGCGGCCGCTACACCGCGACCGCGGCACCCGCACCCGGGCGCCTCGCCACGGCGCTCAGCAAGCGCGACCTGACGCGTGTCGCCTCGCAGGCGGGCGCCGACGGTCGCCTGCGCCCGGGAGATCTCCCGAACACGGACTCCGGCGCCGCGGCCTACCTCGTGCGCACGCGCTGGGAGCGACTCGTCGCCGAGGAGCGCATCGAGATCGGCGTCGCCGACACGACGGCCGTGACCCGGCGCTGGCACTGGACGGTGATCGCGGTGAGCGGCGCGCTGCTCGTCGCCACGGTCGCGGCTCTGGCGCTCGGCTAGCAGCAGCGTCATGAGCTCACCCGGTCCTTCGTCTTGCGCGCCGAGAACTTGCGCTGCCGCGGGTCGAAGGCGTCGCGCAACCCGTCGCCGATGAAGTTCACGCTCAGGGCGATGGCCACGATGAACACACCCGGCCAGATGAACAGGTAGGGCCGCGTGCTGAAGGCCGTCTGGTTCTGGCTGATGATAAGGCCGAGGGAGACGTCCGGGGGCCGGATGCCGAAGCCGAGGAAGCTCAGCCCCGTCTCGAGCAGGATGGCGGCGGCCATGACGAGCGTCGTCGTGACGATCACCACGCCGATCGCGTTCGGGAGGATGTGCCGGAAGATGATGCGAGCGTCCCGTGCGCCCGACACCCGGGCCGCATCCACGTACTCGCGCTCGCGCAGGGTCAGGAACTCGCCCCTCACGAGCCGGGCGAGCCCGGTCCACAGGAACAGGCCGAGCACGATCGAGAGGCCGAGGACTCCGAGGCCCTTGAAGTGCTGGCTGGCGATCTGGCCCACGACGGCGCCGAGCACGATGACCGGGATGACGATGACGAGGTCGGTGAACCGCATCAGGAGCGACTCCACCCATCCGCGGTAGTAGCCGGCGATCGCACCGATGACGGTCCCGATGATCGCGACGAGGATGCCGATGACGAACATGACGATGAGCGAGTTCTGCACGCCGCGCATCGTCATGGCGAAGTAGTCCTTGCCGATGAGGGTCTGGCCGAAGGGGTGCTCCCCCAGGGAGATGCCGGCGCCGCCGAGCCACTCGGGGATGAGCGACAGGGTCGGCGCGCCCCCGTTGAGCAGCACGGGCAGGTCGGTGTGCGAGTACTTCCACCAGCCCGGGATGCCGAAGGCGCCCGTCGCCGTCATCGAGAGGAGCACGATGAGGAGGAAGAACCCCAGGGAGGTCATCGCGACGCCGTTCGCGAGGAACCTCTTCATGATGAGGCGACCCTGGCTCATGCCCTCGGTGACGCGGGTCTCCTCCGGCGGCGCGGACTCCGGCAGGTCGGTTCCAGCGATGAGCGACATCAGCGGGCCCTCACTCTCGGGTCGAGCGCAGAATAGGTCATGTCTGCGATGAAGTTGAAGACGATGGCCATCGTCGCGATGACGACGAAGTAGCCCATGACCGGGTTCGGATCGGGGAGCGAGACGCCCCGCTGGAACATCTGACCCATCCCGGAGAACGCGAAGACCTGTTCGGTGATGATCGCGCCGCCGAGCAGCGCGCCGAAGTCGGAGGCGACGATCGTGGCGATCGGAATGAGGGAGTTGCGGAACGCGTGCCGCACGATCACGACGCGCTCCGGCATCCCCTTGGCCCGTGCGGTGCGGATGTAGTCCTGGTTGAGCACGTCGAGCATGCCCGCCCTCGAGTACCGCGTGTAACCGGCGAAGGCAATGAGCATGAGCGTGAGCGTCGGCAGCAGGAGGTGGGTGAAGGAGTCGACGCCGTGCACCCAGATGTCGCCCGGCAGGCCCGGGGTCTGCGAGCCCACCGTCGCGATCGGCCGGCGGTTGATCGCCGAGCTGTTGACGTAGGTCGGCCAGGCCTGCATGAGCCGGTCGACGAGGATGAGCGATGCCGACAGCACCGCGGTGAACACGCCCACCCTCATGTTGAGCCCCCGGTCGGGGCCTCCGACGAGGTAGCCGGTGAGGAGGCCCACCGCGACGGTGATGACGGCGAGGATGAGCAACGTGTAGATGCTCGAGATGCTGAGGAGCCCCTGCAGCGCGAGGTAGCAGACGAAGGCCACGACGACCTGGATGCCGGCGGTGAGCAGCGCCCGGCGGTTGCGCAGGCCCGCCATGAGGGCGGTCAGCACGACCGCGATGCCCGCCGCCATGATGAAGATGAACACCGGCCCGAGCGAGGGACGCGTGAACCAGTCGGTGAGCGAGAAGTAGGTCAGGACCGCCGCGGTCGCCAGCCCGGAGACGACGAAGACGGAGATCCGGCGGCGCATGTCTCCGCCGATGAGACCTACCCAGACGAGCGCGATCCCGACGGATATCGCGATGATCCAGCCCGCGCCCACGACGGGATCTCTCAGGAAGTCGTTGAAGCCGATGGCCACCCACTCCTTGAGCAGGATGCCCACCCAGAACGACGGGAGCGAGTACAGCAGGAACGAGAAGAAGGTCATGACGAGGTCGAAGGTCGTGTACTGGCGCAGGGCCGACACGATGCCGATCGTGATGCCGATGATGATGGAGAGGATCGTCGCCGCAGTCACGAGCTGCAGGGTCGACCCGATGGCCTGCGGCAGGAGGTCGATGACCGGCTGGCCCTGCGCCGTGAGCCCGAGATCGCAGGCGTTGGCGAAGGGGATGACGCACTTCGCGGCGCCGCCCAGCCAGAGGAAGAATCGCAAGGGAGCCGGGACGTTCAGCTGGAGCCGCTCGATCCGGGCCGCCATGAGCTGATCGCGATTGGGGAGCCGGCTCTGGTAGTACTCCTCGAGCGGGTCACCGGCGAGCGCGGTGAGCTGATACATAATGAACGCCGCTCCGACGAGGAGCAGAACCGAGACGATGAGCCGTCTCGCGATGAAAGACACCATGGGATAACACTTTCGCGTTCGCAGGCCGACAACGGTGGCGAGCCTGCGGGAAGTTTAGCCGAGCATCTGCGCTGAGCGCACCGCCCGGGCGGCCTGACTGGAATGGAGGGAACGAACGGAGCGCCAGGACCATGGGTCCTGGCGCTCCGCCCTGGAAGTTCATCCAGGGTCAGTCACAGCGGACTGAACCAGGGTGCTACTTCTTTGCCCACTCCCAGAAGTTCCAGCCGACACCGGCCTGGCCCGGGTAGTAGACGACACCCGTGACGTCGTTGCTGTGAGCCATGACGCCCGGAGCAACGAACAGCGGGACTCCGTAGAAGTCCTTCCACAGGAGCGTGTCGATCTGAACCTGGATGGCATCCTGGTCAGCCTTGTCGAGGGTCACCTGAAGCTGGGTGGCCAGCTTGTCGACCTCGGGGTTGGCGTAACCGCTGTAGTTGCCACCACCGGTGCTTCCGAAGATCTGCGGGACGCCGGCGACGCCGACACCCGAGGAGATCCATCCGAAGATCGAGGCGTCGTAGGTGCCGCTGCCGAGGAGCGATCCCCAGTTCTCAGCACCCGCGTCGATGATCTTGAAGCCGGCCTGCTCCGCCGAGGCCTGAAGGGCCTCGAACGACGCGACACGGTTCGGGTTCTTGGTGTTGTAGAGCACCCGCACCTCGGGGGTCCGGCCATTCAGGATGGCCTTCGCGCCCTCGATGTCGACGGTGTTGAACGCGTCGGAGCCGTTCACCTTGACCGTGGCGTTGTAGCCGTCGGTGCCC